>VGGQ01000031.1 GCA_016868535.1 Bacteroidota bacterium | reverse complement strand
CAGAGGCCAAACCACCGCGCATGTAAGAATTGGATTCGTACGCAATTACTTCGTTTGTAAAACTAAAAAATGCACCTCCGTAATTGGTTAATGTTCCGGCGGTGTTTATGATATTTATGGGTGCCGTAAAACCAAAAGCATTGGTTTTGGGCATTACGTTGTTTATGAAATTTACAGGCGCAGTACCATTCTGGGTTTTAAAATAGCCTGTTTCATCGGCCAGACCCATCCACTGTCGATGGGCATTTGCATTTACGCAAAAACTACCTGATGCACCAGCATAGGCAGGGTTAAATAGAATTTTATTGAAAGCATAATGCGTGTAATACGGATCTTGCTGTGAAATCCCCTTGAAAGGCAATGCCAGCAGGGCCAGCAACAGTATTGTCAGTTTATTACTCATGCACACTACAGATGAATCGTTAATGCACAAATTTGGGGGTTTTTGTATGAATGTGCAAGTTTTTTACAATATTTTTAATTCTTATTGATTTGTATGTGTTAATAGTTCCCGGAACTCAGGAATTTGCAAGAATTATCAGTTAATCCTTTTATTTTATTGATATAATATTAATTATATATTTTTTTTGAGTATTGATAATGCGTGGATAACAAAACACAAGCAGCTATTGGTGTCCAATGAATTTTACATAATCTTGTAAACAAATTTATACATATTATGCCATCTATATTGGTCATTGATGATGAAGCTGCCATTCGGGGGGCGCTGAAAGAAATTCTCGAGTATGAAAAATACGAGGTGACCCTTGCGGAGGACGGCGCAAAAGGTTTGCAACAGTTGCAGAAAAACATTTACGATGTGGTGTTATGCGATGTGAAAATGCCCGGCATAGACGGCATGGAACTTCTTGACCGCGTGCAGATACTGGCGCCAGACGTGCCCATGGTAATGATATCAGGGCATGGAACGGTTGAAATGGCCATTGAAGCCACCAAAAAAGGGGCGTACGATTTTATCACCAAGCCACCGGATTTAAACCGGCTGTTGATTACCCTTCGCAATGCAGTAGACAGGAACAAACTCGTATCCGAAACCAAAGTTTTGAAGCGTAAAGCTTCCAAAACCTATGATATCATTGGAGAAACACCGGCTATCCTCAAAATAAAGGAAACCATTGAAAAAGTAGCACCCACCGAAGCGCGCGTGCTGGTTACCGGTGAAAACGGCACGGGTAAGGAACTGGTGGCACGCTGGATTCACGAAAAAAGCCCACGGGCCAACATGCCGCTGGTGGAGGTAAACTGCGCCAGTATTCCCTCGGAACTGATAGAAAGTGAACTTTTTGGCCATGAAAAAGGCAGTTTCACCAGTGCCATCAAGCAGCGTATCGGAAAGTTTGAGCAGGCACATGGCGGAACTTTGTTTCTCGATGAAATCGGGGACATGAGTATGGCAGCACAAGCCAAGGTATTGCGCGCCATACAGGAAGGGCGCATTACCCGGGTTGGCGGAGACCGTGAAATAACGGTGGATGTGCGGATTGTTGCGGCTACCAATAAAAATCTGCCAGAAGAAATTGAAAAAGGCAATTTCCGCATGGATTTGTACCACCGACTCTCGGTTATTTTAATACACGTGCCTACCTTGAATGAGCGTACCGATGATATTCCGACCATTGCGGCCAATTTCCTTGAAAATATTTGTGCTGAAAACGGGCTTTCTGCCAAAAAATTTACCCCAGATGCTTACGAAGCGATGAAAGAAGTGAACTGGACAGGCAATATACGTGAGCTGCACAACGTAGTGGAGCGTCTGGTGATATTGTGCGGTGATGAAATAACAGGAGATGATGTATTCATATACAGCAATCCTGCTCAACGCGGATCGGATCCTTTTGGTGTGGTGGACAATTATGCAACGCTGCAGGACTTCAGGGACTGGGCCGAGAAAATCTTCATTGAGCGCAAACTGATTCACAACGCATGGAATGTAGCTAAAACCTCTCAGCAGATTGATATTCAGCGCAGTCACCTCTACAACAAAATCGAAAAATACAACCTGAAAAGGCGTTGATGGTAAAGCCCGGCTCCAATATGGAAGCTGCTATTGACTGCCTGCGAAATGGTGAAATTGTGGGCATACCCACAGAAACGGTGTATGGACTGGCTGCAAACGCCCTGAGTGCAGAGGCTGTAGCCAAAATATTCAGTGCCAAGAACCGGCCTTTTTTCGATCCGCTGATTGTGCATGTGCATGGAATTACTGAAGCTGAAAAATATGTGCATCCCATGCCTGAAAAGGCACAAAAACTGGCAACAGCCTTCTGGCCGGGACCGCTTACGCTGGTTTTACCCAAAAAAGAAATCATTCCCGACCTGGTAACTTCCGGCCATGATACTGTTGGCATCAGGGTTCCCTCCCACCCTGTCTGCCTTGAATTACTTAAAAAACTTGACTTTCCATTGGCAGCTCCCAGTGCCAATCCATTTGGGTATGTAAGTCCAACTACGGCAAAGCACGTCGCCGATCAGTTGGGTGATAAAGTATGCTACATTCTGGATGGAGGTCCCTGCCATGTGGGTGTGGAAAGCACCATTGTGGGATTCCCGCAGGGTGAGCCGCTTGTTTACCGTTTGGGGGGTATTGCGGTAGAGCAAATAGTTGCAGTTTTAGGACCGATTGCGGAGCAAATATACTCAGGCAGTAACCCCGCAGCACCCGGACAGCTGGATGTACATTACAGTCCGCGATGCAAGATAGTTCTATCGAATAACAATACGACACCCGACACCCCTGAAACCGTCTATCTGCGTTATACTGAGCCACTGGCCGGCATCGAAACGGAACGTCAGCTGATTTTAAGCCCAAAGAAAAACCTTGAAGAGGCTGCTGTGAATCTTTTCGCCATGTTGAGGCAGCTTGACAATGCAGGCTATAACTGCATTTTGGCAGAATTACTTCCTGAAACCGGCCTGGGAAGAGCTATTAACGACCGATTGCGCAGGGCTGCGGCCAAATGATTTAATCAAGGATAAACTCCAGGGTATTGGTAAGTAGCTCCACTGCTTGTGCAGGCAACTTTTCCGGTGCGGGGTGCGGCGTATTGAAGGTATGGTCGGCGTTTTCCATTTTTACCAACAATGCATGCCAGCATTCGTTGTGTAATTTTTCTGAATGAACTAAAGGAACCGATTTGTCATCCAGCCCGTGAATAAGCAAAAGCGGTATCTGCAGAGAGCCTGCCGCTTCCATTACATTGTATTTTCCCTCATTCACTATCAGATTCTGCCAGTAAGCGTAGTTGAGCGGCATTTGTTGTCCTGTGCGGGCATTGGGAATAATCAACACCCCTTCCTTTTCCCACTTTTTCAAATCGGCAGAAGCAAACATGGAGGCATAATGGGCAACGGGCGCCCAGGCCACGACTTTGCTAATGAACTTAGAGGTTGAAGCCGCCACAATGGCGTTGGCCCCGCCCCTGCTATGGCCGCCGAGGATGATTCTGTCAGAATCTATGCCAAATGCTTCTGCTTGATTATGTACCCAGTTTATTACGGATTGTATCTCTGACAATTCACGTGTAACAGTATTTTGCGCGAATAAATCCAGCCGTGTAAAATCGGTGGGATGAGCCTCATCCACGCCATTAAAGGTGTGGTTGAAGGTAATTACAGCCACGTTCTCGCAACAGAAATAATCAGCTATACGGGGAAAGAAGCCCCAGTCACGAAAACCTTTAAATCCATGGCAGAAAATGAACACTGGCACATCAATTTCCTTCTCGGGCAGAAAAAGGTGTGCGTTGATACGCTGACTTTCAGCTACCGGAATTTCAAGGTGTATCTTTTCGGCCATGATGCATAAAAAAGCCTTGAATGGCAAGGCTTTTTTAGTACCCGGGGCCGGGCTCGAACCGGCACGAGTGTTACCCCATTGGTGTTTGAGACCAACGCGTCTGCCAATTCCGCCACCCGGGCAAACTGGGAATGCAAAAATACGTCTTTCCCTCGAATTTCAGCATGCTGAACTTGATTTATTCGGTTATTCTTTGTACCCGTGGACCAAATTCAATGGCCTGCATATTCAGGATTTTGCCCTGACTGAGTTCAAATCTGAGGGCTGTGCGCACAATATGAAAACCTTTTATGCCGCAACTGCCGGGATTTACATACAGCATGTTTTTCAGGGCCGGATCGCGTTCTACCTTGAGAATATGAGAATGACCGCAGATGAGCATTTTCGGCGGATTGGCATATAGTTGTGATGTGATTTTGGGATTGTAACGCCCCGGCTTTCCTGCTATGTGGGTAATCCAGACGGTAATGCCTTCGGCGGTAAACTTGTTGTTCTCCGGGAAGATTTTGCGTAAATCATGTCCGTCCACATTGCCCCAGCAGGCTCGGACCGTTTTGCCCAGTTTTTCTAAGGCATGTAATAAGGTCAGGTTGAGCCAGTCTCCGGCATGCCACACTTCGTCGGCTTCGGCACAATGTTTCAGGATTGCCTCATCCACCCAGCCGTGGCTATCGCTCAGCAACAGTACTTTCATGTTGTTTTTTGTTAAAAAAAATATTCCAGCCTGTGGAGGCCAGTATAATCAAGATTGGCATAACAGGTATCAGATAGCGTGCGCTGCCCACAGGCCCAATTAAGGCAAGGATATAGATGACCGAAAAAATCAAAATCCATTTGTGGGTTATGTTTTTGAATATGGCAAAAATTGAAAGGCATATTTTCAGCAGCGCCAGCAAGGTAAAGAGAATAATATACAGCCAAAATGCCGGGGGTTGCGAGGCCCAAAAACCTGAACTTGAATTATCCATAAAACCCCTTCCCTGCGGCAGTTGAAAGAAAGCAACCATATCGTATCTCCCGGGATCCAATAGTGCTTTAGCTGAGCCCAGAACATGCAAATAGGCATATTTTAATAGCGACATCCTAATGGCTTTTTGCGTTTCTGCCATCATGAATTTGTATTTACCCGAAAACTTCATGCTGTCCATCTTGCGTGCCGCAATTTTATAATACAATTCCTCCCCCGACACATCGCCTTTCACCAGGTTTCGTATGTTGTATTCGAAAGCATTGGTTACGGGCATGGAAGTGTAGTGAAAAACCCCCGTTTGTCTCAAATTGAGCCATGAAATAAAAACCACAACTACGGAAGGCAGCACAAGCCAAAATTTTTGTTTAGTCTTTAGAGACCACAAGCCCCCAAATGCCAGCCATGCCAAGGGCATAAAAACCGCCTTCAACAACAATAATGCGGAAATAAATAAAGAAAACCGCACCCAACGCTTTTCAATAAAAGCAATCAGCAGACACAACAGCATCACCTGACAAAGTATATCGGGCATAAGCATAGCCGCATAGTAAAATTGGAGCGGATACAGCAATAGCAACACCAATGAGGTTTTGAAACAATAAGCCTTCCCTATTTTAAGCAGGAGTGTATGCATGAGTTTTGGAACCAAAGACGCAAGTATTATTTGAAACAACAGCAGCAGATTGCTGTAGTGAAACAGGGCAATTAACAGAGGGTAGCCAGGTGTGCGACGTGTTTCAGGCAGGCTCAGTTGATTACAGATATCCGAAGGCAAACAGGCGCTCCAGCACAATCCATTGCTGATATTATGTGCAGCATTTCGGTATTCTCCGGTGTCAACCAATTCCGCCGGACTGATCCATTGTTTACACAACACAAGCATCAAAAGCAACAGATACAGCCCATACAGCGGATGCTGCCACACAAATGTCCAAAATGCAATTACCCGCTGTTTCATATTACTTCAATACCCAAAAGCGCACCCCGGCGAGGATAGTACCAAAAATAACGGTTCCGACTGCATATTCATAACGGGCAGTTAAAGTTACAATACTTATGAGAAACAGGAAGCCCGATACAAAGAGCATGGTTGTTCTTGGAGCGTTGGGATTTCCAATGGTTTGTTCCTGCAGTTTTCCGTCTAAACCATAAAATTCATAGGAAACAGCCTTTAATCCATCAAACCAAGGCGTGTGATAGGCCAATACGGTTTGACCGGGTGCAGACAAAATAACCTCACTGGTCACTTCTATTTGCGAATGATTGGCCAGGATAATAGTGAACTGCTTTTCACCGTTGGGCAAAAGGCTTTGGTAGGCCTCAGTGCAGGTGGTTTTAACAGTTTGAGGCGTTAAAAATTCATCGGTGGTATAAAAAATATTCAGCAGCAACAACACGCATGCTGTCAGTCGGGCCAGTTTCAACAGTTTTGCTTCCATAAAGCAGTTTGCGGCCCTCAGAGCAGTGGATTGTTAAATTACGGTTTCAGGATCCCACTGCTCCAGGTAGTCGGCGACCTTGCGCACAAACATTCCACCCAGCGCGCCATCTACCACGCGGTGGTCGTAGCTGTGGCTCAGGAACATCATGTGGCGTATGGCAATCACATCTCCGTATTCGGTTTCAATAACGGCGGGCTTTTTGCGAATAGCACCAATAGCCATAATAGCCACCTGAGGCTGGTTGATAACTGGTGTGCCCATCAAATTGCCAAGAGAACCCACATTGGTAACCGTATACGTACCTCCCTGAATTTCATCGGGGGTAAGTTTGTTTACACGGGCTCTGTTGGCCAAATCATTTACCACGCGGGTAATGCCCAACAGGTTCATGGTATCGGCATTTTTAATAACCGGCACTATCAGGTTGCCATTTTGCTGTGCCACGGCCATCCCGATATTTATATTTTTCTTTTTGATGATTTTATCGCCGTCCACCGACACATTGATCATGGGGTAATCCTTGATGGCTTTGGCGATAGCCCATACAAATACAGGTGTGAAAGTAATATTCCCTCCATCGCGCTTTTTGAAGCTGTCCTTCACCTTGTTGCGCCAGTTTACAAGGTTTGTAACATCAGCTTCCACAAAGCTGGTAACATGCGGGCTGGTTCTCTTGCTCATTACCATGTGGTCGGCAATAAGTTTGCGTACGCGGTCCATTTCAATAATTTCATCGCCGGCACCCAACCTAACGGCCTCAGAAGCTGGTTTTTCGGTTTCTGTTTTTGTTGCTGCAGGCTGGGTTAAGGAAGGGGATGCTGCTGTTAAGGTAACAGAAGGTGCAGCACCGCGGTTTTGAAGATAGTTCAGAATATCGGCTTTGGTAACACGGCCCTCTTTACCGGTACCGGGTAAGCGGTCTAGTTCCTCCATACCAATGCCTTCGGTTCTGGCGATATTGAGCACCAGCGGAGAGTAAAACCTATCTCCACCAGAAGTAACAGCAGCAGGCTTTTCGGGTTGTGCAGTATTTACGGCAGCTACAACCGTTTTTTCTATTTCAGCAACAGGTGCTGGTGCAGAAACCGCGGCACCATCGGTTGCAATCATGGCAACGGGTTCACCCACTTTCACCACTTGTCCGTCTTTATAAAATTGTTTTACCAAAATACCTGCTTCGATACTGGGTATTTCACTATCTACCTTATCGGTTGCAATTTCAACAATAGGTTCGTCTTTTTCAACCTTATCACCTTCGTTTTTGAGCCAGCGGATAATGGTTGCTTCGGCAATACTTTCGCCCATTTTGGGCATAAGGATAGGTTTTTCTGCCATAGTAAAGAGAGACAAAATTCGGGGTTTTTAGGGGTAACTGCAAATTTGAATGACGGAATGCTATTCTTCAGAACTACTTTCGACGTTCATTCCCAGTTTTTTCATGTAAAAAGATACCAGTTTGAGTCTGTTATTATCATTGGTTTTCTGATATGCATAATGAAGATTGCGAAGCATTCGTTTCAGTATTTCCGGGGTTTCGCAGGTATCAAAAAAGGTGGGTTGTGATTCTACTTTGATAACCTGCAGGAAATCGCTGATATTATTATGCAGAAAAATCTGTCCGCGGCTGAATGGATTGATGTAGAAAAGCACCGGTCCATAATCTTCCCTGTTTAGTTTTGAAGGTGGCTGAAACGGCACAATGGGTCCGAGGTGGGTATCATCACAATATGCAATAACGAAATGCTGGGGCAGGTTCACACCAAATACGGGCAAGCCGAGTTTTTGGGCCACAATCGCATAAAGGTTACACATGGAAATGGGATTGCCTGAGCGGGTTTCAATCACACGGTTTATGAGCGAATTATCAGGATTGTGGTAGTCATTTGAATTGCCTTTGAAATTGTATCTCTCGAAGAAAATATGGTTGAGGATTTTAATCTTATCCTGGGGATTAGATGCGTTATAGAGTGACATCCAGGCATCCAGACGCATTTTCTCCACAAAGTTTACCACCACCGATTCATCCAAGCCGGGATAATGGATTTTGCTAACCAGCAAGCAGGCCTGCAGAAGTAATTTCTCTTTAGATTTTAACCAATCATCAAAGCCCGCGGAAAGTTCTTTGTTTTGAATATTACGTATAATTTTTTCGATGCGGCCGGCAAGGACAGGATCCTGGTTGGTAAGCCAGTATTGCTCGAGCACCGGTACTATAGGCGCACCTTCGGAAAGCAGGCGACCAGCTACGGTGCCTACTACCTGCTCATCGGTATCATCGAGCAGGTATAACATGGCTTTCAGTTCGGATTCCGAAATCATGTGGGTGAAAAATCAAAAATAGGGATTTTTGCGATGAAATACAAATGGATTGAAAATGCAGCAGGCTGGGGATTTGATGAGCTCTAATACATAACCCTCCTTGTTGGTCTCGCCTTGCCAAATGCCCGGCGCAAAGACCGACAGGTTAGTGGATTGGTAATGCGGAATATTGACGGGCATTAAGCCCTGTGCTATGAAATAGTCCCCACCCAATAAACAATTAAACTGATAGACCAAATGGCGTGAAATTAGGTCCCCTTTTACAGAGGGAATTAGAAGAGCAGAAATTAAAATTTATCGTTTTTTGCGGGCCGTAGCCTTTTTATCCGGTGCATTTTTCACCAGACCCATAACCTCTTCGTAGGTCAGGTCTTCGGGTTTTTTCCCGGAAGGAATTTTTACATTCTTTTTGCCGTGGCTGATATACGGACCATATTGACCCTTTAAAATTTGCAGGGTTTTGTCCTGGTCAAATTCCTTGATGATTTTGGCCTTCTCCCCTTCTTTCTTGGCTTCGATAAGCGGAATGGCCTCTTCCAGGGTAACAGCAGCAGGATTGCTGCCTCTAGGCAGACTCACAAACAAATCCCCAAACTTGATATAAGGCCCATAAGGGCCCTTATTTACGGATATTTTTTGACCATCATACTCCCCTATTTCCATGGGAAACTTAGGTTCATTTGCCAGGTTTTGCAGGAATGCTTCAGCATCGTCCACTGAAAAGGCTATCAAGTCTATGGTTTGAGAAAGACTGTGAAACTTTTCACCCACTTTAAGATAAGGTCCATGCATACCAACGCCCAATGTAACTTCTACGCCGTTAGACATGATCAATTTTTTTGGCAACTTAAATAAATTTAAAGCCTCATCCAAGGAAATATTCTCCATGGTCATTCCATGTGGAATTCTTGCAAAACGCAGGGGCTGTTCGTCGTCAAATCTGCCGATTTGTGCCATGGGTCCATATTGCCCCAAACGAACCAATACTGTTCTTCCGGAATGCGGATCCTGCCCCAAAATACGTTCACCGGTGACACGCACTGCTGTTTCAACGGTACGCTGGATATTTTCTGAAAAAGGATCATAAAAGGTTTGTAGCATATCCTGCCAGCCCATATTGCCTTCCGCAATTTCATCAAATTCCTTTTCTACGGATGCCGTAAAACCGTAATCCATGATCTGATCAAAGTGTTGAAGCAGGAAATCGGTAACGAGCATACCCATATCGGTAGGAAACAATTTTTTCTTCTCTGCCCCGAATTTTTCGGTTTTTACTTCACGTTTGATGCCGCTGTCGTTCATCAGCACAGAAATAAAGTTGCGGGTTTTACCGTCACGGGATTCTGAAGTAACATATCCCCGTTTTTGTATGGTGCTGATGGTTGGTGCGTATGTAGAAGGACGACCTATACCCAGTTCTTCAAGTTTTTTTACCAGCGTTGCCTCAGAGTAACGTGCAGCGGGGCGGCTGAATTTCTCTTCCGCTTTAATTTCGCTGTAAATCAGGCTGTCGTTGATGTTCACACGGGGTAATACTCCTTCTTCATCCTTTTCACCGTCGTCATCGTTGCTTTCGATGTAAAGCCGAAGAAAGCCATCAAACTTGATGACTTCACCCTCGGCAATAAAGGTTTCGCCGTTGGCTGAATTCCCAATACTGATTGTAGTTTTCTCCAGATCAGCCGTTTTCATTTGCGATGCAACAGCCCTTTTCCAAATAAGATCATACAGTTTTTTCTGCTGCGAATCATCACCGGCGGCTATTTTATCAAAATACGTGGGACGTATGGCTTCATGTGCTTCCTGGGCACTTTCATTTTTATTGCTGAATTTACGTACCTGGATGTATTGAGGGCCAAACATAGCTGAAATCTGGTCTTTGGCAGCCGCGACTGCCAGTTGACTCAGGTTTACCGAATCGGTACGCATGTAGGTAATATGCCCGTTTTCATACAGGCGCTGAGCCAGCGACATGGTTCTGGACACATCATACCCGAGTTTGCGGGAAGCTTCCTGCTGCAGCGTACTCGTGGTAAATGGCGGTGCCGGATTTCTATGTGTGGGTTTAACTTCAATATTCAGGACCTTGAAGTTGGCAGACTGAACCTGAACCAAGAAAGCCACCGCTTGATCTTCTGTTTTGAATTTATGGTTTAATTCTGCCTTTAAGGTTTTACCCTCCTTGGTCGTAAAGGGTGCGGTAATCTTAAATTCAGAATGGCTTTGAAATGAATGTATTTCCCTTTCCCGCTCCACAATAAGGCGAACGGCAACAGACTGAACACGGCCTGCAGACAAACCCCTACTCACCCTTCGCCATAAAATGGGCGACAGTTCAAAACCCACCAGGCGGTCAAGCACACGGCGGGCTTGCTGGGCATCCACCAAGTACTTATCTATTTTCCGTGGGTTTTCTACCGCCTTTAATATGGCCGGCTTGGTTATTTCATTAAAAACAATGCGTTTGGTGCTTTCTTCCTTAAGATCCAGTGTCTCAAACAAGTGCCAGCTAATGGCTTCTCCCTCGCGGTCTTCGTCCGTTGCGAGCCACACCACTTCCGCCTCCTGGGCCATTCTCTTAAGTTTTTTTACCAGTTCTTTTTTGTCTGAATCAATCTCGTATTTGGGTTTAAAACCATTCTTAATGTCTATGGCATTGTCACCGCGGCTTAGATCGCGGATGTGGCCCATGCTTGAGGTGACGGTAAATCCCGCTCCCAGGTACTTTTCAATGGTTTTGGCTTTCGCCGGTGACTCAACAATTACGAGGTTCTTCATCTTTAAAAAGATAACGGTTAAACAAAAAATCTAGGGCGCAAAGGTAATGGGTCTAGTAATGAACCCGCTACTTGTTTGGATGCGAACCAGATAAATTGTACCGTTATCCACAGCGATATTACCCAAGGTAATAAATGATTTACCCACAGGCATAAAATTTTTGCTAATGGTTTGTATAACCCTGCCCTGAAGATCGCAGATATCGATATTTACAGGCATGCCCACCGTCAGGTTAAGTTCAAGTGTAGCGCTTTGCCGCGCAGGATTGGGGTAAATAGCTGCTTTTATTTCGTCTGTTTCAATCGTATGCGTTCTCGCATACCACTGGCTTACATTGATATCATCCAGCCAAACGGAATTTCCCGCATTGCTAATAACATCAAATCTGAAAATGGCATTTTTGGCCGTATCAAGTCTGCTCAATTGCGACAATGAAGGTATTGAGAAGAGTTTCCACTGACTTTTGCTGACAGGAATAAATCTAGGTTTGGAGGTTCCGCCCGAATAGGCCAGACCCGTTCCGGTACGTTCCAGGATCTGACTGTATGAATTTCCACAATCGGTAGAGACATAAACCCGCAAAATTTCAGTTGCGGTTACATCTGCCGTTGGCAGTGCATAAGCGGCGTAGAAGGAAAGACGTGCGGGCAGCCCGAGTTTGCCAAGCTTACTGAGATCGTATGAAGGTGTACGGAAGCTAAAAACCGTACCTGCGGTTACTGAGGAAGTGATTATGGCCTGATAGCTTTTGCTGCCAGTATATGCCACAGTATCGGCGATAGTAAAGCGTGCACCTGCAGGTGATAAGTGTATAAAACCCCTTGTAACAGGATCACTTTCAAATTTTTCTTCGGCATTCGGATAAAGGGCTGCATCCTGGCCTACCACCTCAATATAATCGGTTGCCGATGAAGTATTGCTTCCTTTTGCATTTTGAACAGTTAGGGAAACAGGGTATTTGCCGGCAGTTTGGTAAACTACAACAGGTGATTCAGCAGACGATGAGGGTGAAGAAGAACCGGTAAGAGTCCAGCTTCGGGCAGTAACGGTAGCCTTACAGCTCATATCGTAAAACTTCACGGGCTCACCGGCGCAGACAATTCTATTTGAAGAAGAGAATGCTGCTGTAGGAGGTGTGGATGTGTTTGGTGTAATTCCCGTTACCAGCAGGTTGGCTGCCGACACATTGCTTGAGCGTGGTGCTTTGACCAGATAGCTGTGCATGATGGCTTTTTGTTGCAGGGTAAACATGGCCATGCAGTTACCTTCACTGTAATCCATGAAATTTTCCCACTGGTCGGGAAGGTTTGGATTGTCGGTCGAACAGCTGTTACCATTGGCCGGACAGTTGGCGTTGGTAAATGTAGAAGCAACAGGTGGTGTATCATCGCAGTTGTCCTGAGAATTGCAACCGCCCTGAAAGGTATGAAACAAACCCAGCCAGTGACCAACCTCATGGGTAAGAGTTCTACCACTGTCCCTGAGTACAGCCGTACCAATGGTTCCAATGCGGTCGTTTCGCACTACAATCCCGTCAACCAGTGCAGAGGTTGCAAAAGGGAAAACGGCATAACCCAGGGTGATTCCATTTCCGGAAGAACCAATGCTGGTTACCACCCAAATATTCAGGTATTTTGTGTAATCCCAGCGCACCAGTGATTTTACTTTGGCATTGACCTGATCTACTTCTACGCCAAAGGGGCTGTAGACACGGTTAATACCGTCGGTACATTTACCGGCCGGATCAATATTTGCCAATTTAAACTCTATTTGGCAATCCGCAGCGACAGCAGTAAACTGGCTGCGTATTTTGGTGCGGTTAGGGTTTAAGAAGTTAAAATCCTGGTTTAAAATTCTCACCTGATCAAGTATCTGTTCACGACTGATATTTTCGGGACCGTTTGTATGAATAACATGAAAGACAACAGGGATAGTGTACTTGGCAGCCCTGCGCGATGGATTTTTAGCAGCGGCACGTGCCTCCTGAGAATATGATTCACGTTTTGCTGCAAGAGAAGGATCGTCCTTCAGCATCTGCTGATACAGCAGCTCCGTGCCACAGGAATGTTCGTGGTGAAACTGGGCGGAAAGCTTGACGGAACAGGCACTCAGAAGTGCCAATACAGTAATTATTAACTTCATATTGTACTGCAAAAATAACCTTTTTGATATAGCATGGTTTTGAAATTCTACACGGATGACATTTATATGACCTTAGTACCCCAAAGGAAAGAAGGCATCGGGATGGTAATACAGATGGCGGCTAAATGGTGTTGAAACAATGGAAATAACATCAAACCTTAGGGGACCATCGTGCGGAAATTTTCGGAGATAAAGCTGAGCGGCAAGGATAAGTTTCTTCTGTTTGCCGGCATTGACCATGTCCTCCGGGTGCAGATTGCCCAATTTATCAAATCGTGATTTAACTTCTATAAATACTATTTTATTGCCGTCCCTGGCTATGATATCTATCTCCAGATGGCCTGTCCTCCAGTTCCTGTGAAGTACTTCAAATCCCTTGTATACGAGGAAATCTGCCGCATGGATTTCACCGTTTTCACCTGTCTGTCTTGCAGAACCCACAAAAACGAAAATACAATATGTTCTACAAAAAAGCAAGCATTAAAATTCCGTAATTTTGCAAACATGCAAAAATGCCATTTGCTGGATCCAGGAATGATGGACTATAAGCAAGCCTGGGACATGCAGCTGGCCTTATTTCAGGAGAAGATAGAATCGAAGGCGGCCGGTGAAAACCCCAACCATGATTTGATTTTTGTGGAACATCCGCATGTATTTACGTTTGGCAAAAGTGCAGAGCGTAAAAATCTGCTGGCGGATACTGAAACCCTCACCCGAATTGGTGCCGGAGTATACAATATTGAGCGGGGCGGAGACATTACCTACCATGGTCCGGGCCAACTCGTTGCTTACCCGATTTTCGATCTGGAACAACTGGGCATCGGGGTAAAAACCTTTGTGGAAGGGATAGAAACAGCCATTATCCGCACCCTGGCAGAATGGAATATTGTGGCAGAAACCATACCCGGCAGAATTGGCGTGTGGATTGACAAAGACAAACCCAATGAGCGAAAAATAGCCGCCATCGGCATCAAATGCAGCCGTTTTGTCAGCATGCATGGTCTGGCGCTGAATGTAAATACCAACCTCGAAATGTTTGGCCACATTGTGCCCTGTGGCATCTCAGACAAAACGGTGTGCAGCATGGAAGGTGAGCTTGGCCGACAAATTGACATGTTGGTCGTAAAAAATGCGTTAGGCAGGCATTTTGCATCTATTTTTGGACTACAATTTAACAATGAACCGCAATAACATTATTTTACTTTCGGTGGTTGGCTTTTTTGCCATCATCTTCTTCTGGGGCTGCAGCAAGTATAACGGGATAATTAAACAGGATGAAAACGTGAAGAATGCCTGGGGTAACGTGCAAACACAGTATCAGCGCAGAGCCGATTTGATTCCTGCCCTTATCAGAACCGTACAGGAAGCCGGAAAAAACGAAAAAGGCATTCTTGAATCGGTTACCAAAGCCCGTGCAGGCATTACCGAAGCCAAAGATGACATCAACAACGCCAAAACACCGGCAGATCTTGAACGTGCCAATGCAAAAATCAGCAGTGCCTTTACACTGGCTGTAGAAGCTTACCCTAAGGTTACAAGTACAGAGGCATATTTGAAGCTTCAGGACGAAATGCCCGGAACTGAGAACAGAATAGGGCAAGTAAGATCAGATTACAACAAAGCTGTAAGAGATTACAACGTGTCTGTGCGTACCTTCCCCGGCAGCATTGTTGCAGGGTTTGGCGGATTTAGCGTAAAGGATGAATTCAAAGCTGAAGGCGGCAGTGAAAAGGTACCCGATTACGACAAGGCCTGGGACAAAGGCAAGGAGTAAGCACGGTGTTTTCATTGTTTCTAAAACATGGTGAACCGGCCATTGACGAACAGGCTGTGTTAACTGCTATACGCCATGCCGAAAGCCTTTCAAGGGCTGAGATTCGGGTGCATTTGGCAGCAAAAATGAAAAACAACAATGCTTTTGAGGAAGCCAGGCATGTATTTGCCAAACTGGGAATGCACCGCACTGAGTTGCGCAATGGTGTTTTGATATTGGTTTGTTTTCGCGAAAAGAAGTTTGCCATCTTGGGCGATATTGGTATACATCAATATGTAACGGATGTATTTTGGGAAACTGTGAAAGCAGAAATGCAGGAACTACTTAAACAAGAGAAATACACCGAAGCCATTTGCCATGGCATACAGCGTGCCGGAGAAAAACTGCAACTACACTTCCCTGCCGGAAATCACAATCCCGATGAATTGCGCAATGAAATATCAAGGGATTAAAACACTGCTCGTTTTACTGCTTGTTGGTAGTTTCTGTGCGCATTTGAACGCACAATCCGAAGATGACATTGCCCGCAAGCCGGTGCCAGATTACAGGGGACTGGTTAATGATTTCGCAGGGGTTTTAACCAAAGTAGAAACCGCAGCGCTGGAAGACAACCTCAGGACCTACGAAGACAGCACCAGCACGCAATTAGTGGTAGTGATAGAGAAATCTCTTAACGGCCGTGATCAGTTTGACCGCAGTATGGATTTTGCCAGGCAATGGGGCGTGGGCCAAAAAAACAAAAACAATGGCGTAGTGATTTACCTCTCCATTGATGACCGCAAGCTCAGCATCCGCACAGCCAATGCCACACAAGGTGCATTAACGGATGGTGAAACGGGTGAAATACGCAGAAAAATCATGCAACCCTTGCTAAAGCAGGGGCGGTATTTTGAAGCATTGGACAGCGGAACAAGAGCAGTAATGCTTGCTTTGGCCGGCGAATTTCAATCTGATAGAAAAGGAAATGGCGGTGACGCTCCTGGCTGGATAATGATAGCGGTGGTATTGTTAATTATCCTGATGATGTTTGCTTTTGGAAAACAAGGCAGAAGCAGGGGTTATGGCGGCATGGGACCCTATTTCTGGGGTGGAGGCTTTGGCGGCGGTTTCGGAGGAGGCAGCAGTCCCGGCAGCAGCTGGGGCGGCATGGGTGGAGGCGGCGGTTTTGACGGAGGCGGCTCGGACGGCGGCTGGTAACTTGGTTAACATCGCTCGCAGGTGATTATTGTTGCTTAAACCTAACTTCCTCTCTGCTTTTTCAGTACCTTTGCACCCCCGATTTTGGAACCCGAACTCAATTATATAGACAAAGGTGAAATTACCATTACAGGAGCGAGAGAGCACA
>VGGQ01000030.1 GCA_016868535.1 Bacteroidota bacterium | reverse complement strand
ATAATACCTGATTGGCAAATGCTTTAACATCGCCTCCTTCATCATATACTTTTCCTGTGGCTACAACGGCATTACACCATCCTTGTAAAGTTGTTTTCACCATTTCTGCGGTGAATTGATTGTTTATATTTTTCATTTTTTTTATGCTGTATAACAAGTATTAAAATTGATTTTTATGGCAATAATGATCTTATGTGTCTACCTGATTTGATCACAAGAGGCGATAAGAACAAAAATAACTCACCCAAACAGATAAGTTAAAAAAAGATTAAATTCTGGGAGGAGGAGATTCTACTAAAAAGTCTTGATGCAAAAGCTTTTGCCGGGCATCAACAACGTTTAATTTAGACTGAAAAAGACTTAGCGTATGATCTTGGTGTAACGAGGCAAATTCTTCGGAATCATCTTCCACACCATCTTGTTCTCCTTTTTCTTCCATATCGTTTTTAGTGTTTTCGGAATCGCTGTATTCAGTGCAAATGTTTTCGGAAAACAATTTTTTGATGGAAATATCTATCCTGGTCGCATAAAGGATAAATACCAACAGGAGAGATGATATTAAGTAAAACGCTTTCATTTGTTTCAGTTGCAAAAGTAGACAAAAAAAATGAACTGGGGAACTTGAAAAAACTTAATCTAAACGGCCATTTCCTTTGCCGGTAGTCAAAGGTTGCGATTAGCTTTAAAGTTGCTTACAAATCTTTTGTTGCCCTCTTTTAACAGGTTCAATGCCGTTGGCGCAACAAAGTTGCACATATTTTCTCCAATAGCATTACTTGTAGTGCAACCTCACTTGCATTTCCTCTCACAATTAAACACCGACTCATTACAATCTCGAAAGGTAACTCGACCTGTTTTTTGCACACTTTGCCGCAACCGTCATTCTTTGTTTACGCCACAACAAAAAATCCGTAACTTTGTCCTACCAATGGCTTTAGAAATTAAAGTACCGGCCCCCGGCGAATCGGTTAGCGAAGTAACCATTGCCAAATGGCTGAAAAAGGAAGGTGAATGGGTGGAAATGGATCAGCCCATCGCAGAATTCGAAAGCGACAAAGCAACCTTTGAAGTGAACGCTGAAAAAACAGGCGTTATCGAAAAACTGATCGGCAACGTGGGCGATACCGTTCCCGTGGGTAGCGTCGTCGCGGTAATCAATACCGAGGCCGCCAGACCCGCCGAGGCTAAATCAACCGCCCTAAAAGCCGCTCCTGAACAGCCAAAGGCCCCCGCCGCTGAAGAAAAACCCAAAACCGAAGCCAAGTCTGCTCCCGCAGAGGTTACCGTGACTTCCCATGTGCTTATATCGCCCGTGGCCGCCCAGCTGCTGGCCGAATACGGCATTGCCCCCGAAACCGTGACAGGAACCGGCAGCAACGGCAAAATTACCAAACTGGATGCTCTGGAAGCCATCGTGAAACTGGGTGTGAACAAAGCAGGCGCCGCTATCGCCACCGGCAGGAATGCCCACCGCGAGAAGATGAGCAGCCTGCGCAAAACCCTGAGCAAACGCCTGGTGGCCGCCAAAAACAATACCGCCATGCTCACCACCTTCAACGAGGTGAACATGAAGTCCATTATGGACCTGAGGGCCAAATACAAAAAGAACTTTGAAGAAAAATTCGGCATCGGACCGGGCTTTATGAGCTTTTTTACCCGCGCCGTGTGCATTGCCCTGAAAGACTGGCCCGCCGTAAATGCGAGCATCGATGACGAAGAAATTGTTTACCACGACTATTGCGACATCAGCATTGCCGTGAGTGCTCCCAAAGGTTTGGTGGTGCCCGTTATCCGCAGCGCGCAGAACCTGGGACTGGCAGAAATAGAAACTGAAGTGAAACGCCTGGCTACCAAAGCCCACGACAATAAGCTCAGCATTGAAGAAATGACCGGAGGCACCTTCACTATTACCAATGGCGGCGTATTCGGCAGCATGATGAGCACACCCATCATCAACCCTCCTCAAAGCGCCATTTTGGGTATGCACAACATCGTAGAGCGCCCCGTGGTGGAAAACGGACAAATCGTGATCCGCCCCATGATGTATCTGGCTCTCAGCTACGACCACCGCATCATCGACGGCCGCGAAAGCGTGAGTTTCCTGGTTCGCGTGAAAACCCTGCTGGAAAACCCCGAAATGCTGTTGGACGGCAAACGCCCCGAAGAAAACTTGCTGGGCCTTTAACACACAACACCGATGCACAGCCACGGGCATCATCACCACGAGCACAACCAATCCCATGCCGCCTACCAGGGCAGCATGAACACCAAAACTTTTTTTTTAGCCATTGTGCTGAATGCAGCCTTTGTGGTCATTGAGTTTCTCTATGGCTACTGGTCAGATTCGCTGGCCCTGATGGCCGATGCAGGCCACAACCTGAGCGATGTGGCCGGACTGGCCATTTCCCTGCTGGCGTTTCGCATGGCGGCAAAATCGCCCAACGCAAACTATACCTTCGGCTACAGCAAAGGCACCATACTCGCCTCACTGACCAACGCCATTTTACTGCTGCTGGCGGTGGGATCCATCGGTTATGAGGCCATCACCCGGCTTTACAACCCTGAAACCCCCCACTGGGAAACCATCAGCATTGTGGCGGGCATTGGCATTGTCATCAATACGGCTACAGCATTGCTGTTTATGAAAAACAAGGAACTGAACAACCGTGCGGCATTCCTGCACATGGCCGCCGATGCGGGCGTATCGGCCGCGGTGGTGCTTGGTGGTTTTCTTATCAGCTGGACCGGCATCAGCCAGATTGACCCCATCATTTCCCTGCTCATCTGCGGGGTGATTGTGGTGAGCGCTTGGGGCCTGCTTAAAAGCAGCATGCGCCTGACTTTGGACGGTGTGCCTCAAAATATCGATCCCGACAAAATCCGCAAAGCTGCGTTGGCTGTTCCCGGTGTGCGCGATATTCACCACCTGCACATCTGGGCCATGAGCACTACGCGCAATGCACTTACAGCCCATCTGCTCATCGAAGAAGGGCTCTCCTACGATGATGTACACCGCCTGAAAAAGGAACTGAAACACGCCTGGCAGCACCTGAACATTCAGCATGTTACAGTGGAAACCGAAACCGAACACCACGATGACTGCGAAGACTGCCCTAAGTCAGGTTCATTCGATTGACCATGAAAAAAGGTCTGATTGTAGCCCTGCTGGTGCCATTGCTTGGCTTTGCACAGCTGTCCAGCCTGATTCCAGCCCCAAAAAATATGGAGCGTACACGTAAATCCTTTGTGTGGGAAAAGGGAATATCGTTTTACTGCCCTCCTGAATTTAAAAACACACCCTGCAAATTAACCCTGTGGGGACTGGTGCATCAGTACAAAGAGGACAGTGCCAACAAGGCGGATATAAGCGTAACGGCGCTTCCCAAAACCCCCGGTTATCATTCAGAATATTACAAGCTCAGCATCACGCCTAAACAAATCCGCATTGCTGCCTACTCCGATACCGGTGTTTTCCGCGCTGCAATGACGCTGTTGCAGATGCTGCCAGCCGATTGGATACAAACCCGTCAGTCCGGTTTTAAGCTGCCCTGCGTAAACATTGAAGACCAGCCCGAATTCTCCTATCGCGGTCTGCACCTGGATGTTTGCCGTCACTTCTTCCCGGTTTCCTTCATCAAGCGCTACATCGATGCCATGGCCATGCATAAATACAATGTATTTCACTGGCATTTAACCGAAGATCAGGGTTGGCGCATTGAAATCAAAAAATATCCGAAACTCACGGAAGTTGGCGCATGGCGCAATGGCAGTCAGAAAGGTCGCTATGCGGAACACCGCTTTGATTCCCTTCGCTACGGTGGTTTTTATACGCAGAATGAAGTGAAGGGGATTGTGGAATATGCCCGTCAGCGCTATATCACCGTGATTCCGGAAATTGAAATGCCCGGACATTCCCTGGCTGCACTGGCTGCCTACCCCCAATTGAGTTGTACCGGCGGACCATTTGAAGTGGCCAAAGGCTGGGGCGTTTTTGATGATGTGTATTGCGCCGGAAACGATTCCATGCTCGCTTTTCTGAAGGATGTGCTATCGGAAGTACTTGCACTGTTCCCCTCCAAATACATCCACATCGGTGGCGATGAATGTCCGAAAACCCGCTGGGAAAAATGTCCCAAGTGCCAGAACCGAATGAAAACAGAAGGTTTGAAGGACGAACACGAACTGCAAAGCTGGTTTGTGCAGCACATGGAAAAATGGCTGAATGCCCGCGGGCGCAGCATCATTGGCTGGGATGAAATATTGGAAGGCGGACTGGCTCCGAATGCCACCGTGATGAGCTGGCGCGGAACCGAAGGCGCAGAAGCCGCGGCACGACAGGGGCACAAAGCGATTATGACACCTGGAAATCCCTGTTACTTCGACCACTGCCAGAGCAAAGACAGTACCGAACCCATTGCCATTGGCGGTTATAATTCGCTGGAAATGGTATATCAATTCCGGCCGTTTTCAAAAGGCATAGACAGCAGTTTGCAGCACTTTATTCTGGGTGCTCAGGGCAATGTGTGGACGGAATACATGGAAACCGAATCTCATGTAGAATACATGGTTTGGCCCCGTGCGGCAGCACTCTCAGAAGTATTATGGACAGGTCCCGGCGGCGATTTTGAAACCTTCAGAAAACGCCTACCGGCCGATATACGGCGCCTAAAAACGATTGGGGTGAATTATGCACCTCACTTGGGCAGCAAACCCTGACCGTTTAGCAGGCCCCAAGCCGTGGCAATTTGAATTTCGCCGATTTTCTCGGGTAACAAAACCTTGTAAGTTGTTCCGGGTGACAGGTCCACCACATTGCCAATTACATCCAGCAATTTACCGTCTTTCAGCAGCATCAGGCCCATCAGCCATTCTTTACCCACCTTGATGGTGAGGTAATCGCCTTTTCGATTGGCACTAAATTTCACCTGTTTGAGGTAGCTTTTGTCCAATTTGGGATTGAACGAAGCAGTGGGAGCTCCGATAAACGCCCGCTCCATGGGATACCAGGCCGCTTTTTTATTGCCCATAAAGTCCACTGTGCTCCAGGTGATGCCGGGCCAAATATCATTAGCTTGCCAGTAAAGACTGCCACCGCAAGCGGTATCGTTGCTGTGTGCCCGGTAAGCCCTCATCAGCGCCCTAGCCTGCAGGTATTGCGAGAGCAGAATGGTGGACAGCGTATCTTTCGGAAAAGCACCAAATTCAGTTACCATGTAGCCGTTCAGCAGTTTGAGTCCTTTGTAAGACAGCATGCGGCTTTCGGGCTTCTCGCTGCCAAAGTATTTGCGCACGCACTCCAGCGAGGGCCAGGAAGGCAGGCCGTATTCACTGGCAAAACGCGGAATTTTGGTGTCAAAATCCTGCAAAGGACGTTCGCCGTGCCAAACATACCAGAGGTGATTATCACCGCTTCCCATTTCGGTTTCAGGCGCCCAGTTGCTTACTGGACTTGAGGGTAGGTAATTGACGCCGGCGTCCTCAAAAATGCGGGAAAAATCTTCCTCAAACATTTGCCGGTATTGCTCTTGCATGAATGCCTTATCGGTAGAATCCCAGCTATAGGTTTTGTCCCAGCCCCAGTATTTCATGGCCACATCTACCTCATTGTTGCCGCAATACAATGCAATACAAGGATGCTGACGGGTTTGTTTCCAAACCGAAACGGTTTCAGAAAGGGCGCGGTTTTTCCAGAATCCGTTGTAGGGATAGACAGTTCCGCTATACATCAGATCCTGCCACACGAGAATTCCAAGCGCATCGCATTGCCGGTAAAACGATTCCGGCATGAGACCGCCTCCGCCCCACACACGCAACATGTTGTAGCCGGCATCGGCCATCTGTTTTACCAGACTGCTGGGGCCTTCCCAAAGTTTTTTACGTTGCTCTTCGCTGTGAAAACCTTGCTGGGGAAGCAGGTTGGCGCCTTTCATAAAAACGGTTTGTCCGTTCACCATGAACCTGAATGACTCGCCTTTGTTGTCGGCCACCCGCTGCAGTTTTATATCGCGGACGCCGAAAGCGAGCTCTTGCATAAACCTGTCGCGGCCGTGCATGGCATTCAGGTTTAGCTTATACAGATGGTGCCAGCCCTGGCCGTTAGGTTGCCACAAAATGGGATCTTCAAGGGTGTAGGAAGTGATGTATTCCTGTTGGCCTACAGTCAGGCGAATGAGTGTATCCAAAACGGAAACACTGTTCATGCCGGCCCTTAGCCGAACCTCAATGGCAGAATCGGCGCGGATAACCCAGTGCAGGTTGATTTTTGCGTTGCCTGCGTGCTTGTAATCCACGGTGGTAAAGGCATCCAGCACCAGCATGTTATCGAAGGGAATAAATTCGGGCTCGGAACCGAGCCCGTTTAACACCCGGCGTGGGGCCACATCCCAGCCAAACTGCGCGGGCGGCTTGCGCAATACCACAGAGCCCTTGGGGTTTGCGGTATCATTATCGGCGGGCCATTTGGTGCTGCCGGAAAGTGGAAAATATAGCTTGGCGGCGTCTTTGAGCGAAGGCAATTGAGCAATAAACAAGGAAGATTCACCCGCCAGGGTTGACGTTGAGAGAATATTTAAAATGGGCGATTGTGTGGATTGTCCCACACCGATTTGCTGTCCGTTGATGAGATACACTGCAGCCGGCTCGGGACGGGCCATGCGAAAAACCACGTTTCTATAGGTTGCAGCTTCGGCCATTTCAGGCAGTTCAGCACGATATCGCCAGTAGTGGTTCTCTACTTCATTCACTTTGATAGTTTTACCGGCAGAATCCAAAAAACGGTAACCGGCATCGATGAGTTCGTTGATGGAAGCAGTGTAGGGAACTTCCTGCCAGTCGCCGCTGTAGGCCAGGGTGTTACCCGGACCGGGCTGAAAGGTTTGCAACAGCCAGCTTTTGGGTTTAATGGCCCTGTGTTCCTGCGCAGATGCGGCAATCAGGCAGAAGAATGTGGTTAAAAGGACGATGAACCTTTGCATGCGGCAATGATGTGTTTGAGTTCGTTGGAATCGGGCAGCAAGCCGCCGGCGCGGGCGGAGCTGTGTATTTCGGTAAACCCGGCATCCAGAAAGTCTTGCACGTTGTGCGAACGCACACCACCGCCAGGCATGATGGTGATGCGGCCGTCGGCGATGTGGCTGAGCTTTATGAGATCAGGCAGTGGCAAACTGCAGAGGAGTCGTTTAAAACCAAGATCTATGAGGGTTTGCAGAGATTTTTCGGGATTGGGAACAAAATCAAAGGCACGATGAAACACGCAGAGCAATTCACCTGCGGCTTTGAGAAGATGTTGGCAAGCGGGCTCATCGATTTCACTTTCCGGTGTGAGCAGACCAAAAACTAGGGCACCGGCTTGCTTCTGGGTTCGCAGGCGAACGATTTCCTGTTCCATGATTTCAACTTCGCTGCCTGACATACAGAAACTGCCACCGCGGGGCCTCACCATCACTGCCAGTTGGGCGTGATAATGGGCCGGAATTTGCCGGAACCATGATTCCGGTGGCGAGATACCATCTTTTTCGGGCGCATCGCACAGCTCAATTCTGAATGCACCTGCGTTCAAGGCAATGTTGGCAGCTTCTGTAGAGAAGGCACATATTTCGGCAATGGCGGGCATGTGGGGTGGTCACAAAGATAAAAGCAGAGGCAACGCATATCTTGAAACATTGCAAATTTTTGACTATGTTTGCAGCCCTTTTGAAGGATTTTTATCCAATAAAAAAGGACCCGTAGCTCAATTGGATAGAGCATCTGACTACGGATCAGAAGGTTTGGGGTTCGAATCCCTACGGGTCCGCTAAAGCAGCACATGAAATCCGCCGCAACAAAATTTATCCGGACATGGTCGTAGCCTTCGAAAACAAGCAGGTTACCATCAAATAATCCTACACATACAAAGGCTTTTGGCGGGAAATCGGCCTTTCCTGCGTATCATTGCAGTTACGCTTTTATGATGAAAAGAACCTTACTGCTGGGAATGGCAATCGCTGCAGCCTCCTTTCCCGTTCTGGCCCAGAAAAAGAAAAACGACAAGAAAAAAGGCGCTCCCGCCATCGCGGCTGAAGCACCTAAGCTCAAGGATGACAAGCCTACCATCGCTTCCAAAACCAAAAGTTGCAAGCACATGCCGGGACTGTTTACACTTTTCAGGGATACTGCCACAGGCAAATCATTTCTGCTTATCAAGAAAGACCAGCTCAATAAAGAGTTTATCCATTTCACCTATACCGAAAATGGCGTAACGGATGCCGGTTTTCACCGCGGACAATTCCGCGGCAGCCGTATCTTCAAAATCAAAAAGCACTTCGAATACATCGATTTTGAACAGCAAAACACCAGCTTCTATTTCGATGCGAATAGCGAAATCAGCAAGAGCGCCAACGCCAACATCAGCCAAAGTTCGCTGGCGTATGAAAAAATCATCGCCGCCGATGAAATAACAGGCGAATACCTGATCGATGCCGATGAACTGTTTTTGGGAGAAAAACTGCACCAAATTAAACCCAGCAGCTTTCCCGGCAACCCCATGGCATTCAACCTGGGCAGCCTGAGTCGCACCAAAACCCGCTATGAGCAACTGAAAAACTACCCCATGAACACGGATATGGTGGTGAGATATGTATTCGAAAATCCCTACCCGATTAATAGTGGAAACGAAGAAGTGACCGATGCCCGCGCTATCAATGTGGTGGTGCAGCACAGCCTCATTGAAATGCCCGCCGATGGTTACAAACCCCGTTTTGATGACCCGCGTGTAGGCTATTTTTCCGATCAGGTAAATGACATGACCACTACCGCGGCGATTAATTACCGCGACCTCATACACCGCTGGGACTTGCGCAAAAAAGATCCCTCAGCCGCCAAAAGCGAGCCCGTGAAACCGGTTGTATGGTGGATTGAAAACACCACGCCCAAAGAATTTCGCGCTACCATCAAAGCGGCCGTTGAGGCCTGGAACAAGGCTTTTGAACCCCTGGGCTTTATCAATGCCGTGCAGATAAAGGAACAGCCCGATACCGCAGACTGGGATGCAGGCGATATCCGCTACAACGTGCTGCGCTGGACCAGCAGCCCCAATCCCCCTTTCGGCGGCTACGGCCCCAGCTTTGTGAATCCCCGTACCGGCGAAATATTAGGAGCCGACATCATGCTGGAATATGTGTTTGTAACCAACCGCCTGTTAGCCGAAAAACTCTACGACATTAAAAAGCCCAATGGGCACTTCTGTGAGGCCGGCCATACCCTGCACAACGAAATGCTGCTGGGCACCGAAATGATGCGTGCTTCAGGCGCTTCGGACGTGGAAGTAACCAAACTCATCCATCAGAGCCTGCACTATCTCGTGTTGCATGAAATGGGACACACCTTCGGACTGCAGCACAACATGAAAGCCAGCCAGCTACTGAGTCCCGCCGAACTGAAAGACAAAAATATAACCGCCAACGGCCTCATTGGCTCAGTAATGGATTATCCGGCCATCAACCTGAATGGAGATGTAAATGCGGTGGATTATTGTCAGACTGCACCCGGCCCTTATGACATGTGGGCTGTCGAATACGGTTACAGCCCTGCACTGGAAGACGAAGCCCAGGAAAAAGCGCGTCTGGCGGCCATTTTGGCCCGCAGTGGTGAAAAAGCCCTCACCTTTGGCAATGATGCCGATGACATGCGCGCACCCGGCAAGGCCATCGATCCCCGCGTGATGGTAAACGACCTGAGCTCGGATGCCATTACCTACAGCATTGAGCGCATAGAAAAAGTGCAATCGCTGATGAAAGGCCTGAAAAGCCGCTACACCAGCGGCGTAAGCTGGCAGGAAATGCGCAATGCTTATGGAAGTCTTTCAGGCACTTACAGTCAGATGGCGGGCGTCATCAGCCGATATGTAGGCGGTGTTTACGTGGAACGTGTGGCACCAGGTGCAGGCAGCACGCAGCCGTATACGCCCGTGCCCTACGCCGACCATAAACGAGCTATGAACGCACTTGCCAAATATTCGTTTGCACCCAATGCCATGGAAGTGCCCGCCGATTTGGTTTCCTATCTACAGCCACAGCGCCGTGGTTTTAACTTCTTCGGTGCCGGAGAAGACCCCAAATTTCACAACCGAGTTGACGCCATGCAGAGTGGTGTTCTGGACCATTTGCTCAGCCCCACGATGATGCTGCGCCTCAGCGACAGCCGCCTGTACGGCAACAAATACAGCGTAGGCGAAATGCTGGGCGATCTGACCAAAGCCATATTTGACGAAGACATCAACAGCAACGTAAACAGCTTCCGCCAGGTGCTGCAAATCAACTATACCGAGCGTTTGATTGCCATTACAGGCCTGAAGGACAAAAGTAGTCACGATGAAATCAGCAAGGCCAGGGCAAACGCGCAGCTGCAGCAAATTACCCGCAAGCTGAAAAGCAGTGCCGGTGGCGACAAAGATAGCAAGGACCACCGCAGTTATTTGTTAACCCTCATAGAACACGGACTAAATGACTAATTCACCTGCCTCGCAGCCTCTGTATCGCCTTGCGGCACTGGGAGCGCTGCTGCTGGCCGCCGGCATTGCCCTGGGCGCCTTCGGTGCGCACGGTTTGAAAGACATCGCTACAGAACGCTACACAGGCGTGTTTGAAACCGGCGCGCAGTATCAGGTTTACACCGCTTTGGGCATCATGGTTTTGTCCATGTTTGGCAAAACCCTGGAAAAGCCCATCCTGCTTATTTTAGCAGGCATGTGGGTATTTTCGGTAAGTCTATATTTCATTGGACTGAACGAGTTACTGGCCGCATCGCTGAAAAAGCTGGGTGCGATTACCCCGATTGGCGGTTTACTGATGATAGCCGGCTGGTGCTGGGCAGGCATGAAGCTGCTGCGCCTTAGCAAATCGTGAGCATGGGCAAAACGGTCATTTTTATGCGCCACGGTAAGGCCACCTATGCGGAAGATGTCTTCAACGACTTTGAGCGGCCGCTGGTGGCCCGCGGACGGCAGGAAGCGAAACAGACGGCCGTTTTACTGAAAGAAAACAACCTAATTCCCGAAATGATACTGAGCAGTCCGGCTACCCGCACGGCAGGCACTGCGCAGATTGCCGCCCATATATTTGATTATCTGGCGGAACAGATCGTGTATCATGCACCACTTTACATGGGAAGGACCCATGAATACATAGATGCCATAAACAACCTGAAAGCAAATTGTATTTTAATAGTAGGACACAATCCCGAAATGCAGGCCCTGGCATTTCATTTCGGCAAGGTGGGACAAGCGGGTTTTCCTACTTCATCGGCTGTGGCATTGCAGTTTGAAGATGGGATTATTTCAGTGCAGAGTAAGGCGGTGGTGCTGGGAGAATGGTTGAGGGAGTGAAGCAAACCAAACTTGAAATGAACCGATCACAAATTGTGACCTTGAAACTTCGTCCTTCTCATTCGAAGTCGCACTTATTTTGATTTCGAATACTAAATTTATCCGTGACTTCGCACCCTATCTGCAAGGTGATTTTTTTTATCGGGAAAAAAGAGATCTGGTAGGATGGTGTATATTTGCACTCCCTTCGGGCCTATAGCTCATTCGGTTAGAGCAACTGACTCATAATCAGTAGGTGCTTGGTTCGATCCCAAGTGGGCCCACGAAAGAAAGACGCTGTGAAAACTGTGTCTTTTTTGTTTTTCAGTAAGTTACGAGAACGATTAGGTATTTGAATGTGCGACGAGCGAAGTTAACCTTTTTTGTTATAAATTGATAAATTAATACTTCTGTGCGCACTCCGGTACGCAGTTTGTTTTAGTTAAGTGTTTGTTTATCTCTTAATTAGTTAATTCAAGTAGAATCTTATCTATAAAAAAGCGGGGGTACCTAGTTGTGACTCCCCCCATACTTAATTAGAAAACGAGTGCGCTTGCGTCAATTGAATCGCAAGAATTCTCTGTAACAAAAGGTCAAAATGTTACATTTCAGCTACTTTTAGAGAATTATTACGATTTTGTATGCAGACAAGTTAAAGTTGAGTTTTTAATCGACAATAAGGCTAAAAAAACAGAAATACTACTGGAGTTTGGTTACACTTCTGAGAACATGTCCTGCAAAGATGGATATATGAAGACATTAAACTTTATTGTTCCGTAATTCCATTTAGTTTAGCATATGTCCCCAGTATATTGTGAATGCAGGAGATATCGTTCAGAATATATCCCTGTTTGCCTAGCGTAAGACTCCTGCCTTCGGGTGGGAGTTTTTATTCTATTACACGAGAGTACTTGTAAAACAACTGGTAATTGCTATGTTTGTTGTATGAAAAAACTATTCTCCATAATAGCTACCACTTTATTGCTTACCGCTTTAATAGTAAGCTGCGGCAAAGAAACCCAAAGCTCTACACAGGGTGGGGGTATTTGTAAGATAAGAACAACGATTACACCGCCATTGCAGACCGGCGAAACGGGACTAGGTCAAAGTAATTTTTTCTATGCGTCGACCCCGGTTGGGATTATTTCTTGGAATGGTGTTGGACAAACAAGTGCGCTTGCGTCAATTGAATCGCAAGAATTCTCTGTAACAAAAGGTCAAAATGTTACATTTTACATAACGGATTTTATTAATTTTTACGATTTTGTTTGCAGACAAGTTAAAGTTGAGTTTTTAATCGATAATAAGGTTAAAAAAACAGAAATACTACTGGAGTTTGGTTTCACTTCTGTGAACATGTCCTGCAAAGATGGATATATGAAGACATTAAACTTTATTGTTCCGTAATTCCATTTAGTTTAGCATATGTCCCCAGTATAGTGTGAATGCAGGAGATATCGTTCAGAACAAATCCCTGTTTGCCTAGCGTAAGACTCCTGCCTTCGGGTGGGAGTTTTTATTCTATTACACGTGAGTACTTGTAAAACAACTGGTAATTCCGCTCATCTCACCTACTTTTTGAGCCGCATTTTACCTTTTTATGAGCTGATTTCAACCAACCCCCAATAAACTCTTTCATAAATTCATTCCCTCATTCTTTCATTAAAACAACAAATAGACCACTAGACTAATAAACTACTTCATTCCCTAAATTTGCAAAACGATGAGGAAAACCCTTGCCGCCCTTTTTCCTTTACTATTTATTAATGCCCTCTGGTCCAAACCTGGAGACACCGTTCGTGTAAATACCCATAATAAGGTTGTTATCAAAACCAATCCCGGCGCAGGAAACACCAAATACTTCGGATGGGGAAACTTCCCTAAAGCCGGTGTAAAATACCAGAAAGCCTATGCCGAACTTACCTTCAAATGCGCACCAGGCCTCAAATGCGGTGAATGGGATTACCTGAATTTTATCTATCTCTGCAACCGTCGCGGCGCCACCAACGACAGCCTGGGTTGGGAAATCATGCGCTTCATAACACCCTATGGTTTTTATTTTGACCAAAACTGGAAGCATACCTGGCAATTTGATATCACGGACTTTGCCCACCTGCTGCACGATAGCGTGCAAATCATGTATCAGCATACCGGCTATGAAGCCAACCACGACCGGGGCTGGGAAATTTCCCTCAACTTCAACCTCGTGGAAGGCACACCCTGGCGCGATGTGAAAAACATTACGCGCTTCTATACGCGCAGCGTGGGATATGGAAACGATAGTCTGTTTGATAAAAATGTTCCCGAAGACACCTTCACTCTGGGACAGGAAACCGACCTCATGCGCTTCAAAATCCTGCAAACCGGGCATGGCATGGACAAGCCCGAAAACTGTGCAGAATTTTGCCCAAAAAAACGCTATATCATGCTGGACGGCGCTGTAGCCGATGAAAGCTGGGTTTGGCGCGATGACTGCGGTGAAAACCCCGTTTTTCCGCAGGCCGGAACCTGGCTTTACGACCGCGCCGGATGGTGCCCCGGTGCCGAAGTACGCGAATACAATCTGGATGTGGCCGCCACACCGGGCAATACCCACCGCATGGATCTGGACATGGAAAGCTACAAAACCACCAGCGGTGGAGCCAACTATATGCTCAGCACCTATTTGGTAGAATATAGCAAACCCAACTACAACCTGGATGTGGTGGTGGAAGACATCATCAGTCCCAATGCCGAACTGCGCTACAAACGGGTAAATCCATCATGCGGATCTCCAAAAGTTATCATTCGCAACCGCGGGGGATCGGCTGTGCAAAGCATAGATTTTCTGTATGGCATGGACGGATTGCAGCAAAAACACTACCGCTGGAACGGCACCCTGAAACTCGGACAGTGGGATACATTGGATCTGCCCCCTGATTTTGTACACAACAATAAAGCAGGTATATTCAAGGTAAATGTGGCATGGGTAAACAACCGTCCGGATGACAACCCCAGCAACAATACTGCAACTGTCGTTACCGGAAATTTGCCTGCTTTGTTACCAAATAAATTCATCCTGTATTGCAGCACCAACGCGGCGCCCACCGAAAACAGCTGGGAAATCCGCGATATGTTTGGCAGAACCGTAAAAGCACGCAAGAAATACCCTTTGGCCAACATGGTCTACCGCGATACCATTGAGCTGCCCGAAGGCTGCTATACGCTGGATTTTCAGGACACAGGCGCACCCAACCCGAATTATATGCTGAATGAAGACGGACTGCAGTGGTGGGCCAACACCGCCGATGGCAATGGATTCCTGCAAATACGGACTGAGACCAACAGCATTCTTCAGCGCTTTGGTGCCGATTTTGGCAGCAGTATACATTTTGCATTTACCGTAAATAGGACAACAGAGCCGGTGATGACTGCCGCACAAATCAACATTCGACCTAACCCCACCAAAGACTATCTGATGCTGGATTTTAGCAGCTACAAACCTGAGGAACTTAATGATATTTGTATCATTATGATTCATGATTTACGCGGCAGAAAAGTGATGGAAACGAATATTGACATGCGCAGAACTTCACTACCCGGACTCAATATTTCAGGGCTTTCCACAGGAATATATCACCTGAAACTCAGCTACAAGGATGCCCTCATCGCCCAAAAACTGATTAAACAATAATACCTTGGGTAAGCTCATCATTTTTTCAGCCCCTTCGGGATCCGGAAAAACCACTGTGGTAAAGCATTTGCTGTCTGTGATGCCCGACAAAATGGCGTTTTCAGTAAGTGCTACCACACGCAAACCCAGACTCGGCGAGGAAAACGGCCGCGAATACCATTTTCTTGAACCGGAAGATTTCGAAAAACGCATAGAAAACAACGAATTTCTAGAGCATGAAGAAGTGTATGCCGGCGTGCTTTATGGCACGCTGTGGAGCGAAGTACACAAAATATGGGACTCCGGTAAGGCCGTAGTGTTTGATGTTGACGTGCAAGGCGGCTTGAACCTGAAACGCCGTTTCAAACAAGATGCCCTCGCCATTTTCCTCAGACCGCCCAGCGAGGAAATACTGATGCAGCGCCTGCGCAAACGCAGTACCGAAGTGGAACACCAGCTTCAGGAACGCATTGCCAAGGCCAACCACGAGCTGAGTTTTGAAAACCAGTATGATGTGGTAGTGGTGAACGACGTGCTGGAAGACACCCTGAAAACCTGCGAAAAGTTGGTACCCGATTTTTTAAACAACTCCTGATGGCCCACATAGGTTTATATTTCGGATCCTTTAACCCCATTCACAACGGGCACCTGATCATTGCCCAGCACATGCTAAATGAAGGTCCATTTGATGAAATCTGGTTTGTGGTTTCTCCCCAAAATCCCTTAAAAGAACGAAAAGATTTGCTGCCACAAAACCTGCGTTTTGAAATGGTCAAAGCCGCTGTGACGGGCAACCCGCAGTTCAGGGCTATGGACATTGAATTTTGCCTGCCCTTGCCCTCATTTACCATCCAAACGCTGGAGCATTTGCTTGAAAAAAGCGGCAATGCCTTTTCCGTTGTGATTGGGTCAGACAACCTGCCCCGTCTGCACCAGTGGAAAGACATAGAAAAGCTCTGCACACTGACAGATTTTCATGTGTACAACCGCAGCGGCAGTGAATTAACAAGTTCCGTTTCCAATGCCCGCATTACCGCATACACCGCGCCATTTCTGGATATTTCCGCCTCGCACATTCGAAATTTATTGAAGCAGAAAAAAAGCATTCGTTACATGGTGCCGAATGCAGTGCGCGAAATGCTGATGCAGCAAAGTTTTGTTGCGTAACTATAGTTTGATATTACAACCCAGCACCGGACCGGTGTTGTATTGAAAAACCGATTTTCCGTTCACGGCCTTCCCCTGCTGCAGTATCTGGTTCAGCACACCCATTTCAAGTTGAACAGATTTGTTTAGATTCATTCCCAACAAGCCAAACAAACGATTCTGGTCAAATACGTTTAACCCAATATTTTTCCCAAAGCCTATAAAAATTTCATCTGACAAGGCCAGATAGAGGTTTTTGTGGATGTTTAGCGGCCATTGCATGCGCTGCATCAACCGAATTCGGTTAAGGTAATTCCAGCGCACAAAACGGCTGTTGGTATCCAAAACCTCAAGCCATCGCTGTTCGGTTCGCAAACGGCTGCTAAACACAGCCCTTTTTGCGCCGGATTCATGGACAAAATGCCATTGCTGATAAACGCGTCGTTCAACGAAAGTTCCGTTTTCCGCCAAGGGAAAATCTCCGTAAGGATAGGTTAGAATCCAGGCGTAACCCGCTTGAAAACGGTGTTGTGGTTTCGCTTGCCAGGTAATTCCCAATCTGAGCAGATTTTGTTGCGGAGATTGAACATGGTCGGTTCTGCGCCATTGAAATTCGGTGTGTAAAAACCATTTTTCGGAAAAACGGTTCTGCATAATTACAGGAGACCAGAATAAATCGTTATTATCGGAAATGCGAAACTGAGCATTACCCGATAATATTCCAATGAGAAAAATGGGGAAAAAACTGAAAATGCGCAGCATGTCCTACTTCATGATGGCCTCTTCGGCTTCTTCAAGTGATTGCCTGCCGAGTGTGGATTTATTTTGCGTGGTGTATGGGTTCTGTTTCATAATGCGATATTGAGAAGCAAGCGATTTTTATACATGCCAATGGTCTCCTTCAAACCATAGTAAAGTGCATCGCAGATGAGCGCATGCCCTATGGACACTTCCAGTAATCCCGGCAGATGGGTTCTCAAATAATGAAGGTTGTGTAAATCCAGATCATGGCCGGCGTTAATTCCCAAACCCGACTGAATAGCCTCTTGGGCAGTCTGTATGTAAGGCTTTAAAGCTTGCTGCGGGTCTTTTGGA
>VGGQ01000029.1 GCA_016868535.1 Bacteroidota bacterium | reverse complement strand
ATATTGCTATTGCCCTGTTTAAAAATACGCACTTTCAGTGCATTGCTTTCATCAATGGCAGGTTTGTCAGAGGTGGTGGGTTTGGCTGGATTTACATTATTCCCACTGGGACTATTGGTATTGTTACCTTCAATTTTTGTATCTACCTTCACGCGAGAGGAAAGACCATCGCGTGAGAAAAGAACTGTAGTGCGGCGGTTTTGCTGGTGTTGGAATTCGTCGCAGGGAACGTAGTATCTGCCTGCCTGCACCTTAATTTCCTGTGGCATGTAATCCTGGTACTCCATTTTTACAACGTTGCCTCCGTCGTCTTTAGTTACTACTGCTTTGCGGGTTTTCTTGCGAACACCGGTAGAGTCAACAAAATCATAGTAGGGCGTCAGACCGGTAATCTCTGAGCCCTCGCACTTACAATCGTTGGTGAGCTTGGTTTCACCGTAACCTCTTGCTTCAATGCGCTTGGGGTCGACATTATGTATGCGTACTAGGTAAGAAACGGCGCTATCTGCGCGGCGTCCAGCCAGTCTTTCGTTGTATTCTTTACTGGCGCGACAATCAGTGTGAGAACCCAGTTCTACATTCAGTTTGGGATATTTGGCCAAAACGTTTCTAGCGAAAGTATCAAGAACGCGTGCAGCATCCGGCCGAATGCGGGCAGAATCAAGATCATAGAAGATAGGGAGGGTGATGATTTCATCTAGAGGGTTTTTCAGACAGAAATCCTGTATCAGTTCGGTACTGAACTTTATGCCCTTGGTAGTGCGACCCACAGGGGTTCCGTCGAAGTAGTATTCTTCGGGATATTTAGCCTGAAGGGTGTAGTTGTAATTGGCTTTCAGCGTCTGAAAGTAGCCACCCAGTGCATCTGCTTTCAGTACATGTTTAACTGTATCTTTATCGTTGGTAATATAGATAGTGGCGTTGGGAAGTGTCTTTTTGGTATTACAATCTGTAACCACACCACGAATTGTAATTACAAGTGGTTTGATAGTGAAGTGATATATGTCATCGTTGTTTTTACGGTCACCACGGTTACTGGAAAAGTAACCTTCTTCTGAGTTGCCATTGGTAAATGTAATACCAAAGTCATCTCCGCCGCTGTTTAGGGGTTCGCGAAGGTTTTCTACCTCGTTCCATACAGTTATCTCATCTGATGGGATGGCGGTAAAGAGGTCAAGGCCACCCAGACCGGGCAATCCGTCTGAAGACCAGTAAAGCTGGTTGTTGTGGTCATTTAAATAAGGGAAATATTCGCTTCCGGTCGTGTTGATCATTGGCCCAAGGTTCACAGGTTCTCCCCATGACTTTGAACGCTTACTATAGCTTACTACCCATATATCGAAGCCTCCATAGCCTCCTGTGCGGTCACTGGAGAAATACATTTTGGTGCCGTCGGGCGACAGAGCCGGGTGGCCGTAGCTATGTGCAGTGTCAGATTTGCAGAAATCCAGCGGATTGCCCATTTCCCAGTCTGTGCCTACCTTTTTCATCTGGTAGATGGCGCATTTTTCAGCCTTGCCGTCGTATCCGCCACACTGTGTAATATACATACTGGCATAGCGGGAATCGAAGGCAATGCCGCCTTCGTTATACTTGGTGCTTGATTTTTCAACGAATACAGGTGTGCCCCATTTTTCTTTGTTCTTTTTACCAGTTTTTTCGATGTACCAAATGTCACTCCAGAAATTCATGGTACCGGCATAAATGCGCTTGGTTTTGCCACCTTCACGGTCTGACGAGAAAAACAGCAATTTGTCTTTCTTGTCCGCAATCATAGGAGCCCAGTCGTTTTCTTTGGTGTTGGCTGCCTTGAAATTTTCAACCTCAAAACGCGAACTGTCGGGAGTCCAGCGCAAAGCCAGTTCTGCGCCCTCTTTTTTATTTAGGGCGATACTGTCACCAGGAACTTCCTGCAGGTAATTGGTGTAAGCCTGAGATGCTTCGCGGTATTTTTCCATTTTCTTCAGCATATTGGCATGCATTAGCAGGGAACGGGTGTTTTTGGGATCGGTTTTCAGTACTTTTTCGTATAGACGATTGGCCTTTTCGTAGTTGTTATTCATTCGATAGGCCTCTGCCGCATAGAATGTGGCATCTTTTTTCTGATTTTTATCTTTGGCTTTTTTGGAAACGGCCTCAAACATTTCTGCTGCCTGACCGTAATATCCCTGACCATAGAGCTTCATAGCCTCTTTGTAGTTTGCGCCACCGCAACCTGAGAGGGTAAGACCTATGGCCAGTCCGGTTATAATAAACCAACCAAATGGGTTGTGATATTTTAGTTTGAAATGGTTGTAAACCTTGTTCTTTTGGAACCTCATCATGCCTTTTGTGCTACTAAATAAAACGCTAAATAATACAATAACTCTCAAACTTAAAAAGAATTGAACAGAAAATAGTAAAAAAATATTGCCTTAAGGTGCAGGAATGTGTTATTGATGCTGAATTTTCAGTCTTTTAACCACGGCCTGGTCACCGGATCCGTACCTAACCAGATATATGCCATCAGGAATGGAAGAAGTATTGAAAATGAATATGTTGCCTTCACGGCGCCATTGGATTGGAGCCACTTTTTCGCCCAAAACGGTATAAATTTCAGGATGTATCTGAACAGCATTTGATACGCCTTCAATACTCACTGTTACCTGATTGTTGGCAGGATTAGGCAATAGGCCCATGCGGATATCTCCCGAGCGTGCAGGCAATACCGCCAACATAAACAGTGCTAAGAAAACGGATTTGCAGAGCCTCATACTTTCAAAGTTACAAAGTATGTGCCACATTTACAAGGCCAAGGTTTGTTTTATGCTTTTTTTCTGTTCTGCAGAATAACCGCCAGTTTCCAGGGTGCTTTTCAAAATCTTCTGGCAGGCAGATTGCTGTTTGAAATACTGCAACACATCTTTGGCGGGTCCAGCCAGTCTGGAATTGAAGTTGAGTATGCAGGTGTAGAGATTTTTAATCACTGCTTCATTGCAAATATTCAACCGTTGCAATGCCTGCATGGCCAGCACGCGGGTTCTGAATTCGTATTTATCACTGCAATAGTCTGTAAGCATCATGATGGCGTTGCCTTTCATGTCCGGGAAAACCTCTGTGCTGAGTTCCAGATAGCGGATTTTTAGGTTGTGTGTGTAGCCGTCAAGTCCGGCAATGGCCTGCAGGTATTGGGTTCTCTTGCCTTCGTCGGGTACTGCATCCCAAAGTTTCAGAAGGGCAGTTTCAATGATGAAATAGCTGCTGTCTTTGAGTGCTGATTCGAAAATGTGCTGGGTGTTGGCATCAACAGGCAGCATATCAATTACTGCTCTGCGAACTTCTGTCTGTCTTGCATTCATGGCCTGGCCGGCAAAATTCACGTCTTCGTTGTTCTGTAGCCACTGCCTGGTGATTTCGGCCCGCATGGCTTTGTGGGTTTCTTTGACAAATGCCGTTTTCAGGGCGTCTTTTTTCTTGTCAAAGGGCACTTTAGAAAGAACAATGAGCGCGTCATAGCGATCCAGCATGTCACGGGCACCCAGCAATTGCTGAATGCATTCTTCGGCGCCTTTTTCGAACGTTAGTTTTTTGAGGATGTGGCTGCCTTCGTCAAACAGGGTAAAAGCGATGGTTTTGTTATTGGGATTGGGAACAATAATTTTTTGAAATCCCCTGTCAACTGTGGTTGTGAGGCGTGATACACTGCCATCGATATAATAAACCGCAAAATCCACAGGCATTCTGAAAGTGCCCACGGTGGGCTCCATTTTATGGATTTGCTCAACTGTGAATTCAGTACCGGCTGCTGTGGATTGTCTGCCCACGTGGTAATGGGGTTCTCCGCCCCGATAAATCCACTGATCGAAGAACCAGTCCATGTTCATGCCGGTGGCATCCAGCATGGCTTTTTCGAGGTCTACGGTCATTACACCATCGAAAGCATGGCGGTCGAGGTACAATTTGATACCCCTGCGGAAATTGTCACGACCCATTACATGTTGCAGCATGTGCAGTACAGAAGCACCTTTGGGGTAATGTCGGGCACTACCTGCTTCGCTGTTGCGCACTGGCAGGCTGTTCTTCTCGCCTGCGGCTATGGCGCCGTTCATGTTTCCGCGGAAATACCATGCGGATTCATCAGGGCCGTAAACCGAACCCACAAACAAACCGGGGTAGTAGGTAGCAAAGCTTTCTTGTAGCCAGTGGTCCGCATCGTTGCGGGCGGTTATAAGGTCGCCGAACCACTGGTGGGTGGCTTCATGGGCATTGGTGGTAACATAGTTGCGGTCGAGGAAAGTGCGGCTGTCAACCCATGAAAAATCCCCCAGGGTGGTGGCACCGGTATTTTCCATGGCGCCAAACATAAAATCCTGGATGATAACCTGGCTGTAGCTTCCCCAGGGATATTTTACGCCGGTTTCATCTTCCAGAAACTCGATAATACGCTCACTGTAGAGGCTGGTAGGCTCCAGTCTTTCGGGGTGTTCGGGATAGTACCAAAACTGAATAGGGGTGCCTCGTTTGGTTATGGTTTTTTTAATGGCATATTTGTCTATGGCCAGCATCAGCAAGTATCCGGCGTGGCGGTTGTTGATTTTGTAATGCCAGATGCGGGTTTTTTTGTCTTTATTTTCTTTGTTGGAGAGCAATTGCCCGTTGGAGAGCACATTGTATTCTTTTGCAAATGTTACCTGAACTTCTGTAACAAATTTATCGCTGCGGTCATCGATCATGGGAATCCAGTGGCGGTTGTCGATGCCCTGTCCTTGTGTCCATATCTGGCGGCGGGTCTGATGCACGGGGTCATCAATTTTGGGTACATTCCAACCGATGAAATAAATACCTTTTTTGGGTTTGGCGGTATACTTTATTTTTAAGGTATGCTGGCTATTGTAAGCTTGTTTGAGGCCGGTATTGCAAATCAGACCGGCGGCGTTGTAACGGAATATGATGGGTTTTCCGTTCAGCCATACACTGTCGGCAGTGATGCCGGGGGCGTCGAGGAAGATGGTGTCTATGTTGTCCTGCAGGCAGCGAAACTGGTGAGAAACGGTTCCCAGCACGGTGGCCTGAGCAGGCTGGAACGCCACATTGAGTTTCATGTGTATAATGTCTACATTGCGGTTGCGTTCGTGTTTTCCAGGATCGGCGTGGTAGCAGAGCAGATCGTTGTGCTGGGCTGAGATGGGCACGTATGCCAGTGCCAGTGTGACAATAAAGAGGAGTTTCTTCATAATGGGAACTGCGAAAATACGCAAACTGTGTTTGGCGGCAAAAGATTGTCAGCCGGCGTTACGTCTGTCCATAATCATAATAAAAAGGACAATGAGAGAGGGTGCGAGCATAGAGGAATGAACATATGGAAAAGTTTTGAGAGAACAAATTTTTAGGGTCCGCGGATAAAGAAACCAGTCATTTGACAATTTGAAAGGATGTCTTATTTGTTGAGTCCTTTTCGAGACTATGGAAAGCTTAAAAATATAATGGCCGGTTTCTCTGTTTGTTAGAATGCCGCCCTGGCAGGGTTCCGGTTTAGCCGGTATGGGTTTGAGCCTTGTCTGGTCCGCCAACCTATGAATATTTTTTCGGCAGTTTTTTGACAATTTGAAAGGATGTCTTATTTTTGAAGTCCCGTTCGAAAGAATGGTGAACATAAAGTTCTAATGGATCGGTAGTTCAGCTGGTTAGAATGCCGCCCTGTCACGGCGGAGGTCGCGGGTTCGAGCCCCGTCCGGTCCGCAACTGAAGCCCCATGTTGGGGCTTTTATGTTATATTCTAGGTTGTTCATTCTTTCCCCGCTACCCGCAAAAACGCATATCCTGCCACCGCCGCTAACGTAGAGCTACCAAGCACTGCTACCTTGCTCAGTTCAACAAGTTCGGGGTTGTTTGTAAAGGCCAGGTTGCCCACAAATATGGCCATGGTGAAGCCGATGCCACCCAGTAATCCTGCGCCCCAAATGTGTTTTCCGTTAACGCCGGAGGGTAGCTGTGCTATTTTAGTTCGTACAGCGAATACAGATAATAGATAAATCCCAAGCGGTTTTCCCAAAACCAGTCCGGCTGCAATTCCCAATGGTAGAGTGTCTGTGAGGGTTTCTAAGATGCCGCCGGCATGCAAAGAAATGGCGGTATTGGCCAGTGCAAAAACAGGTAGAATGAACCAGGCTACGGGTTCGTGCAGTTTATCCATGAGGTAGGATGATGGTGATTTGTCTTCATCCTTTCTACCAAAAGGAATGGCAAATGCCAGCAATACCCCGGAAATGGTGGCGTGTATACCACTTTGCATCATGAAATACCACAATAATAGCCCGGCCGGTAAATACAGCCAAAGAGTTTTTATGCTGCTGCGCTTGCAGATTAGCAAAAAACCAAAAACACCCAGTGACGCTGAAAGCCACAACCATTGAACGCCTTGCCCATAAAATATGGCAATGACCAGTATGGCCCCCAGATCATCAATAATAGCCAGGGCAGTAAGAAAAATTTTCAATGAATTGGGTACGCGGCTACCCAGTGCGCTCATGATGGCCATGGCAAAGGCAATATCGGTGGCGGTGGGAATGCCCGCACCCCGCCAAAGTTCAGGGTGATTTCCATTGATAATAAAAAATACCAGTGCCGGAATCAGCATGCCGCCAACAGCGGCAATCACGGGCAGCATGGCCGTACGTCGGTCACTGAGTTCGCCGGTAAGAAGTTCCCGTTCTATCTCCAGCCCTACCAGCAGGAAGAAAATGGTCATCAACCCATCATTAATCCAGTGGGTGATGCTCTGGGTATGCAATCCAGGGAGGTGAGAGTTTAGCTGCGTGTTCCAGAAATCCAACCAGTTTTTTGCCATGCAGGAATTGGCCAGTACCATAGAGACGATGGTGCACAGCATCAGCAGGGCCCCACCGGAGGCCAGTTTGCCGTAAAATTCCAAAAAAAGACTTGTCAGTCCCTGATTTTTTACCTTGTTGATAACCCGTTTCACTAAGGCAAATTTAGGATTTAACTTCGCACGCTGTGACAGACCACGCGGTTTTCATGCGACGCTGCCTTGAACTGGCCCAAAAAGGACAAGGACAAGTTTCTCCCAACCCAATGGTGGGGGCTGTGATTGTGCATGATGGAAAAATTGTGGCGGAGGGCTGGCATCAACAATACGGCGGCCCCCATGCCGAACCTAATGCCCTTGCGGCGTTACCTGCAGGTATTCCCTTGCATGAATGTACGGTGTATGTAAACCTGGAGCCATGTTCGCATTATGGCAAAACCCCGCCCTGTGCAGGTTTACTGGCGGAAAAGGGCATCGGTAGAGTGGTGGTAGGCAGCAGTGACCCCAATCCGTTGGTAAACGGCCGTGGAATTCAAATGCTAAAGGATGTCGGAATTGTTGTAGAATCCGGGGTTTTGCAGTCAGCATGCGACGATTTTAACCGCCGTTTTATGGTTTTTCACCGTGAGAGGTGTCCGTATGTGATTTTGAAATGGGCATGTAGCCAAGATGGTTTCATGGCGCCCGAAAACCGCGAAAGACTTCAAATTAGCGGAGAAGAGGCCCGGGTGATGCTACACCGCTGGCGAGGACAGGAAGATGCAGTATTGATTGGTGCGAATACTGCAATAATGGATAATCCCATGCTGGACAGGCGTTTGTCTCCCGGTAAAAATCCGCTGCGTGTGGTGTTGGACCCACATCTCCGGGCACCGCAATTGCAGGGTGATTTCCCTACACTGGTGCTGAATTCACTTCAAGACAAAAAAGAAGGAAACTGCGAATGGCTGAAAATGCCGCAGAACTTCGGTGTGGCGAATATTCTGGAGAAATTGTACAATAAACAAATAGCTTCCGTGCTGGTGGAAGGTGGCCCTGAAACCCTGAAACGATTTCTCGACAGCGGTTTCGGAGATGAGGTAAGGATTATTCGCAGCAAAAAAATGCATATGGAAAACGGTTTAAAGGCACCGGATATTCATTGGAATATGGATCATTCCGAAGAAACCGAAACCGACATCATTGAATTTTACAGAAGGGGGAAAGCACCATGTGGTTGATATTCAGCATACTCAGCAGTGCGGCGCTGATGGTGATTCTTAAGTTTTTTGCACGCTTTGAAATCCGGGTTTTTCCCTCCATTGTTGTTAACTATGTAACCTGTTTTGTTTTGGGGAACCTTTTGCTGGGAGATAAAAATATTGTTTCGGTATCGGTTTGTACACAGCACTGGTTCCCTTATGTGTTGGGAATGGGATTGTTATTTATATCCGCATTTTATCTGGTGGGACTGGGAACAGGGCTGGTTGGAGCCGGTGCCACTTCGGTAGCGTCCAAAATGAGCGTAGTGATTCCTGCGTCGGTGAGTATGCTGCTGCTGCATGAAAAACCCGGTATTTTTATTCTGATTGGAATGGTATTATCAATATTCAGCGTGTATCTCATGCGGCCGGAAAACAACGACGGAAAAGGGAATCGCGGGCTCTGGGTATTGCTGCTGGTGTTTTTAGGATCGGGGATGGTAGATACGGGTTTGAACCTCGTAAAGCATCATTTTGGAAATTCAGTGGATGATTACACTATAAGTACGGTTGTATTTGGGGGCGCAGGTCTTATCGGGTTATTGCTGATGTTGTTTCAGAAAGGCCAGTTGCCGGGGTGGAAAGAGGTATTGGGTGGCGTGGTGCTGGGTTGCACCAATTATGCATCGCTGATAGCCATGTTTGGCGCCATTGGTAATTATAAAGGCGAAACCGCCTGGTTTTTTGCTGTAAATAATATTGGTGTGGTGTGGGTGAGTACACTCATTTCCATGCTGTTTTTCAAAGAAAAAATCTGCAAAACGGGCTATGCAGGATTGTTGCTGGCTGCGGTGGCCGTTCTGCTTATGAATATACATGCTTTTTTCGGATGAATATACCGAACCGGCCGGCACTGGCGAATCGATCCTGCGCGAGCGGGGAAGCCGTTTTCTGGGTTATGCTTTTCCGGTGCTTACTGAAGCGGAGATGAAGCAGTATTTACAACAGATTAAACAGAAATTTCCCGATGCAACGCACCATTGCTATGCTGTGGTTATGCACCCCGATCAGTCGTATCAGCTTAGCACGGCTGATGGAGAGCCTTCAAACACTGCAGGCAGAACTATTCTACGCGCCATTTTGTCGGCCGGACTAACCAATGTGCTTTTAATTGTGGTGCGCTATTACGGTGGCACCCAGCTGGGCATTCCGGGATTGATAAAAGCGTATGGAGAAACTGCACAGGCAGCATTGCAAGTTGCTGGTAAGGTGGTTAGGTTTGTGGAAGATGGATTGTTGCTGTCTGCAGATTTTGAACACGAACAGGACATTTACCGAATAACCGAAAAATTCAGCGGCCGAATAGGCAACAGAAAATATGAAAACAATGTAAAGATTGCGGTTTCCATTCGTCGAAGCGAGGTGGCGAAATTCAAAAATATGCTTGCCGATTTTCCGAGAATATCTCTGGCAAAAGGATAATTTTTAACAGGCAATAAACCTTAATTGGGACTATATTTGCGGCACGTTATGAATAAGATAAACGTCGTAAACCCCGTTGTGGAGCTTGATGGTGATGAAATGACCCGTGTTATCTGGCATTTTATTAAATACAAACTCATCTTACCCCACCTACATATCGATATTAAGTATTACGATTTGGGTATGGAAAACCGAGATGCAACCAATGATAAGGTGACAATGGAAGCGGCAGAGGCTATTAAACAATATAACGTTGGTATTAAATGTGCCACCATTACACCGGATGAGGCGCGTGTAAAGGAATTTAACCTGAAACAAATGTGGAAGAGTCCGAACGGCACTATCCGGAATATTCTGGACGGAACTGTTTTTCGTGAGCCTATTGTGTGCAGCAATGTACCCCGTCTGATTCCTAACTGGACAGCCCCCATCTGCATTGGCCGTCACGCTTTCGGCGATCAGTACCGTGCCACCGATTTTGTAACCAAAGGCAAGGGGAAACTCATTGTAAAATTTGAAGGTGAAGACGGAACCGTGCAGGAATTTGAGGTGCATAATTTCAAAGGAGATGGTGTGGCATTGGCTATGTACAACACCGATGAGAGTATAGTCGGTTTTGCCCGTAGTTGCTTCAACATGGCCAAGGCCAAAGGCTGGCCCCTGTATTTAAGTACCAAAAACACCATCCTGAAAAAATACGATGGTCGTTTCAAGGATATCTTTGAAAATATCTACCAAACTGAATTCAAAGCAACCATGGATGCCAAAGGTATCACTTACGAGCACCGTCTAATTGATGACATGGTAGCCAGCGCCCTAAAGTGGAATGGTAATTTTGTGTGGGCCTGTAAAAACTATGATGGCGACGTGCAAAGCGATACCGTTGCACAGGGTTTTGGCTCACTGGGTCTGATGACCAGCGTTTTGATTACACCGGATGGCAAAACCATAGAGGCAGAAGCTGCGCACGGAACCGTTACCCGCCATTACCGCATGCACCAGCAAGGCAAAAAGACCAGCACCAATCCGATAGCCAGCATTTTTGCATGGACACGTGGTCTTGAGCACAGGGGCAAACTGGATGGAAATCAGGCCCTGATTGATTTCTGCCAGACCTTAGAAAAGGTTTGTGTAGAAACAGTGGAAAGCGGAAAAATGACCAAAGATCTGGCGGTATGCATTTATGGTGATAAATTGACCGACGGACAGTATCTGCATACAGAGGAATTTCTTGCAGCCATTGATACCGGCCTAAAGGCCAGTCTTCGGCGTTAACTTAGTTATACTATTTTTATACCGCTATCGATGTATGGTGAATATCTCTACAGGAACATCGTAAACCTGCAATTGTTGAGCATCAGTTAAGCTATACTCTGTCCACTTTACACTAAAAATGTCGACTGTCAACTAGAACATATCCTTCACTCGGTCAAAAAAGGATTTGTCTTTTTCTTCGGGCTTGAAGTTCTTGCTATCCTGCAGTTTCAGCAGTTGATTTTTTTCTTCGGAACTGAGATTGGTAGGCACATACACCTGCACATGAATCAATTGGTCGCCGGAGCCGTAGCCGTTCAGGTCAGGGAAGCCCTTACCTTTTAAACGCAGCACTTTTCCGGGCTGTGTTCCACTCTCAATCTTGATTTTAGCAGCCCCGTCCAGGGTAGGAACCTCAACCGATGCGCCCAGCGCGGCTTCGGGGAATGATAGCCATAATGTATAAATGACGTGGTTGCCATCGCGCTGCAGTTCTTCGTGTTCAATTTGTTCAATTAAAACAATAAGATCACCGGAAGGTCCGCCGCCGGGACCGGAATTACCTTGTCCGTTTACGCTAAGCTGCATACCTTCGGCTACACCACATGGAATTTTAATGGTAGTTTCAAACTCTTGCGCCACCAATCCCTGTTCATTGGCTTCACGGGGTTTGGATGTGATTGTTCTACCCATGCCCTGGCATACTTGGCAAGGTGCAGTGGTGGCCATTTGTCCCAGGAAGGTATTCGTGGTTTTACGCACACTGCCGGTGCCACCGCAATTTTTGCAATCGCTGTACAACACGCCTTCTGGCTCAATCATGCGGCGGTATTTTACCTTTTTTTCCACACCATGGCGCATTTCGGCCAGGGTGAGTTTGATTCGTATGCGGATGTTGCTGCCGGGTTTTCTTCTAGGGCCGCCACCACGTCTTCCGCCTTGTCCGCCAAAGAAAGAACCAAAGAAATCAGTATCGCCGAAAATATCTCCAAACTGGCTGAAGATATCGTCCATATTGAAACCGCCACCACCAGCTCCGCCCATTCCTGCGTGGCCAAACTGGTCGTAGCGCTGCTTTTTCTCGGGGTTGCTCAGAGCGTCATAGGCTTCGGCAGCCTCCTTGAACTTTTCTTCGGCATCCTTATCATCCGGATTTTTGTCGGGGTGATATTTAATGGCAAGTTTGCGGTACGCTTTTTTAATCTCATCCTCATTTGCATTGCGTGAAACGCCTAGGATATCGTAGTAATCGCGTTTTGCCATGGTGTTATTCTCCTACAACCACTTTGGCAAATCTAAGCACATGCCCGTTTAATAAATAGCCTTTTTCCACTTCGTCTATTACCACGCCCTTGTCGGCCTCGGTGGGAGCGGGAAATCGGGTGATGGCTTCATGAAACTCAACATCAAATGGCTTGCCTTTGCAATCCATGGGTTTTACTCCGCGAGCTTCAAGCTGTAAAATAAGTTTTTTGTAAATAATTTCAAAGCCTTCCAGCCTTGTTTTGACGGTGTTGTCAGCATTTTCCAGAATTTTCAAAGCACGCTCAAAATCATCTACAATTTCGAGCATCGACAAAATAACATCCCTTCCGGCGGTCTGCAAAAGTTCAAAACGCTCTTTGTTGGTGCGACGGCGATAGTTGTCAAACTCGCTGTACAGACGCAGATACTTGTTCTTTTCCTCTGCCAGCAACTGTTCGGGTGTCTGAGGCTCAGCGGTTTTGAATTCTGCAGCTTCGTTTTCCGCAGGATTTTCGGTTGTCTGGGGCTCTTCTACCGGCTTTTCTGGTTCGGTGTTCAGCGTTTCGTCAATCATTTGCTGTCTTACTCTCAAACGTTTTGCCAAACAGGGGAATGTGTCAATGTGTCAGTTATTTCAGATATTTGTACGTCCTTTGCAGTCATGTTTACCGGTATCATCGAAGGGTTGGGAAAGGTTTTGCAGGTTGAAAAAGAAGGTAGCAACCTTCATTTTTGGCTGGAAAGTCCATTCACGGCAGAATTGAAAGTGGATCAAAGTGTTAGCCACGATGGTGTTTGCCTTACGGTAACAAATTTGGATGCTTGGCAATACCGTGTAACAGCCGTGGAAGAAACATTGAGCCGCACAAATCTGTCGGGCTGGAAACCTGGAACAATGGTGAATTTGGAAAGATGTATGCCGGCAAACGGCAGGTTCGATGGACATATTGTACAGGGACATGTGGATGCGAAAGCTGAATTAATCAATATGAAGGACCGCAACGGCTCATGGAAACTAACTTTCAGGCACGACCCCAATGCAGGAATAACTGTAGAGAAGGGCAGTATCTGTTTGAATGGCGTTAGCCTCACCATAGTGGACACTGCCGCGGATTTTTTTTCGGTAGTTATTATTCCATATACCTGGGAGCATACCAATTTGCATAAAATGAAGCCCGGTGATGCTGTTAATATTGAGTTTGATATTCTGGGTAAATACCTGCAGAAATACCTTTCGGGCGCTTCCCTTAGTAAGGATTAATTTGTGTAAGCTTTATCGAAAAAAACATACTCCATTTCAGGGTTTGTGGGTAAATGGGCAATAATGCTTGTATGCTATTTATTAAATTTGCAATCGAAAACAACAAGCTTACACAAGCATGAAATTATTTTCTTTTCTATTCACATCCACCATTGGCCGCAAATGGCTGATGGGGCTGACAGGGTTGTTTCTCATTTCGTTTTTACTGGTGCACTGTAGCGTAAATGCCTGCATTTTTTTCAACGATGAAGGAGAAACCTTCAACATGGCCGCCGAATTTATGGGCACCAACTGGATTATCCGCAGCATGGAATTTGTGCTTTTTGGCGGTTTGCTGCTGCATATTTTTCAGGGGTTGTATCTCTGGAAATTCAATGCTGACGCAAGAAAGAAGCGTTACAGCGTAAATGCCGGAAGTGCCAACAGTACCTGGTATTCGCGCAGTATGGGCATTCTGGGAACACTACTTTTGCTGTTTCTGGTGGTTCACCTTAAGGATTTCTGGTTAACCAGCCGCTTTACCGATGTAATTACCTCGGGTGAGAAGACCTTGTTTCAGGAAATGAAAGAAGTATTTGCCAATCCTTTGCCAGTGGTTATTTACGTACTGGGTTGCATTTCCCTCTGCTATCATCTTCTGCACGGTTTCCAGAGCGCGTTTCAGACCCTGGGCATCAACCATAAATCGTATACGCCTATCATACAGTCTACAGGCAGGCTCTTTTCTATCGTGGTATCACTTTTGTTTGCGGCTATGCCAGTAGCCATGCATTTGGATTGGATTCAATAATTTGAGAGAGACATGAGCAAGAATATCAAACTCGACTCCAAAATTCCCGCAGGAGAATTATCGCAGAAGTGGACGCAATACCGCAGTTCTGTGCCTCTGGTAAATCCCGCCAACAAACGCAATCTTGAAATTATAGTGGTAGGAACGGGCCTTGCCGGCTCCAGCGCTGCTGCTACCCTTGCCGAAATGGGCTACAAGGTAAAAGCTTTCTGTTTTCAGGATACTCCGCGCAGGGCTCATTCCATTGCTGCTCAGGGTGGCATCAATGCAGCAAAAAACTATCAGAATGACGGTGACAGTGTGTACCGTTTGTTTTACGATACCATCAAAGGCGGTGACTACCGCGCCCGTGAAGCCAATGTGCACCGCCTGGCCGAGGTTTCAACCTCCATTATTGACCAGTGTGTGGCGCAGGGTGTTCCTTTTGCCCGTGAATACGGCGGAACTCTAAGCAACCGCTCATTTGGCGGAACTCAGGTGCAACGCACGTTCTACGCCGCCGGACAAACCGGTCAGCAGTTGTTATTGGGTGCCTATCAGGCACTGGAAAGACAGGTAGGACTGGGCAACGTGAAAATGTACAGCCGCCACGAAATGCTCGATGTGGTTGTGATTGACGGCAAAGCCCGCGGTCTTATTGCCCGCAACCTGATTACCGGTGAACTGGAAAGGCATTTCGGACATGCCGTGCTGCTGTGTACCGGTGGTTACGGAAACGTATTTTACCTGAGTACCAACGCAATGGGAAGCAACGTTACGGCTGGCTGGAAAGCCCACAAGGCCGGTGCATTGTTTGGCAATCCCTGCTTTACACAGATTCACCCGACCTGCATTCCTGTGAGCGGTCATTATCAAAGTAAACTGACGCTGATGAGCGAATCGCTGAGGAATGACGGACGTATCTGGGTTCCCAAAAACAAAGACGACAACCGCAACCCTAACGATATTCCCGAGGAAGACCGCGATTACTACCTGGAGCGCCGCTATCCGGCCTTTGGTAATCTGGTTCCACGTGATGTGGCCAGCCGTGCCGCCAAAGAGCGCTGCGATGCCGGTTATGGTGTAGGTGTCAGCAAAATGGCGGTTTATCTGGATTTTCGCTACAACATGATCAATAAATACGGCCGTGTGGAAGCCAGCCGTTTGAATATTGAAAATCCTGACGAGGCTACCCTGCTACAACTGGGTAAGGAAGTGGCTAAAGAGAAGTACGGCAACCTGTTTAATATGTATAAGCAGATTACCGATGAGGATCCATACGAAGTTCCTATGCGTATTTATCCTGCCGTGCATTACACCATGGGTGGTTTGTGGGTAAATTATGAGCTGATGACCAATATCCCCGGTCTTTATGCTTTAGGAGAAGCCAACTTCTCGGATCACGGTGCCAACCGTCTGGGTGCATCAGCACTGATGCAGGGCTTGGCCGATGGCTACTTTGTAATTCCCTACACCATTGGTTCTTATCTCAGCAATGAAATCCGCACCAAGAGCATGTCTACGGACAGTGATGAGTTTGTGGCAGCAGAGAAAAAAGTACGAGAGCAACTGGAGTGTTTGTTGTCTATTAATGGCAAGCAGACTGTGGAAAGCTTCCACCGTCGCTTAGGCCTTATAATGTGGGATAAATGTGGTATGTCGCGCAGTGCTGAAGGATTAAAACAGGCTATTGCCGAAATCAGAGCACTCCGCGCAGAATTCTGGAAAGATGTGCGTGTGCCCGGAACTATGGATTCGTTCAACCCAGAACTGGAGAAAGCCGGGCGGGTTGCCGATTTTCTGGAGCTGGGCGAACTGATGTGTCTTGATGCACTGGAACGCAACGAAAGTTGCGGCGGTCATTTCCGCGAGGAATATCAGACAGAAGAAGGCGAAGCCAAGCGTGATGATGAAAACTACATGTTTGTTTCCGCCTGGGAATGCAAGGAAGGCAATGCCTGGGAATTGCACAAAGAACCCCTGGAGTATGAAAACATTAAAATTGCACAGCGCAGCTATAAATAGGGGAAAACGAGTATGTCAAACAGCAATATGAATTTAAAACTCAAGGTTTGGAGGCAACAGAATGCTAATGATACCGGACACTTCGAGGATTACAGGGTTCAGGCAAGCCCGGATATGTCATTTCTGGAGATGTTCGATGTGCTGAACGAGCAACTGATAACCGAAGGTAAAGATCCCGTTGCATTTGATCATGACTGTCGTGAAGGAATTTGCGGTATGTGCAGCATGGTTATCAACGGCAGGCCCCACGGGCCCAAGCATGGTGTTACTACCTGTCAGTTGCACATGCGCAGTTTCAGCGACGGCGATACCATTGTGGTGGAACCCTGGAGATCCAATGCATTTCCCGTAATCCGAGATTTGAGCGTAAACCGTTCGTCTTTCGACCGCATCATCGCTGCCGGCGGATATGTTTCGGTAAATACGGGTAATGCCGTGGATGCCAACGCTACGCTGATTCCCAAAGAAATTGCCGATGAGGCTTTCGAAGCAGCAACCTGTATTGGCTGCGGAGCCTGTGTGAGCGCATGCAAGAACGCCAGCGCCATGTTGTTTGTGGGTGCCAAGGTTACCCAGCTGGCTTTATTGCCGCAGGGGCGGGCTGAGGCTTCCAAGCGTGTTGTGGCGATGGTGAACCAAATGGATGCAGAGGGTTTTGGTGCGTGTACCAACACTGGTGCATGCTCGGCTGAGTGTCCCAAGCAGATTCCATTAAGCGTAATTGCTACCCTGAACAGGGAATACATTAAAGCTAAACTTAAAGGTTATTAATTTTACTAAAATCGGTAATCGTCGAATTGCTATTTAGTTATTCAGAAGGGGGTCTTTAGCCCCTTTTTATTTTGTCCGGGTTATTGGCAATAAACTGTTTCCAGCCACCTCCGGAATTATTTTTCACACCAAATTGTTTGGGGTTTAACTGAAAGAAATGACAGACGGCTGCTGCTACCGCATCTGATGCGTCGCTGGTTTCGGGTTGTTCGGTGAAAGAGAGCAGGGTTTTCAGCATGGCACTTACCTGTTCTTTGCTGGCATTGCCATTGCCGGTTATGCTTTTTTTGATTTTACGGGGTTCGTATTCGTAAACCTTTAATCCCTTGCTGATGGCGGCGGCAATGGAAACGCCCTGTGCACGGCCCAGCTTCAGCATACTTTGAACGTTTTTACCGAAAAAGGGTGCTTCAATAGCTACTTCAGTGGCCTGGTAGCCGTCGATTAGACCGGCAATGCGTTCGAAAATATGGTGTAGTTTTTCCCCGTGATCGGCCAGTTTGGAAAGCCTTACTACACCCACAGAAAGCAGCTCCATCTCTTTGCCTTCAGTGCGAATGATGCCATACCCCAGCAAATTGGTACCCGGATCGATTCCCAGAATGATGCGTGGGTCAGACATGTGGCAAATGTATTTATAAAAAAACGCCCTTCGGGGCGTTTTTTATGCGTTAGGTGTGGATTATTATTGTTTAATCAGTTTGGTAACCCTTTTCTCTCCACTATCATTGTCTGTTACGCTAACCAGGTATATACCGTTGGAGAGGTTGCGCAGATCCATTTTGTAAGCACCCGCGCCCTGTTGCAGCTCAACCGAGGTGATTAAATTTCCGGTGAGGTCATGCAGGCTGTGCTGGTATTGTATGTTCCGCTCAACGGATCGCCAAAATTCCAGGCAAAAGAACCTGTTCCTCCCGATGAGGCATTATAAAATGTTGCC
>VGGQ01000028.1 GCA_016868535.1 Bacteroidota bacterium | reverse complement strand
TAAAGGTAAGCTTTAACCAGGGTGTAGGTGCTGCAGTAAATGATAAGAAACTGGTAGATGCGGCTGTTGATGAAATGACCAAAATTTCAGGCCAGAAAGCACAAGCTACCTTCTCACGCAAGGCAATTTCAAACTTCAAATTGAGGGAGAATATGCCTATCGGTGCTAGGGTTACCCTTCGCAAGGAAGTCATGTATGATTTCATACATCGCCTCATCAGCATAGCACTGCCCCGTGTTCGTGATTTTCAGGGATTAAATGTAAAAGGTTTTGATGGCCGTGGTAACTTCAACATGGGCATTACCGAACAGATTATTTTCCTCGAGATCGATATTGACAAAGTTAACAGAATCACCGGTATGGACATCACCATCGTTACAACAGCCAATACAGACGAAGAGTGTCTGGAGCTGCTAAAATTGATGGGTTTCCCCTTTAAAAGCAAATAATATACATGGCAAAAGAATCCATAAAAGCAAGACAGCGCAAACGTGAGGCACTGGTAGCCCGCTACGCTGAAAAACGTGCCACGCTTAAAGCAGAAGGTAATTACGAGGCACTGCAGCGTATTCCAAGAAATGCATCTCCTGTACGTTTACGCAATCGTTGCAAACTCACAGGGCGTCCCAGGGGCTACATTCGTACTTTCGGAATCTGCCGTAACCAGTTTAGATTGCTGGCCAGCGATGGAAAGATTCCAGGTGTAACTAAATCAAGTTGGTAATAATTAAAGAAGAATTAAGATGACCGATCCAATATCAGATTTTCTCACCCGGTTGCGCAATGCAATGAAGGCAAAGCACAGAATTGTTGAAATTCCTGCAAGCAATCTCAAAAAGGAAATCACCCGTGTTTTATATGAGAAAGGATATATCCTTAAATACAAATTCGAAGACTCAGAAAACAAACAGGGTGTTATTAAAATAGCCCTCAAATATGATCCCGTTACCAAGGCTAGTGCTATTCGCAGTTTGTCAAGAATTAGTACTCCCGGACTGCGCAGGTATGCCAATGTTGACTCAATGCCCCGCGTATTAAATGGACTCGGTGTTGCAATTCTTACCACATCCAAAGGTGTGATGACTGACAAAGAAGCTCGCACGCAAAATGTTGGCGGTGAAGTATTGTGTTACGTATCTTAAGAAACAGAAAGTAGAATATAATGTCACGCATAGGAAAAGCACCCATCAGTATCCCAGCAGGTGTTACCATTACCAACGATAATGGAAATATTACCGCTAAGGGTCCAAAAGGAGAAGTGTCGCAAAACATCGGAACAGATATCACTATCGATATGACCGATGGAGTGCTGACAGTCAATCGCCCGAGCGACAGCAAGCAACATAAAGCATTGCATGGTCTTTACCGTGCTTTAATCCAGAACATGGTTGTTGGTGTTAGCCACGGTCACACAGTAAAACAAGAATTGGTTGGCATTGGTTACAAAATATCCAATCAGGGCAATCTGGTAGATTTTACTCTGGGATACTCTCACCGTATCATGTTGGAGATACCCAAGGAAATTAAAGTTAAAACCGAAACGCTAAAAGGTCAAAATCCTTCCATAACCATGGAATGTGCCGATAAACAGCTTTTGGGCCAGATTGCTGCCAAAATTCGTTCATTCCAAAAACCTGAGCCCTATAAAGGTAAAGGTATCAAGTTTGCCGGTGAAGTATTGAGGAAGAAAGCAGGTAAGACAGCAGCCAAATAATTTTAATTAGTTATGTCAAAATCAGTAGTAGAAAGAAGAAGCAAAATCCGCAACCGTATTCGCGATCGCGTCAGTGGAACGACTGTTAGGCCCCGCCTCAGTGTATATCGCAGCAATAATAATATCTACGCCCAGATTATAGATGACAGCAAAGGTGTAACCCTATGTGCAGCATCATCATCTGAGGATGGTATAAAGGACGTGAAAGACAACAAAGTTGCGAAATCAGCTATGGTAGGTAAAATACTGGCTGAGAAAGCTGTAGCAGCAGGAATTAAGTCTGTCGTTTTCGATCGTGGAGGGTACCTGTATCATGGGCGTGTTAAAAGCCTCGCCGATGCAGCTCGTGAAGGAGGTTTGGAATTTTAATTGAATATAAAAAGTTATTCAAATGTCTGAAAATATCAACAAGCGTGTGAGACCCGGTGAGTTGACACTGACCGAAAAAGTGGTTTCCATCAATCGTGTTACCAAAGTAACCAAAGGTGGCCGTACATTCAGTTTCAGTGCCCTTGTAGTTGTGGGTGACGGAAATGGAGTAGTAGGGCATGGTTTAGGTCGCTCCAACGAAGTTATGGACGCCGTAAACAAAGGAATTGAAGATGCTAAGAAAAATCTCATTAAGGTCCCTGTAATCAATGGCACAGTACCTCACGAACAGTATGGCAAATTTGGTGGTGGACGCGTATTTCTCAAGCCTGCAGCACATGGTGCTGGCGTAATTGCCGGTGGTGCCATGCGCGCCGTGCTGGAGAGTGCGGGAGTAACCGATGTACTCGCCAAATCAAAAGGATCTTCAAACCCTCACAACGTGGTAAAAGCTACTTTCGATGCTCTTACTACCATGAGAGACCCTTACGCTGTGGCAAAAATGAGAAATATCAATCTTAAAAAAGTATTTAACGGATAAGTTCATGGGAAAAGTTAAAATTACATTGGTAAAAAGCGGTATCGGATATCCCAAGAACCAGAAAGCTACGCTTCGTGCCTTAGGTCTCCATAAAATTAATGCGAGTACTGAAGTTGAACTGAACAACCAGATTCAGGGTATGATCAGCACCGTGAATCATCTAATTAAAGTAGAAAACACCAAGTAACATGAATTTAAGTAATTTAAAACCTGCTGCAGGTTCTACCAAGAATAGAAAGCGCATTGGCCGCGGTGAAGGCTCAGGAAGAGGCGGAACCTCAACAAAAGGTCATAAAGGGGCACAATCTCGCACCGGATATTCCAGAAAGATTGGTTTTGAAGGTGGCCAAATGCCTTTACAGCGTCGAATTCCCAAGGGAGGTTTCAAAAATATTAACCGACTGGAATATGCTGCCATCAATCTTGATGTGCTGCAAGGTCTTGCCGATACGCTTAAAGTAAACAAAATAGACCATGAACTTCTGGTAAAGAAGCACTTGGTTGGCAAGTCTGAGATGGTGAAAATTCTTGGTCGTGGCGAAATCAAAGCAGGAATAGAGGTTCACGCACACAAATTCAGTGAAACTGCCAAGTCTGCCATTGAAAAGGTAGGCGGATCTGTTCACCTTTTAGGCTGATTCTATGAAAAAACTGATTGAAACCCTAAAGCATATTTGGTCTATAGAAGAGTTGCGCAGACGGATAGTCTACACATTTATACTTCTAGTTGTATATCGTCTTGGTTCTTTTGTAATTCTTCCCGGTATAGACAGCACTGTGCTTGAAGAGAGTGCAGGTGGTTCAAGTAAAAATGGTATTCTTGATTTAATAAACACTTTTTCAGGTGGTGCATGGAACAGAGGTGCAATATTTGCTTTGGGTATTATGCCATATATTTCAGCAAGTATCTTTATGCAATTGATTTCAATTGCTGTTCCTGCCTTCCAACGTTTACAGAAAGAGGGTGAAGAAGGAAGAAGGAAAATAAACCAGTATACCAGAATTTTAACAATTGCATTTACATGTGTTCAGGCTTATGGATATCTGAATCAGTTTACGGTAACCAACCCTCCTAGTGCTTTCATCTATACTAAACACGATGATATAATGTCTAAAGGCATGTTCGAATTTACGAATGTAATTCTGTTAACAGCAGGCACAATGTTTACTATGTGGATGGGTGAACGGATAACAAACCGTGGATTGGGAAATGGTATTTCTTTGCTGATTATGGTTGGAATTATTGCCCGACTGCCCAATGCCTTGTTTTCTGAACTTGCGTTTGCCGGAAAAAGAGCAAGTTTTATTCTATTTCTCATTGAACTTGTAGTTTGGGCCCTGGTTATCTTGGGAGTTATATTGCTAACGCAGGGAACCCGCAAGATAACCATCAACTATGCAAAACGGGTTATAGGAAATCGTCAGTATGGAGGTGTTAGGCAGTACCTGCCTATCAAAATTCTGGCAGCAGGTGTAATGCCAATCATCTTTGCCCAGGCAATACTTTTTTTGCCGGCAACAATTTTAGGATTCTATCCAGAAGGTAGGCCTGATTGGTTAGAAAATCTTGCATCACCTAATAGTTTTGCCCACAATGCACTTATGATATTTCTAATTGTTGTATTCACATATTTTTATACTGCTATCATTTTTAATCCAGTTCAGATGGCCGATGATATGAAGCGTAATAATGGATTCATCCCGGGTATAAAACCTGGTAAACAGACCGCTAACTTCATCGATGATATCATCAGCCGCATTACGCTGCCCGGTGCCATATTTATATCCTTGATTGCGGTGCTTCCTGTTGTGTCAGGTAATTTAGGTGTAAATCAGGAATTCAGCCAGTTTTTTGGTGGCACCAGCCTACTTATTCTGGTTGGTGTGGTGCTTGATACATTGCAGCAAATCGACAGCTATCTGCTCATGAGAAAGTATGACGGATTGATGAGCAGTGGCCGTCTGAAAGGTCGTTTCACAGGTAATACGCCCCAAGTTGATTATTAAAAGAAAATTCACTATTTTTGCAGCCCTTTTGAAATGCCAAAGCAAGATGCCATAAAACAGGACGGAGTTATTACGGAAGCATTGTCCAATGCAATGTTTCGCGTACAGCTTCAGAATGGGCATGAGATAATTGCTACCATTTCGGGCAAAATGAGAATGCACTACATCAGAATTCTGCCAGGTGATAAGGTTCAGGTTGAAATGTCTCCCTATGATTTAACACGAGGAAGGATCTCTTACAGATACAATTAAAGACATGAAAGTTAGGACGTCAGTAAAAAAGCGCAGTGTAGACTGCAAGATTGTACGCCGCAATGGTAAGGTGTACGTAATTAATAAAAAGAACCCTAGGTATAAACAAAGACAAGGTTAATAGACAATGGCCAGAATAGTAGGTATAGATTTGCCCAAAAACAAAAGAGGTGTGATAGGATTGACCTACATTTATGGTATTGGTCCAAGCACTGCAGCCAGGATTCTGGATAATTCTGGAATCAGCCGCGACAAGAAAGTAAATGACTGGGATGATGATGATTTGTCAAAAATCCGCGGATTTATTACCAATAACCTCAAAACCGAGGGCGAATTGCGCAGCGAAACCCAGCTGAACATTAAGCGTCTCATGGATATTGGATCTTACCGCGGTTTAAGACACCGTAAGGGTTTACCGGTTCGCGGTCAGCGCACCAGCACCAATGCTCGTACCAGGAAGGGTAAACGTAAGACCGTAGCAGGGAAGAAAAAGGTCACTAAATAATAGATCACAGGGAAATGGTAACCAAAAAAGTAACCAAAAAGAAAGTTAAAGTAGATCCACACGGACAGGTGCATATTCATGCCACATTCAATAATATCATTGTATCCGTAACCAATACAGAAGGTCAAGTAATTTCATGGTCTTCTGCCGGTAAAATGGGTTTCAAAGGGTCTAAGAAGAATACGCCCTATGCAGCCCAAATGGCATCGCTGGATTGTGCAAAAACCGCATTCGATTCAGGTCTTCGCAAGGTAGATGTGTTTGTAAAGGGGCCGGGAGGCGGACGTGACAGCGCAATTCGTAATTTGCAAACTGTCGGCCTGGAAGTCTTGTCAATAACAGATATTACTCCTATGCCCCACAATGGGTGTCGTCCACCTAAGCGCCGCAGGGTATAATTTTATAACTAAGAATAATAATCAATGGCAAGATACAGAGGTCCAAAATCAAAAATAGCCCGTCGTTTCCGTGAACCAATTTTCGGACGCGATAAGGCTTTGGAAAAGAAAAACTATGGCCCGGGGCAACATGGTAATAGCCGCAGAAAGCCCAAGCTGTCTGAATATGCAGTTCAGCTAGCCGAAAAACAGAAAGCCAAATACACTTATGGATTGCTGGAAAAGCAGTTCAGAAATTTGTTCAAAAAAGCAGCGGCCAAAAAAGGAATTACCGGTGATAATCTGTTGAAATTCCTGGAAGCTCGTCTGGACAATACAGTGTTCCGTTTGGGTATTGCACCCACACGCCGTGCGGCTCGTCAGTTGGTGGGTCACTGCCATATTTTGGTAAATGGCTCAGTTGTAAATATTCCCAGCTATCATCTCAAGCCCGATGATGTTGTTTCAGTGCGCGAGCGCAGCAAATCACTTGAGGTTATTGCCGAGGCAGCAGGCATTGTTCGCAAGCGCTTTAACTGGCTTGAGTGGGATGGAGGTGAGCTTTCCGGTAAATTTATCAGCTACCCGGAGCGTTCTGATATTCCCGAAAACATCAAAGAACAGCTGATTGTGGAATTGTATTCTAAATAAAACCTTTTAAATCAAATCAAAAAATGGGAGTTATTCCTTTTCAAAAACCCAATAAGGTGGTAATGAACAAAGCCACCGACTTTCATGGAGTGTTCGAATTTTCACCCCTTGAAAAAGGTTATGGTGTTACCATAGGCAATGCCATGCGTCGCATTCTTCTCTCCTCACTGGAAGGCTACGCCATTACATCGGTAAAAATTCAGGGTGTTGACCATGAGTTCTCCACCATAAAAGGTGTAGTTGAAGATGTTCTTGAAATCATCCTCAATCTGAAGCAGGTTCGCTTCAAGGCTAATTCATCTACCGATGACAACGAGAAGATTTTTATCAGTCTCAAGGGTAAAGACCAATTCATGGCCGGCGATATCGGCAGATACACCAATTCATTTAATATCCTTAACCCTGAGCTTGTTTTATGCAATCTTGAACCAACCGTTAACCTTGAGTTTGAACTTGCCATAGGCAAAGGCCGTGGTTACGTTCCTGCCGAAGAAAACAAAGTGAAAGATGCCCCCATAGGCTTGATTGCTACTGATAGTATTTTTACACCTATCAGAAATGTTAAATACAGCGTCGAAGACTTCCGCGTAGAACAGCGTACTGACTACGAAAAGCTGGTAATGGAAGTTACAACAGATGGCAGCATTCATCCTGAAGAAGCGTTGAAAGAAGCCGCAAAGATTCTTATTCAGCACTTTGTTTTGTTCAGCGATGAAAATATCATGCCTGAATCAAAAGCCAGCAAAGCCGTTGAGGAAGTGGATGAAGGATTCCTGCAAATGCGCAAAATCCTCAAAACCCCGCTTGCCGACCTAGATCTTTCCGTGCGTGCCTACAATTGCCTGAAAGCCGCGGAAATCAAAACACTGGGCGAACTGGTGCAATATCATATTGACGATCTTTTGAAATTCCGCAACTTTGGTAAAAAGTCTTTGTCAGAACTCGAAGAATTCGTTCGTGACAAGGGGCTGAATTTTGGAATGGAAATCGCCAAGTATAACTTAAACGAAGACTAAGTGAAATGAGACACGGCAAAAACGTAAACCATTTAGGACGTACTACGCCTCACCGAAAAGCCCTGATGGCCAATATGGCATCATCGCTGATTATTCATAAGCGTATTAGAACTACTTTGGCGAAGGCCAAAGCCCTTAGAACATACGTTGAGCCCCTGATTACCAAGGGTAAAGACGCCACTACCCACAATCAAAGAACGGTTTTTGCGTACCTTAAAGACAAGGAAGCGGTAAAGGAATTGTTCACTGTGGTAGGTTCAAAAGTAGCAAGCAGACCTGGTGGATATACGCGCATATTAAAATTTGGTAACCGTATGGGTGACAACGCTGAGATGGCTTTCATCGAACTGGTAGATTTCAATGAATACTTCCAGGGTTTTGGAACTGATAAAAAAGAAACCAAGAAAACCCGTCGTGGTCGCAGCAAGACCTCAGCAAGCACCACCAGAACAACCTCGGCACCGATAGTGGAAACGCTTGTTGTTGCTAGAGAAGAGGATGCGGAAGTGATTGAAGAATCTGTTGCCCCGGTTGAGGATGTTGCAGTAGAAGAAATGCCTGCAATTGAAGCTTCGGCAGAAGTTCAATCTGAAGAAGTTGTAACTGCTGAAGAGGTTGCCACTGAAATTGAAAAAACCGAATCTTCTGATGCAAACGCCACGGAAAATCAGGAAGGCGAAGAGGAAAACAAGCCAGATTAAGTATTTAGAACTTCATAAAAAAAGCATCCCTTGGGCTGCTTTTTTTATTTAACGGCTTGTGAATTCTGATAATCTCATGAGCCGGCATCACACCGGACTGTCTGGAGATAATATTGCCGGAGTGATACAATATCAATGTCGGAACACCTCTATTTACGAGCTCATCAAATGATGGATGGTTGCTTACGGTAATTTGTTTTTTAGCGGTTGCCAGCCGCCGCCGTTATAGGCCGTAAATCCGCCTTGTTTTAACATAGATGCAACCGGATGCACTGTGCATGCCTGGAGCACAGCAGGTAATGATGATTTTAGTTTTATCGAGTTTAGAAAGCTGAGCTGGTAAGTTCTGAACAGAGATATTTTTTGATTTATTGATTTGACCTCCTCTGAATACCCCTACAGATCGCACATCAAAAATTACAGCACCTTGCTCAACAAATTCCTTGAAATCAGGACTTTCTTTTTCCCGAATAATATTGATAATATTCCCATAAATAGATTTATCTGCAAATGAAGACAATAGTATTATCAATTTAAGTGACCTGGGTTACTTAGTAATCAAGAATTATTATATGGTAAGCCCCATTTCGTTTAACAGATAGTCTGCTTTTCCAACATATTTAACTACAAATAATACATAGCGTATATCGCAGCCAATGCTCCGGCTGTATTGATCATTCCACGCATAATCATTGATGGTGGCAGTGAAACTTCTGTCAAAATTTATGCCTATCAGATTTCCTTCAGCATCCAGTACTGCACTGCCGCTGTTTCCGCCCGTGGTATCGAGGTTGTACAAAAAGGCAACGGCTACCTCGCCAGTTTCTTTATCTTTGAAAATAACAGGTACGTCTTTAATTCTTAACTGGTCGGCTACAACAGATGGTAGCCTATAGTCTGCAGCTGTATTTGCTTTTTCAAAAACCCCCTTGAGTGTTGTATAGGGTAGGTGTATTTCTGCATCGTTGGGTTTGTAACGCTTTATGTAGCCAAATGTCATGCGAAGCGTGCTATTTGCATCCGGAATGAATTGACCCTTTTTGTAAGACTCTTTCATATCCAAATATTCCGGCATAATTGATTTTAATTGTTGATCAAGTTGAGTCCATGTAGCTTCAATGGCACTAGCCTCTTCCTCCAGTTCAGCGACAAGTCGCATAAGCGTACTTTTATACTGCAATAGTTTTTCTGGGCGGGTTCTTAAGGTCTTAAATACAAATCCTGTATCCATTAATTTATCTTTAGATAAAACCGCGGATATCCACATTTTTAGCTCTTGTTTTCCATGGGATTTTATTTTTACGTTTCTATTCGCATTTACTTTGGGCAGTAGTTCCTGCAATACCCAAATTTCAAGATCTTTGTCAACAATTGAATAATTTTGATTAATGCTACTTCGGAATTCCTCCATGATTTTTTGCTTGTCATCTGCAGATTTGGCATTAGCATAGGCATTCGAGAAATTTAAAATGGATCGTGCTGCATAGAATGGGGCAGACTGATTATTCAGAAACAGATAATTGAAACGTTGATTAGCCTGGGTGGTTTTCTGTGTCCATATTGCATTTAAATTGGGAATGATATTTTTTCTGGATTCCTTATTTGCATTCATTGCGAGAGTGTGCATAGCCGTTTCATCGGCTTGTTTTTGCGCTACCAGCCCAGTTCTTGTCAGCCCCTGAATCTTGCCGCGGTAGTTTTTCTCCACGTTTTCCAGACTTTGTATTTCCTTGGCAAATGCCAGAAATTTAGCATCATTTCCCTCACTGAGGGTTTTCATCTGACGGATATATGATGCATACCATTTTTGAATGAGCGGAAGTTGCTTTTCCTGTTGAAACTTCAGATAAGGTGCACTTTCATGCCTGAAGGTTCGGCCCGGATATCCCATAATAAAAACAAAATCACCTTCCTTGGTTCCATTGGCGTTGATTTTGAGGTGCTTTCTGGGTTTAAAGGGGACATTGTCTTTATTGTAGGGTGCGGGCTTCCCATCAGGACCTACATAGGCGCGCACCATACCGAAATCGCCATTGTGGCGGGGCCATTCCCAGTTATCAAGGTCTCCGCCAAACTGCCCGATGGTGACAGGTGGTGCAAATACAAGCCTAACATCCGGGATCAAGAGATAGCGGAAAAGCATATAGCTTCTGCCCACAAACATCTCCGAAACTTCCATAGACAAATCCGGATTTTTTACTTTTTCTTCCGCTAGAATATTTTTGATATTTGCCGCTATTGCCTTGGCCCAAGCAGATGGGCTTAGGTCTTTTGTTACACCTTGCAATACCCTGGCCGATACATCTGCGAATGACTGGGTAATCCGGCACGGCATGTTTATGGGTAATTCTTTGGTTTTGTTAGACGCAACGAAGCCGTTTTCAAGGTAATTATTATCCCTCGTGCTCAAATCTGCAACACCCCCATAAACGCAGTGATGGTTGGTGATGATAAGGCCCTCAGGTGAAATAAAAGATCCTGAGCACCCACCAACTTTCACCAGCGCATTGGCCAGTGAAACCTCACCGGGTGAGAATAAATCTCTGGTAGATAGCTTTAATCCGGCATTTTGCAGGACTTTTTCATCAAGATAATTAAGAGGAAACATTCCCTCGTCTTTGGTAGCAGAAACAGACACCAAACCCAAGCAAACCAGAGAGAGCAGAGCTAAACTGATATTTTTCATGTGAAATTATATATTGATGCAAAAGTAAACTTTAGGTTGGGTCGATGCGCAGCTACCCCTAATTTTGCCGTGGAATGGAATTTAAACTGCTCTTTTTAACCGGATTTCTGGTTTCGGTGGCGCTGGGATTGATGCTGGACCTGGGTTTTCTGGGGAAGGAGCAGAAAGCATTAACGCCTAAACAGGCGATATGGCGCACACTAGCGTGGATAACAGCAGGATTGTTGTTTTCACTGGTGATTTATTACTTTCATTATCACCTGCATAATCTAAATACTGTTTCAGATTTTCAGGTATTTAAGCAAACCTATGGAAGTAATTTTATAGTATTTGATGACATAAATAAGTGCCGTGAGTCTTTTTCGAAAGAAGCATTTATAAACTACATAACCGGCTATTTTGTGGAGTACTCACTCAGTGTAGACAACCTTTTTGTTATCATGCTCATATTTAGTTCTTTTGGAATAAGTACTTCTGACCAAAAACGAATTCTGGTGTGGGGTGTTATTGGTGCCGTATTGATGAGGTTTCTGTTCATATTTCTTGGTGGATTAATGATTCAGCAATTTCACTGGATGATCTATTTGTTTGGCGGATTTTTGATTATAACTGGGTTGAAGGTGCTCTTTTCCGGCGGAGATGATGAAACAATAAATACAGAAAACCATCGTGTGTTCAAATGGGTGTCAAAATTTTTCAGAATCAGCAAGGAAAATCATACCGGAAAGTTTTTTATTGTTAAGGATGGAAAACGATATGCAACATTGTTATTTGTAGTGCTGGTTTTGGTGGAGTTTACCGATGTGCTTTTTGCGGTAGACAGTGTTCCTGCCATTTTTGGTATCACACGCGATCCCTACCTGGTTTTCTTTTCCAATATTTTTGCTATAATGGGTCTGAGAAGCCTCTTTTTTGTGCTGGGGCACGGTATTAGAAATATCAGTACGCTTCAATATGGACTGGCACTTATTCTGCTTTTTATTGGCATAAAAATGATTTTTCAAAAACAGCTTCAGAATTTGGGTTTCAATGAGGTTCATGCATTGCTGGTGCTAGGCAGTATTCTTCTGCTAACCTATATCTCTTCATTTATTTTTCCCAAAAAATGGGTGGGCCCTTAATATGGTCACATTTTACCCACATTGACTAAATGGTTAAAACAATTAAGCGAAATTTGAATCCCTGAAGTGAGTTCATCAAAAATTTCTGCACTGTTGGTACTCCAGGATGGTATCGTTTTCCGTGGCACAGCCATCGGTAAAATCGGGACCACCACCGGCGAAATATGTTTTAATACCGGCATGACCGGATACCAGGAAGTTTTTACAGATCCGTCCTACACAGGACAGATTCTTATTATGACCAATGATCATATTGGTAATTACGGAGTGCGGGACGCGGAAGTAGAAAGCGAATCTATTAAAATTGCCGGTCTGGTTTGTAAGAAATTCTCTCAGCAGTTTTCGCGTAAAATGGATTCCTACAGCCTCGACACATATTTCACTGAAAACAATCTCGTAGGAATAGCCGGTGTGGATACCCGGCAGATAGTGCGGCATATTTGTGATGCGGGCGCCATGAATGCTATTATCAGCAGTGAAACGGAAGATCTAGAAGCACTGAAAAGACAATTGAGTCTATGCCCAGACATGTCAGGTTTGGAGCTAGCCAGCACTGTTAGCAGTAAATCTTTTCACACGCTGGGTAAAAAAGATGCACCCATTCGAGTCGCACTGCTTGATTACGGAAGTAAGAAGAACATCGTCCGGTGCCTTATCAACCGTGATTGCTACGTTGGTGTATTTCCTGCAAAAACAGATTCGTCGGAAGTTTTGGCCTGGAATCCAGATGGAATCATGATTAGTAATGGCCCCGGTGACCCTGCTAGTATGGATTATGCCATATCATGTGTGCGTGATCTGGTAGAAAAAGAAATACCAATATTTGGCATTTGCCTTGGCCATCAGTTGCTCTCGCTGGCAAGTGGTCTCACCACCTATAAAATGCATCACGGTCACAGAGGGCTAAACCATCCGGTAAAAAACCTGATAACGGGCAGAAGCGAAATCACTAGTCAAAATCATGGTTTTGCTGTGAAATTTGATGATTCTGCCACGGATAAAGTAACACTTACCCATTTGAATCTAAATGATAAAAGTGTGGAAGGCATTGCTCTAAAAGATAAACCGGCTTTCAGTGTGCAGTATCACCCTGAAGCGTCTCCCGGTCCCCACGATTCCATGTATCTGTTTGACCAGTTCATACAATTAATCCAAAAATATAAATCCTAATTTCCAAAATAAATGAGTGCCATTGTTCATGTTCATGCCCGCCAGATTCTGGATTCTAGGGGCAATCCTACCGTTGAAGTAGAATTATTTACCGAAGACGGCGGTTTCGGAAGAGCCGCAGTGCCCAGCGGTGCGAGTACCGGTATACATGAAGCCGCTGAATTGCGTGATGGCGATAAATCTGTTTACATGGGAAAAGGTGTTCTTCAAGCGGTTGATAACGTTAACAATATCATCGCCGACGCTGTTGAGGGTATGGAGGTTACTTCACAAACTAAGATAGACAAGGCCATAATTGAACTTGATGGAACCCCCAACAAGTCAAAACTGGGTGCAAATGCAGTTTTGGCAGTTTCTATGGCTGCCGCCCACGCTGCAGCCGATGAACTGGGTGTGCCGCTATACAGATATGTAGGTGGAGCCAATGCCAATATCCTGCCTGTTCCCATGATGAACATTCTGAATGGTGGGGCTCATGCCGATAATAAAATAGATTTTCAGGAGTTTATGGTGATGCCGGTGAAGGCAGATAATTTTTCCCATGCCCTGAGAATGGGGGTTGAGGTTTTTCACCACCTGAAGTCTGTTCTAAAGAATAAAGGCTACAGCACCAATGTGGGCGATGAAGGTGGTTTTGCACCCAATATCCAAAGCAATGAAGAAGCAATAGAAACGGTTTTGAAAGCGATAGAAAAGGCCGGATATAAGCCCGGTGTTGATATGTATATTGCCATGGATGCCGCCACCAGCGAGCTTTACAAGGAAGAGGAAAAAGTATACGTATTCAAAAAATCAGATGGGCGCAGGTTCAGCAGCGAAGAGATGGTTGAATACTGGGCCGGATGGTATTCGAAATACCCCATTATCAGCATAGAAGACGGTTGTGCTGAGGATGACTGGGAAGGTTGGAAGCGTTTAACTGAAAAAGTGGGCGCTAAAATTCAGCTGGTGGGAGATGATTTGTTTGTAACCAATGTCAATCGTTTGCAAAAAGGAATAGATCAGCAGATTGCCAATTCCATTCTCATTAAAGTAAACCAGATAGGAAGCATATCAGAAACTCTTGATACTATTCAGCTCGCTACCCGTAACCGCTACACCAATGTTATGAGCCACCGAAGCGGTGAAACAGAGGATGCCAGCATCGCGGATCTGGCAGTAGCCATGAACAGTGGTCAGATAAAAACTGGAAGTGCTAGCCGCAGCGACCGCATGGCTAAATATAACCAGCTGCTCAGAATAGAGGAAGAACTGGGGTCTGCAGCACGCTACGGAGGAAGTATTTTTCCTTTTGCATAAAAGCCCTACTTATTTAGTCACACCGCAGATTTATTCATATCTTATTTCACGAATTTTGGTTTTCCAACTATGGAAAACACTAAAATTGAATTGAAAGGTGCAATTGTCAGGTATGTTGCTTATATAGTAATTTGCTTATTGATAATATTTTCAGGGTTTGTTTATTCAAACGGAAGTTTTGCTACTTCTTTTTGGCTACCAGAGCTGATTTTACTCTTATTGGGTGCCCATCTGCTCGCAGAGCTGTTCAATTTGTTGAAGCAGATAAGAGGACTTTGAATCCGGTCTCATTTTTCAAAAATTACTTCTTTACTTCAAATATGCATATTTTTGCAACCAACATTTGTAAGGATGGCAATCGAACTTCAGATACTTGGCCTGGCAATTTTATCCTACATACTTGGATCTATTCCAAGTGCTGTATGGGTAGGTGTGGCCTTTTTTGGAATTGATGTGCGTGAGCATGGCAGTGGCAATGCAGGTGCAACCAATACATTCAGGGTGCTGGGTAAGAAAGCAGGAGCCGGCGTGCTGGCTATGGATGTTGTGAAAGGCTTTACGGCCGCCTGTTTGGTTAATTTTCTTCCTGAAATCAGCCCTGTCCTGAATAAAACATGGTTTATCAATGTGCAGCTCCTCTTTGGATTAAGTGCAGTACTTGGCCATCTTTTCCCTGTTTTTGCCGGATTTAAAGGTGGAAAAGGTATTGCTACCCTATTTGGAATGCTTATAGCTATTCATTGGCTGACGGCTGCCATCTGCCTTATTATGTTTATTTGTATGCTGTTGCTCACGCGTTTTGTGAGTTTGAGCAGTATGAGTGCGGCGGTAATGTTTCCTGTTTCAGTGGTCTGGATATTTAAGCGTCATGAACCATTATTTATTGCATTTGGTATTTGTGCAGCAATTTTGGTGGTACTTACACATAGGAAAAACATTCAGCGATTGTTGAATGGCAATGAGAGTAAGGCGCGGATATTGAAACGGCACCACCAGTAAAGCGATGTTTGGTAAGGTTGAAAATCCATCGGTCCTTCCTGAAATCGAACAGGAAGTTACCACAGACAAATCGTGGGCAGTAGTTTTATATAATGATGAGGTAAATACCTTTGACTGGGTAATTACGTGCCTGGTTACTTATTGCGGACACAATGAAATTCAGGCTGAACAATGCGCGTGGTTTGTGCATCATAAAGGTAAATACCCTGTTAAACATGGTTCACTCGAAGATTTGGCACCTATATGCTCTGCACTCTGTAATCAGGGATTGGCAGCAAAACTGGAACAATAGAATGAATAAGGTTTTTTCAAATGCGAATGAGGCAATCCATGATATCGAGGATGGAGATGTATTGATGCTGGGTGGTTTTGGGCTGTGCGGAATTCCTGAAAACTGTATTGCTGCAATTGTCAATAAAGGGGTTAAAGATCTTACCTGCATATCCAACAATGCCGGAGTGGATGATTTTGGTATTGGTCTAATGCTAAAAAGCCGACAGGTAAAAAAGATGATCAGTTCTTACGTGGGCGAAAATGAAGAATTCGAAAGACAGCTTTTGTCAAGCGAACTTGAAGTTGAACTGATTCCCCAGGGCACACTGGCTGAAAGATGCCGTGCCGCTGGTGCCGGCATTCCTGCTTTCTATACGCCGGCCGGAGTTGGAACTGAGGTTGCAGAAGGAAAGGAAACCCGCTTTTTTAATGGAAAAGCCTATTTAATGGAACTGGCTTTCGACGCCAAATTTGCCATTGTAAAAGCCTGGAAGGGTGATACACACGGCAACCTTATATATAAGGATACAGCCCGGAATTTTAATCCGATGATGGCATCAGCAGGGAGAATTACTATTGCCGAAGTTGAAGAACTTGTGCCTGCAGGCGAACTCGATCCAAATCAGATTCACACTCCAGGAATATTCGTGAATAGGATTTTTCAGGGCGTGAACTACGAAAAACGCATTGAGCAAAGAACCACCCGCATCCGCAAATGAAACCATCCTGGGTTTTTGCTTCCAATAACCGGCATAAGCTGGATGAAGTCCGTGAGATACTGGGTCTGCATGTTAATATTGTTTCATTAAAGGATATAGATTGCACCGTTAATCCGGATGAAACGGGTCTCACTTTTGAAGAAAATGCGCTGATAAAGTGCAAGGCAGTATCTGAATATACTCAATTACCGGTTTTGGCTGATGATTCGGGTTTAAACGTTTTGGCACTGAATGGAAACCCCGGCTTGAAAAGCGTGCGTTTTGCAGGCGAAAACGCCACGGATAAGGACAATTTGCTAAAGTTATTGGCTGAAATGGAGGGTGTTAAGGACAGACGGGCACACTTTACTGCCTGCCTTTGTTTATATGGTGTCGGCACCAATCCTTTGTTTTTTCATGGTGAAGTGCATGGGGAGATTATCTATGAACCTAAAGGCGATATGGGCTTTGGCTATGACCCTGTCTTTGTGCCTGACGGATTTGGTGAAACATTCGCAGAGCTTGGGGCAGAAATAAAAAACAGCATCAGCCACCGAAAACTGGCCCTGAACAAACTGCTATCTTCAGGTCTTTTGAGTATATGAGGTATATTCCAAAGTTTCCTTTTCAAAGCTTACAATACGAACTTCCGGACCATCGCATTGCCAGTTTTCCGCTTACTGAGCGCGATTACTCCAAACTACTATATTACAAAAAGGGTGAAATTCAGGATCATCATTTCTATGATATTTCAAAACTTATACCCGGTGGCAGTTTGCTGATTAGCAACAACACCAAAGTAATTCCTGCACGTCTGGTTTTTTCGAAAGAAGAGGGCTCGATGGTGGAATTATTCCTTCTAAAGCCGTTATCACCTGACTGGACGGTTTGGGAGGTGATGGCTGGAAACCGAAGAAAATTTAAGGATGGACGGCAACTTTCCATAACGGCGGGTGAAAAGGGAGAAATTACACTAACTGTAAACTGGCAGGACAGGGAGCAAAATATTGTCAGACTGCAGGTCACTGAACCGTATTCAATTCCGGAAGCGCTTGAGATTTTTGGTAAGATTCCACTCCCGCCTTACATAAAGCGGGAGATGACTGAGGAAGACAAGGAACGATATCAGACCGTTTTTGCTGAAGTTGCCGGAGCTGTGGCCGCTCCAACGGCATCTTTGCATTTTACAGAAAGTCTGTTGAAGGATTTGGACACTGCAGGTGTTGACAGGAGTTATCTGACATTGCATGTGGGTGCCGGAACTTTCAAGCCTGTCAAGTCTGAGTTTGCATCGGAACATGAAATGCACAGGGAGCAGTTTTACATTAACTCAGCGTTGTTGCGGGCAATCAAGGCGAATTTGCAAAAGGGAGCAAAAGTTATTGCCTCAGGAACAACCAGCATGCGGGTGCTGGAGAGTTTGCATTTTACAGGTGCCAAGCTAA
>VGGQ01000027.1 GCA_016868535.1 Bacteroidota bacterium | reverse complement strand
CAGGGGCTGAGCAATGGAACAAGCCATACAATAAACCCCATCACAACTGGCCTTTACCGCGCCATACTGAGTGACGGCTGTACCGTAAAAAATGACACACAACAAGTGACTGTCAGTGTGAGACAGCCATTGAACATTGTATCTAACAATGATACAACGCTGTGCTATGGAAATTCTGTTCTGCTGAAAAGCAATACCAGCGGAGGTAACGGCCTCTATCAGTACCGGTGGGAGGATGTGGCCAGTCCGCTGACACCACTGGGCAGCAGTGCCGGCCTGAGCCTCAGTCCAACCAGCACCCAAACCATACGGGTCATACTTACAGATGGCTGTACAGTCAAGAGCGATACAGCAACAGTAAAAATTAACGTATTACCCAACCTTAGCATTACCACATCTCCCGATACTGCCATCTGTGCAGGTGAAAATGCAGGTTTTCGCGTGAAAGCATATGGTGGTAATGGAGGCTATACTTATACCTGGACAGATTTGTCAGACAACAGCAATGCAGGCAGCAATGCCAACATTACCGTTTCGCCGGCAAACACACGCAGCTACAGGATTGTGGTAACTGACGGATGCACCGTGACCCAACCCCAGCGGAATATTCAGGTGCAGGTAGTGGCGCAACCGGTGGCCAAGTTGTTCATCCCCGGCACAACCACCTGTAATCCAGGGGTATTCAGTGTGAGAAATGCCAGTTCATCGGCCACACGTTATCTCATGAATAACAGGCGCTACACCGGCAGTGATACTATATTGCGTTTTACTACAGGCATCCATTTAATTAAACTGAGAGCCTTCAACAGCCTGGGATGCCCTGATACTATTTCCTACACGCTCACAGTAAACCCAAAACCCATAGCCGGATTCACATTCAATCCCTCGGCACCCAGAGAACTGCAGCCGGTTACCTTTACCGATCAAAGCAATGGCGCGACAAATTGGAGCTGGAACCTACCGCATGGATTTTTCAATGTGCAGCAGCCGTCCACCTGGGTTTCCAACGATACCGGCACATGGCCCATTCAGCAGATTGTGGGCAATGCCTTTAATTGCTTTGACACATTTAACAGCGTTGTAAGGGTTGGAATAGGTTACTACCTGCATATCCCAAATGCCTTTACCCCCGATGAAAATGGGATTAATGATGTGTGGAAACCTTCTCTCAGGGGCATAAAAACCTACAAAATGAGCGTTTACAACCGCTGGGGTCAGCTGGTATTTAAAAGCGATGACCCCAAACAAGGCTGGACAGGCGAAGGAGCACCACAAGGCACCTACATTGTGGAGATAAGCCTGATTAATGCCTACGATGAACGCATAACAGAAAAAGGAACCATTACACTGCTTCGTTAAGTACAACGCGCATGGTGGTGCCGACGCCAGGCTGGCTTTCCTTTACAAAGATTTGACCACTGTGGTAGTCGTTGATGATGCGCTTTGCAAGCGATAGACCCAGACCCCATCCCCTGCGTTTGGTAGTGAAACCAGGCTTAAAAACAGATTTAAAATGATTGCGGGGAATCCCTTTGCCTGTATCAGTAACATCCAGAGCGATCTTGCCTGTCCTGGCGCGAATCCTGTATGTAAGATTGCCTACTCCTTCCATCGCATCCATGCTGTTTTTGGTAAGGTTTTCAATTACCCAGTCAAAAAGATTCAGGTTCAGCATCACATAAACCGGGCCTGAAGATTTTATATCAAAGTGTACCCCTTTTCCGGAGCGGGTTTTCATGTAATCCACTGCATGCTTTAATGTTTGATTGAGTTCGACCTTTTTCAGTACAGGTTCTGATCCAATTTTACTAAAACGCTCGGTAATAATTTGCAATCGCCTTATGTCTTTGCGCATTTCATCACCTGCATTTTCAGGCATTTTCCCCATTTCTATCACATCCACCCATCCCATTAAGGAAGAGATGGGTGTGCCAAGCTGATGGGCTGTTTCCTTAGCCAGACCAACCCAAACCTGGTTTTCTTCTGCCCTGCGGCTAAGAGAAAAGGCAAAATAGGAAACCAGAATAAAAAGACCCACTACACCCAGCACTACGAAGGGATAATACCGAAGTTGTTTCAGTACACTACTTTCTCCGTAATACACCTTATACATAATTCCATCACCAATAGGAATGGGAATGGGTTCATTTTCAGCTGCAAATTGCTGTATTCTTTCCTCCAGGTAACCGGGTCTCTTCAATTGAAAGCTGTCTAGATTAATCACCTGTTGGGTGATTTTATCGTTTTCATCCACTACGATAGCCGGAATTGTCGTGTTATCCTGAATCAATTCCAGGTAAAAGGTAAGGTTTGCATCATCCACCTCAGGGTCACCACTGTATTTTACTGCTTTCGCCCAGGTCGCTATTTTTTTCTTCTCTTCCTGAGCTACTTTTTTAGCCAGTTGCTGGCTAAAATATAGGGTAATACCGCCTATGAAGATAGCCAGTAAAAGTAAAATAATCTTTATAAGCTTCTTTAATTCATAGCTGTTCATCGGACTCCATATTAAGTTAAAGTCTGTCTGTTTTTGCGAAACAAAAAGCACCAGATTGTCTGAAAATCCAGATAGACATGATAATCGCGGGCATAGGCAAGATTAACAACAGATTCGAGTTCCGGATTTTTGTAAACCATAGCCGGAAAAAGACAACCCGGTTTTATCTTGGGCAAAAATTCTGTGTTGGGCCTGCCGGAATAGCTAACCCAGGTTTCACGGCCAAAAACAACTTTAATCCCGTTTTTCAAAAGCAGACGTCCATTGTGGGATAAGGCCAAAACAGGTGAAAGAAGGATAAACAAACCGGCCGCACCCATATCGAATATACGCTTTTTTCTCCGTATTTCCAAATTTTCGATGGTAAAACTCAGGTCAAGGGTAAACAACTCTCCCTTTTCATCCTTGCTGTTGCTGCCAATCACATACTGACTGCCCTCGGGAACAATTTTAAAGTGGACACTTTTGTCCGAAAGACGGCTCATCACCTTCATGATATCCGCAGAAGCCACATCGGAGGCACTGAAAATAACCAAATTAATCTTAAAAATATCAACCACCTCTGCAATCTGTTCCAGGCCACCCGCAAAACCCTCGGGCCTTGTTTCATCGGGCGAAACCCGAGTGATGGCATCCATTTTTACCATACTTCGTGTTAGCAGTCCCTCAATGTGTTGGGATTCCGCAGGGCCTGCCACAAGGGCTATACGGTATGCTCCTGCCTCGGAGAGTTGTGGCTTGCCCGTCTTTAAAAAATTCAGTACCAAACGCAACAGCAGCGGAGCTGCCATACTCCATGCACAACCCAGCAGTAAAATGGCCCGGCTGAACTGCAGGGACTTGGGCAAAAAGGCATAGGCAGAAAAGTTTATGAGCGCACCCACAGCCGCCCCTCTGACGATGCGCCTCACCGAGAGTGGCTTGTCGTATCCTCCGCTGAGGTATATACAAAACAGTACCAGCAATATGTATGCAGGGATATGAAGCGTAAAATAGGTTTCGGGGTAAAACCCTTTGACATATTTATTGTATTCCTCCCAATAGCGGGTAATTGCAAAATAACCGGCATACATCAACAAAAAGTCCAGTACGGGAAGAAACGCCGCATTAACCGCCCTGTATACAAGTGCCAGCGAAGCACGCAGGTATATGGCCAGCTGAATAAAAATATTCAGGCGTCCTGCTACACTGCTGCTATAATGCTTGCGGGCAAAGAGCACCATGGCATTGTAAAACACCTTTACATAGTTGGCACTGCGTTTCTTGGTGCTCTCGCCCTTGTAATGAATAATGGTGGTGTCAGGAAAATAATAATTATGATATCCTGCCTTTGTTGTGCGATAGCTCAAATCAATATCTTCGCCGTACATAAAAAAATCCTCATCCAGCAAACCGGTTTTCTCCAAAGTTTCGCTGCGAAGAAGCATAAATGCGCCACTGAGCACATCCACTTTGTGAACGCTGTTTTCATCCAGAAACCTAAGGTGATACTTGCCGAACGTTTTGGATTTGGAAAATATCGCGGACAAACCTGTAATCTTATAGAAGGCTACTGCCGGGGAAGGCAAACCTCTTTTGCTTTCCGGAAGAAAATGTCCTTTACCGTCAATCATCCGTACACCCAATCCACCGGCACCAGGGTGCCCGTCCATAAAAGTTATGCATTTTTCGAGGGTGTCATCCTGCAGGACTGTATCAGGATTCAGCAACAGAATATAGCGGGAATTACTGTTGCGGATGGCCTGGTTATTGGCTTTGCTAAACCCCAAATTCTCTTTATTCTCAATGCATTTCACTGATGGAAAAAGGGATTTGACCATTTCCATACTGCCATCCACGCTGTTGTTGTCCACCACCCAGACTTCCGCATCCAGATTGCGGGTTGTCCGCATCACACTGTGCAGTGCCTGCTCCAGAAAGTAGCGCACATTATAATTGACGATGATGACCGAAATCTGGTGCAAGGTTGTTTAAACTTTATACTCCGTGCGGTTGGCTATACTTCGGCCCAGGGTAATTTCATCGGCATAACCAATTTCGCCGCCTATGGCAATTCCGCGGGAGATACAGCTGATGCGTACCGGGAAATCCCTCAGTTTTTTGGCCAGATAAAACATGGTGGTATCGCCTTCTATCGTGGCGCTGAAGGCCATGATGATTTCTTCGGGTGTATTTTTTTCTACCCGCTCTATCAGTGCCTGAATAAGCAACTGATCGGGGCCGATGCCGTCCATGGGCGAAATCAATCCACCCAACACATGGTACACCCCGGTAAACTGTGATGTAGATTCAATGCTCATCTGGTCGCTGAAATCTTCTACCACACAAATTATTTTTGCATTTCTTGAAGGATTGGAGCAAACATTGCAAAACTCATGGTCGCTGACATTTCCGCATGTACGGCATAATTTTAGTTCGGTTTTGATTTTAAGAATGCTGTCGGCCAGATTCACTACCTCATGTTCAGGGCGGTTGAGCAGATACATCACCATACGCAATGCCGAACGCTTTCCGATACCCGGAAACCCAGAGAGCGCCTCAACGGCCTGTTCTACAATACCCGATGTAAACTGCACACCGCGAAGTTAAGGATTTGGAGCCGTTATGCCCTACCTGTATCCGTTCGGCAAGTATTTTCGTGATATTCCGTAAACAAGAAACCCCGTCTTTGCGTTTATTGTACTAATTTCGCTGAAAATTTATGCAGATTGAGGTTTTACAGGCCAAGATACACAATGTGCGTATCACCCAGACCGAACTGAACTACACCGGAAGTATCACCATAGACATGGATCTGGTGGACGCCGCAGGGCTAATTCCTTACCAGAAGGTGCTTATTGTAAACAACAACAACGGCGAACGTTTTGAAACCTACATCATCGCCGGAGGCCGCGGTACAGGCATCATCGGACTCAATGGTGCAACGGCGCGCAAAGGACAGGTTGGAGATGAACTGATCATCATGACCTTTGCCATCATGTCCAAAAACGCGGCAGTTTCGCATCAACCAAAAAATATTTTCCCCGACAGAAATAACCGCCTGATTTGACCATCGGTAAAATAACCATAACGAATGCGATTCTGCTTGTTCTCACTGCCCTCATCTTTCTCTGGATTGGGCTGAAAACAGACTGGACCGCTGCCTGGAAAGTTGTTTTTTCATCGGATTTAAAATGGGTAGGGGCATCGGTTATCGTAATGATTTTTGCACACTGGCTTAGAGGCTACCGCTGGGATATGCTCACGGCTCCGGCAGGTTACCCGCTCAGTGCAAAGCGCTCGTTTTATGCCGTGATGAGCGGTTACCTTATCAACGTGGCTACCGGCCGCGGAGGAGAAGTAATACGCTGCGCTATGGCTGCCAAAACTGAAAAAGCACCGGCAGACCTGCTTATTGGAACCGTTGTTACCGAACGGCTAGTGGATATGCTTATGCTGCTGCTGGTATGCGTTACCGGACTGACATTTGAATTTCAGCATATTTATGGTTTTTTTGACAGCTACATTATCACGCCGCTCAGCAATTTAGCGACCCTGCCCAACATCCTGATTATACTGGCTTTGCTGACAGCAGGTATTCTTTTTGTTACATTCAGGAAAAATAAAAACACCCATAAAGCACCCGGAAGGCTGGCTACCCTGCTTTATGGTTTTTCCAAAGGATTAAAAACTATTTTTGCACTGGAAAGCCCTGCTTTGTTTTTTCTCTATTCAGTAGGCATCTGGTTTTGCTATATGCTCAGCGGGTATTTTCTGCTGCAGAGTTTACCGGTTACCAGCCACATGGGTTTTGGCAGTGCCATAAGCCTTCTTATTTTCAGCGCCTTGGGCATTGCGATTCCGCTACCGGCAAGTGCCGGTATCTACGGCGCCATATCGTTTGTTTTGCATACTGTGTATACGTTGAGCGACAAGTCTGCCGAAACCTTCGGAATTTTTAACCTCGCTTATCAAAACCTATTCAATATCATTGTCGGTGGCATTTGCTACATGCTGATGATAATTGAAATGCGAAAAATCAAAAACGCATGAATACCAACCCAAAAATTTGGAAACGCGAGGAAGCAAGACAGTTTGCTGCGGGCATAAAAGCTTCAGGTAAACGCATTGTTTTCACCAACGGATGCTTTGATATTTTGCATGCAGGGCACGTGACCTATTTGCAGGAAGCAGCGACTCTCGGAGATTTTTTAGTGGTAGGTGTGAATAGTGACGACAGCGTAAAACGCTTGGATAAAAGTCCTGCCAGACCGCTGCAAAACGAGTTTTCGCGCAGCACTGTTTTGGCGGCACTGCAATTTGTGGGAGCAGTTATTGTATTTGACGAAGACACCCCACTGGAATTAATACAGGCTGTAAAACCCGATGTGCTTGTAAAAGGTGCCGATTATAAAATTGAAGATATTTTAGGTGCCAAAGAAGTTTTGGCGGCCGGAGGCGAGGTTAAAACCCTGGAATTTTTGCCCGGATACAGCACCAGCAACATTGAAAAGAAAATCCTGGAAGCCAACCAAAACATATGAAAACCGGCCAGGGGTGGAAGGTTCTTAAATGGTTACTCATCGGAGTTTGTATATTTTGGCTAATCCGCCTGTTGTCCGGCGGAATTCCTGAACCCAAGTCTGTCTAGTCTGCGATTTTTAACATCCCCCAGTACTGGCAGGCAGCAGCATTGCTGTCGGCTACCGCCAACTGGTGGCTGGAAGCAGTTAAATGGCGTCTTCTGGTTGCCAACCTGGAAAAACTGAGTTTGGGAAATGCGATAAAAGGCATTCTGACCGGGGCTGCCGCAAACAATGTAATTCCTTTCCGCGTGGGTGAATTTTTAGGGAGGGTTATGTATTTGAGGGAAGAAAACCGTCCGGCAGCATTGCTGAATAATTATTTTGGTGCTACCTGCCAGACCCTGATAACCCTGATTGCCGGTATTCCCGAGGCTTTTGCCTTGTTGGGTCCGGAAGCTGCCCAATATGGAAAAAACAGCTTTTTTTATATCGTACCGCTGATTTTGATTTTGGCCATAGCATGGTTTATGGTTAAAGGCCGGAATAAAAAACCAGTGTGGCTGGAAAAGTGGCTGATGGGCTTCAAACATTTTTCCGGGTTACAGATAGCCGGAACCCTTGGCCTTTCATTACTGCGTTACCTTTTGTTTGGAGGGTTTTACGCATTTTTTATTGTTCATTTTCAGATCGCAGAATTTGCAAATGCACTGACCGGTGTGGCCTGTGTTTTTTTTATTCAAACCTTTACCCCTGAGATGGTTTATGCAGATGCAGCCTTGAGGTTGAGTTTGCCTTTGCTGGTATTTTCTGTGCCGGATGCACAAAAACCCGTATTGCTGGGCATAGCGGTTATCAATTATTTTTACAATGTTTTGCTTCCCGCAATGATTGGACTTATTGTATTTACTCTGCACAGATGGAAACCGCAGTCATAATGTATATATGTGCCGCAGTGCTCGTATTGGCAGGTTTTATGAGCCTTGCTATCCCTGTTTTTCGCTTTCACTTAACGTATGAAAAGACCCAATACACCGCACCGGAAACCGGCTTCTCCATTGTGGTAGCCTTTCGCAACGAGGCTAATAATTTACCCGCATTGTATTCGTCGATTTGTGCATTCAATTATCCCCGACACCTGATAGAGTGGGTGCTTGCAACGACCACAGTGAGGATCAGGGTAAGGATTGGGTTCTGCGAACTCAACAAACATCGCCTTTCCGAATTATTTACTGCGAAAACACAACAGAAACCGGGAAAAAAGTAGCACTGCACAATGCTGTAGAGAATGCATCCTTCGATATCCTATTCTTTACCGATGCCGACTGCGTTATACCGCCTGACTTACTGAATGTCCTGAACCATAACATTAACAAAAAAATAAGTTGTTGATATCCGGACCTGTCAGATACACAGGAATCAAATCGTTTCTTCATCACTATCAATGTATGGAAAGTGCCTTACTAATGGCTCTCAACGCCAATTCTTTCAGGGATAAAAGCATACTGATGGCCAACGATGCCAATTTGTGCGTGAAAAAATCTGTCTTTCTGAAAGCACAATCGGAGCGAAAAGACCTGACTATACCCGGAGGCGATGATGTTTTTTTACTGGAATACGCCATGCGGCAAAATCCTGAAGCATGTTTGTTTATAAACACTCAGGAAAATGTTATGGAAACCCGCTCTGAAATTAGTTTGCCTGCTTTGCTTCATCAGCGGGCCCGATGGGCTTCCAAAGTGCATTTTCTAAGTGACGTATCAGGGAAATTGTGGCAGATTTTTGCCATAGTATTCTCGCTGCTTTATATCGTTTCCATCTGCCTGATTCCCTTTAAAGGATGGGTTGCTGCAGGTATATTTGTTTTAGGGAAAATGGCATCTGATATGATTTTACAGGCAAGAATTTTACCTGTATTTTCGTACCCTGCGCACCTGCTTCACATCATGGCCTACTCTGTAACTCAGGTATTTTTCATTTTGATTGCAGGCATCCAGTCATATACAGGAGGCTATATATGGAAAGGCCGTCAACATTAATGTATCGATAGTTGCCGTATAAATGATTAATTTCGTAAGTATGCGCCGGTTGGTTTTAGGTCTTGCTGCGATTTTTTCACTACAAATTAATGCTCAGTTTTCTGATAGTTTTACCGATGGTGAATTGAACAACAATCCTAAATGGATTTGTAATGCGGGCGATTTTGAAGTTTTATCCGGAAGGTTAAAAACCCTTAACGCTAATGGCAACGCAGTTAAATACGGCATTTCATCTTTGGTAAACTACAATTCAGCAGAAATATATACCTGGGAATTTCAATATGGTATCAATCCCAGCAGTTCCAACTACACAGAATTCTGGATTGCAGCAGACAGCTTCACCGAAAAAGCCAGAAATGGTTATTTTGTCAGGGCCGGAAACACCAAAGACGAGATCAGTTTATACAAAATGGTGAACGGCATTGCCACCGAAATTATTTCAGGTGCGGATGGTGAACTCAATAAAACCAACAATTACTATAAAGTATGGCTGGAAAAAAAAGGCGATTCAGTTTCATTGTATAGAAAAGACCTGCTTACAACAACCACACTGCTGGAAGGAACCATTTATGAAAATGGTTTAAAAGGCGGTAAATATGTAGGTATTCATGTCATACAAAACGGAACCACTGCTATTGGTAAACATTTTTTTGACAATATATATATTGGGGGAAAAATAAGAGATACGTTATCACCCAAATTGGCAACTGCCGCATTTATTTATCCCGATAAAATTGCCGTTACTTTTAATGAACCGGTAAAAAACATACAAAATACCCAATTTTCATTATCTGTAAATGGCACATCACAGGGAAATCCTTCGGTAATTATTCCCGATTTTACCGCACCGGAAAAATGTGTATTGCAGTTTACCCAAAATATAAAAACCAATGTAAATTGTGTATTAACCAACGAGGGAACCACTGACAATTCAGATAATATTTCCCGGCTAAATTCAAAAATTTTTATTTCCCTGTTTGCAGATACGGCAAAGCTTAATGATTTAATATTTACCGAAATCATGGCCGCACCTTCCCCTTCGATAGGATTTCTTCCCGAGGAAGAATATGTTGAATTATACAATCGCTCAGGCAAATGGATTGCATTAAAAAACTATAAACTCATCGATAGAAGCAGCAGTATTTCACTGCCTGATTCGGTAATTCCACCATACAGTTATTTTACCATTTCAAAAAATACCGCCAAAAAACTTGATACTTTAGGTGCATGGGTAGGCGTAAATACACTGCCATCGTTAAATAACGAAGGTGATTTATTGACCTTGTTTAATCACCGGAATGAAAAGATATGTTCTATTGAATATTTTTCTTCCTGGCATACCGACGCACTCAAATCCAAAGGTGGGTGGAGTTTAGAGCGTATAGACACGGGGTTTTATTGTATTGATGACAATAACTGGAGCAGCAACAAAAGCAACGGAGGCACACCCGGACAACGCAATTCCATAGCCGGTAGCATAGGTGTTCCGGAAACATTTTTAAGCCATATCTATGTAAAGGAACCCGACATTACTGAATTGCATTTCAGCGCACCGGTAGACAGTGCCTCAGCATTTCTGCTCACAAATTATATCCTGGAATCTACTGGTGAAAATCCATTTAGAATTGCAGGTATAAGCCAGAATAATAAAATTATTTCTCTGAAATGGATGAATAATTTCATGCCAAATCGTATTGAAAAAATCTCAGTCAATAATTTGAAAAGCTGCGGAGAAATAAATTTTCCTTCTGAAATCGTTAGCTTTGGAAGAGCCGATACAGCAATAAGTTTCAAGAGTATATTTATCAATGAAGTATTATTTGATCCGTTTGAAGACGGCTACGATTATCTCGAAATTTACAACGCCGGAAAAACTATCATTGATTTAAAAAATATTTCTGTTGCCGCCATAAACGATATCGGCGCTATTTCTTCTGTTTCCTCTTTTATTGAACAAAGGTTATTAATGCCCGGACAATATCTCGCATTGACCGAAAACACGGCTGATATTCGGAAACGTTATAAAAACCATGACAAAAAAGAATTGTATTTATTGGCGGATATGCCAACCATGGCTAATGATAAAGGAAAAATTAAACTGATGAGCCGATTGGGAAAAGCCATAGACAGTTTGTATTATCTGGATGATTATCACAGTCCTGTTATCAATAATAAAGACGGTATAGCACTGGAAAAAACACAGCCCGAAGCGCCTTCCAACAACAAGCAATACTGGACTTCAGCCGCATCATCTGCCGGATATGGTACGCCGGGTTTACCCAATTCCCAGATAAATACTTTGGTAACAGATACAAAAAAATATTTTTTACTGCTGACGGAAATCATTACACCGAACAATGACGGCGATGTTGATTTGTTGAAAATTAAATGTCAGCTGCCTGAGCCCGGTTACTGGATAACCGCAAGAATATTTAATGAAAAAGGTTTTCAGATAACAGCCCCGTTCAGCAATTATTCTGTTTCCGCAGATGCGCTAATTCAATGGGACGGGAATTGCAATGGCAGCGTGATACCGGCGGGTAATTATGTAATAAAAATAGAAGCTTTCCGCGAAAACGGAGCAACGCTTAGAGGGAAACTCACCTTTTCGGTAAACCGCTAGCGGTATTCACATGGATACACCACAACGGCAACAATGGATAAATGCGCTTTTGCCCGCGATGGATTCGGCGGAAGCCGAGGCCTGTTATCGAATCTATAGTTTATGGCTCAAAGATAAAAACACTGAACCTGCAGACATTCAGATGCAGGAGATTATTTCAAGATTACTTGCCCATGAACCTATACAGTATATCCTGAACGAGGCGTGGTTTTATGGAATGGCATTCCGGGTAAATGGCAGTACATTAATTCCAAGACCGGAAACGGAAGAGTTGTGTGAATTGATTATTAAAAACACAGCTGACATAAATCTTAATTTGCTGGATGTAGGAACTGGCAGTGGATGCATTCCCATTGCGTTATTGAAATATAAAACAGGTTGGAAAGCCACCGCACTGGATATTAACAATGAAGCTTTGCGCATAGCAGAGATAAATGCACATATTCATGGGGTTGAAGACAGAATTATATTCACTGAAGGAGATTTTCTGGATAATTATTCAACATCGGAGACCTGGGACCTTATTGTATCAAACCCGCCTTACATTGATGCAATGAAATATGCCGGCATGCAAAAAAACGTGTTGGACTGGGAGCCACAGACAGCGCTGTTCCCACCGGGAAATGATCCTCTGATTTTCTACAAGAAACTTGCCGGGTTATTCTACAAACAGCCATTTAAATGCAGTTTATGGGCTGAAATAAATCCGGTTTATGCGAAGGAAACCCTGCAGATATTCAATGCTTTCTCCAATAAAGAATTGATAAAAGACATGAGTGGGAAATGGCGTTTTTTACATGCTGTAAAATAAAAAAGGGGCATAAGGCCCCTTTTAAAATGAATATTTAGATTCAATTATTTAGCGAGTGAAATACCGTCTTTTACCTTTTTTAGTTCACCACTTTTGTAAATCTGGGTGAGGGTTGTGTACATACCCTGGTAGAAACGTTTTTTATCTGACTCACCGCTTTTGGAGAAAAGCGCAGCTATCAAATCAGCGGATTTAACAGGCTTAGGAGCGGTTTTCATGTAATCAAGGATTATGCTCTTCTTGGTAGGCTGGCCTTTGCGGGGTCTTTTGCCACGTTTTTGGGCATTTTTGGGCGGCCTTCCCCTGCGGGCTGCAGGCTTTACAGCGGCAGGGCGACCCGGTTTTCTTCCGCGCTTGGCCTTCATCCGTTTTTTCAATTTTTCTACTTTTTTGGCAGTCTTAGTTTCAGCTTTCAGTAAATTCTTGGCAGCCTTGGCCTCCACTTTGGCAATTTGCTTTTCAGCAGCAGCCTTGGCCTTCTTCAATGCACCGGCCATGGCTTTCATTTGTTTTTCAATTGCTTCGAAAACGTTCACTACAGGTTTTGCAGCACGGCGGCTGCGTTTTTTAACCTGCACTTTATTTTTTGATCCCGGTTTGCGCCCCCTTTTCTTGGGCACAGAAGACACTGCCGGAGTAGGAACTGCAGTTTTTGGAGCGGCTTTTGGTTTACGTGACATATTATATTTTAATTTGATTAAATGGCACTGCAAAAATTGCACTATTTTTTGATATGTCAAAATAATTATTAAAAAATACACAAATACTTTAAATAAATTCAACAATTACAGAACTGAATTAAATTTTAAGGACTTATAATCATATTTTAATATTTTACAAGATAATTCCAAACATAATAGGCCGCTAAATTATAATTTTGAAATCGAAACTATTTTTTAATTTTTTCTCCCCTTAGTAAATCTTTTACATATAGGCTGATTTCAGTCATTAAAGTATTTTTAGTTCAAATGCATTCATACTTGGAGACAATCAAATAAAATACAATTCACCGAAATATACCCCTCACATATGGTAATTTTGCAATCAAATTGACCTTGCTGGCTCACATAAAAAACGCTAAAGATTTATCTGCCCTCAACGAAGGCGAGCTGAGAATCCTTAGCAATGAATGCCGTCAATTCCTTATTGATACCATACTGCAGCACGGCGGGCATTTTGCAGGTAATTTGGGCGTAGTGGAACTTACTGTGGCGTTGTTAAAGATTTTTAATACGGATACAGACAGTGTAATCTGGGATGTGGGACACCAGAGCTATGCATGGAAAGTACTAACGGGCAGGCGTGAAGATCTTTCCTCCATTCGTTCCTATGGGGGTATTTCCGGCTTCCCGAAGCGCGGTGAAAATCCGGCTGACCATTTTGGAACCGGGCATTCCAGCACTGCCATCTCAGCAGCCATGGGCATGGCAGTGGCGGCAAAACTGCAAAAGAATAATCATTCTGTCCATATTGCCATTGTAGGCGACGGAGTTCTAAGTGGCGGCATGGCTTTTGAAGCTTTGAACAATGCAGTAGCCACTCAAGCCAATTTACTGATTATTATAAATGACAATCAAATCAGTATTGATGCCGGAACCGGCGCCATGAATGAACACCTCGCTTCCATTAAGCCCGGTGAATCCAATATTTTCAGGCAGCTCAACCTTGATTATCACGGCCCTGTTGACGGGCATGATTTGCCACAACTGCTTAATGAACTTTCACGCCTGAAAACCTTGCAGCACCCGAGGGTTTTGCATATTAAAACCATAAAAGGTAAAGGATATGCACCCGCCGAAGCCGAACAAACCAAATGGCACAGCACATCCAAATTCGTAAAAATCGACACCCAAAAAACCACCCCTGCCCGCAAATGGCATGAAGTAGCAGGCGAAACCATGCTTGAAATTGCCGTAAAACATCCGCATACGGTAGGCATTACACCAGCTATGCCCAGCGGCAGCGGATTAATAGAATGCTTCAAAACCTACCCCGACAGATTTTTTGATACCGGCATAGCAGAACAGCATGCGGTAACTTTTGCCGCAGGACTATCCGCGGGTGGCGTTAAACCCTTTGTATTTATTTACTCTACATTTTTGCAGCGCGGTTATGATCAGGTTATTCACGATATCGCCCTTCAAAACCTGCCTGTGGTTATATGCATAGACCGCGCAGGGCTTGTGGGCGAAGATGGGCCCACACACCACGGAGTTTTTGACATTCCCATGCTGCGCTGCATTCCGGGCATCAAGTTGCTGGCACCGGCTACTGCCGGTGAATTGCAGACAATGATGCACGCGGCTGTTGAGGCTAATTACCCCACAGCTATTCGATACCCAAAAGGAGCTGTACCTGAATTTTCCGTAAACACGTGCAATAAGAATCCTCTGGAAAACCCGGGCGAATGCATCATAAAGGGCGAAAAAATTGCCGTACTGAGCACGGGCATCGCCACGGCCCTTGTGCATGAAGCTTTTAAGTTGGACGACTTCCCCGCAGCCCACTATCATTTTCCTGTGATAAATCTGTTGTCAGACAAAATGACAGCTGAGCTTGTGCACGCTTACAGTCACATCATCACAGTAGAGGATGGCGCCATAGCCGGTGGTTTTGGCGAGGCCTGGTCAGAAAAGCTCTACAATTTTGGCTTTCAGGGGAAAGTGCAACACCTCGGCATTCCCCATGAATTCATCACACACGGCAGCAACAATATTTTGTATGATCTGTGCGGTTATTCACCCCGCAAAATTGCCCATGCTTTACAAAAGGCCGGCAGTCCAGTTGCTGATTAATGCCTGACCCTGTGGTGTAAGTATACTTTCAGGATGAAACTGAACGCCTTCAACAGGCAACGTTTTGTGGCGGATGCCCATTATCTCATTGCCACAGGTAGCTGTAATCTGCAATGGGGATGCCGATTGAATGTTTCCCAGCACCAGGCTGTGATAGCGCCCCACCAGCATCGGATTGGGCAAACCATCAAAAATACCAACACCATCATGCTCAATCTCATGGGCCTTGCCGTGCACCGGCTCGGAAGCATGCACCAGACTGCAATCGAAATGCATGCCAATGGCCTGATGACCCAGACAAACACCCAGTATAGGAAGTTTATCTACCACTTCTGCCAGCAGCGGCATCAACATTCCCGCTTCCTGCGGGGTGCAGGGCCCCGGACTGATTACCAAACCATTGTAGTCTCCCTGCATAATCTCCTGCAGCGAAATTTCATCATTGCGCCTCACCACAACTTCAGCACCTCCTGTAATCAGGTAGTGAACGAGATTCCATGTGAATGAGTCGTAATTGTCGATGAGCAATACCTTCATGGTATTATTTTTTGAAGGCACCGGTATAAAACGCCTTGCCGTAATCGGGCTCAAAATAGGCAACATCGGCCAGGATCCTGTTTTGGTATAGTCGAGCGGCGGTTGCACAAAACCAGGTTGCATTCAGGGTTTCGGTAAATTCCGGATAATCGCTGAAAGCGGGTATCAGCATTTTCATTTTGGCCACCGCATTGCCACAAAAAACCACTTTTTTGCCCTTGTATTCACTCCAGACACCGTCTCTCAATACCTTGGCACCTAGGGGTTCCACAACATCAAAGGACGCGCTGTAAACAGCATAAAAAACCTCGTCGCGCCGGGCATCCAGCATACAGATATAAAAATCGCATTCAACGCTTGAAATAGCGGCTTGTCTGGCCAACAGTTCCAGCCCGTCACAGGACAAAAGCGGAATTTTCAAACCAAAACAGAGGCCTTTTGCCAGGCTGGCACCAATCCTTAAGCCTGTATATGAGCCAGGCCCTTTGTTTACCGCAACTGCGCAAACACTTTGCCCCTGAGCCAAAGCAAAACCCATCAATTCATTGACCAGCAAAGAGATTTGCTCTGCATGAGCATTCACAATATCTGCCGTCAGCAATTTTATGCATTTCCCACCCATATCAGCCAAGGCGACCGACCCCGCTGTGCCTGAAGTTTCTATGCAAAGTATCATAAGGGATTTGATAATTTCTTAAAATGCCCGTTCATCATGATTTTATCCTTCATATCGCTGAGTGCCGAAAGTGAAGATAACAGATTTTTCAGATGGTTAATTATGTATAACTGTCGGTCATACATGTTAGTAAGTGCCGCAAGTTCGATTTCCTGCTGCACCTGCAATCCGCACTTGTGAACCCAGACCGGAAAATCATCAGTAGGATAAGGGAATTTACCCCCTTCAAACCGGGTGTGGGTATAAAGCTCACCGAGCAAGTCTGCAATCCTAAGTTTAAGTTCTTTGTCTTCATTGTCTGTAAACGGAATATCTCTCACAATCCCGCCTCCGTATAACTTCCCCTGGGTTAAAGGGTGGAAATCCTGAATCTCAAAACGTGACAAAGCTTCGCATTCAATATCCATCTCACCACCTGGCCATTGCTCTATCAGCCCAAGATTAACCAGTTCAGCCCCCGTTCCCTCCAGCTTTTTTTCAAAAACTATGGGCATCCCAAAGGAGGTGTTTTCCTCCATTACATCCTGAATCAACTGCTTGTAGCGTGGTTCAAAAATATGCAGCCGCACTTTTTCTCCTTCAAATAGAACTATTTCAAGCGGAAAAAGAGGCAGGTATTTCATAAGCAGCTGCAAAGCTAATCCAAATTTTGTTTGGCCTTGTTTTTGCTGCTTATTTTCAAAAAGAATATGAAAAACAAATTCACCATCTTCAGTATCCTTGCACTTGTTGTTTCAGGCGCTCTTTTTCTTTCATCCTTCAAAACTGCCAAACTCAGCTCATCCAAAGTTAAGGTTATGCAATTAACTGCGGTGGAAAGTCTTGTGGGCGGAGGCATGACCCGTTCCAGGCTTATCTCCTCAACCGCCGATGGTAGCATCAACGAAGAGGATCTTGGTCATTTTTACAGTCTGGTGGGTATCAAATTTGACAATATCCGTTCCAATGACACGACCATTGCCCTTAAATTGGAAGAATACCTGAATGATGGCTGGGAACTGGTAAGCAGCACCACCACATTTGGGTCAAGCAGCGGTGAAAATGGTATTGTCATCACACGCTATCTACTGAAAAAGACTGTGGAATAATGCCATTTGGGTTACCTTTGCATACCAAAAATCATTATGTCTGAAGAAGTATATTTGGTGGGTGCCATGCGCACCGCTATAGGGAGTTTTAACGGAACCCTCTCAACTGTAAGCGCGCCAAACCTGGGCGCTGCCGCTATCAAAGCGGCGCTTGAAAAAAGCGGCGTTTCGGCAGATGCCGTTCAGGAAGTTTACATGGGATGCGTGCTGCAAGCCGGTGTAGGACAGGCGCCCGCCCGACAGGCTGCCAAATTTGCCGGAATTCCCGACAATGTGCCTGCAACTACCATCAACAAAGTATGCGCCAGTGGCATGAAATCCGTTGCGCTTGCTGCCCAAAGCATCATGCTGGGCTACAACGATGTAGTAGTGGCCGGTGGTATGGAAAACATGAGCATGGTACCGCATTACCTCACCAATAGCAGAACAGGTACCAAATACGGCAATATTACCCTACTGGATGGACTTCAACTCGATGGCCTGACCGATGTATACAGCAACACCGTAATGGGAACCTGTGCCGAACTTTGCGCCAAAGAATATGGTTTCAGCCGCGAAGATCAGGATGCGTTTGCCATCGGCAGTTATAAAAAATCTGCCGCGGCATGGGCTGCCGGTAAATTTAAAGATGAGGTAACACCCATAACCATTAGCACCCGCAAAGGTGATATTGAGTTTGCCGAAGATGAAGAATATAAGAATGTAAACTTCGACAAAATACCCGCACTCAAAGCAGTGTTTGCCAAAGATGGAACCATAACAGCGGCCAATGCCAGCACCATGAATGACGGTGCCGCTGCGCTGGTGCTAGTGAGCGGTAAAAAGTTGAAGAAACTGGGACTTAAACCTCTGGCTCGGATTGCAGGCTTCGCCGATGCCGAACAGGCGCCCGAATGGTTCACCACAACACCCGCCAAAGCATTGCCCATTGCGGCACAGCGCGCAGGTATTGCTGTTTCAGAACTGGAGTTTGTTGAGTTTAATGAAGCTTTCTCTGTAGTAGGATTAGCCAACAATAAAATTCTGGGGCTGAACCCCAAAAAGGTTAATGTAAATGGAGGGGCGGTATCGCTGGGGCATCCACTGGGGGCATCTGGAGCACGCATTCTGGTTACCCTTGTGCATGTTATGCAGCAGCAAAACGCCCGCTGGGGTGGGGCCGGTATTTGCAATGGCGGCGGCGGGGCCAGCGCGATGGTTATTGAGCGTTGCTAAAACTTATAATCACAGCAGGGCCAATAAACCGCTGCTGACTTTCGTTTATTCCATAATGATATTCCGCTGCTTTACCCTGTTTTTCCTGCTGATTTCCGGTAATTTTTTAAGAGC
>VGGQ01000026.1 GCA_016868535.1 Bacteroidota bacterium | reverse complement strand
AGGCAGTGGCAGTTTCTCAAATCTGCTTTCTGGCTAGGCTGTTCGGCATTCGGCGGACCGCAAATGCATATTCCGCTTTTCAGCAAAAGACTGGTAGACAACAAAAAGTTCCTGACCAGGGAGGAATTAATTGACATCAATGCGTTTTGCAGCATCTTGCCGGGACCCAGTACTACGCAAACTATTACGGCGGTGGGGTTTAAACTGGGCGGTCCAGGACTGGCTTTTCTTACACTGCTTGCCTGGGTTTTACCCGGTGCTATTTTCATGTCTGTATTTACCCTGTCACCCGTTTTTCTGGAGAAAGGACATCTTCGGTTTCTGGAGCCCATGGTAGCTGCTTTCCTTTGCTATGCGGTCTACAGCATGTTTTGGCTGATTCGAAAAGACAATATAAACTATTTGGTATTCCTTTTGGCCGGCATTGCCGGTTTTATATTCCGCAATCCGCTGATTTTCCCTTTCGGAGTTCTTTTGGGTGGTGTTATCAGCAGCAATTTCGGCAATAGGCAGTTCACCCCAAACCCCAGGCCTTTCGGAAAAGTCCGTTGGGCAAACCTTAGTCTTTTTCTTTTGATTTTCATTCTGATTGGTTTACTGGGTATGGTTTTAAGCGCGAATGAAGACACGCTCGGCCTAAGTAAGCCCATTGTTTTGTTTGAAAACACCTACCGTATGGGCGCATTATCCTTTGGTGGCGGAAATATTCTCAGTGCCATGGCCATGGAACATTATGTGCACCACAAACCCCATATGACTATTGAACAACTAAACACCGGACTGGGATTGATTCAAGGTATGCCGGGACCCAATTTTAATCTGGCAGTTTACCTTAATGGCATTGCCATGCGCACCTCAGGCTTTGGTTTGGATGGACAGCTGCTTGGCTGCGCCGTAGGCCTTGTAGGGATATTCCTTCCCGGAATTCTGCTGGTTTTTTTTGCTTTCCCGCTTTGGAACAGACTGCAAGCCTACCCTATTATCAAACGCTCACTGGACGGCATCTTTGCCGCATCCGTCGGTTTTATTCTTTCTGCCGCGCTCATCATCCCCCAACCTTTCTGGAAAGGAATAACTGACTTCAAATCAGATATGTCCGAAATCGCCATTTTTATTCTGGCAGGAACTCTCATCTTCTCTCAAAAAATATCTCCACCCCTAATTGTGCTTGGCGCCGTGATTGCCGGGGTAGTATGGACAGTAAACGGCTGGTAAATATGGAAATGTGAAGAAAAATGCATATAATCAAATTTAAAACCATGTTCAGAACTGCAATAATCGGATGCCTATGCCTGTTCATTGTTGTTCCGAATACCGCAAAGGCACAAAAAGGTCTCAATCCGTATATCCTGTTCACAGGCCTTGTGCTCACTTCCGACAGCCTGAAACCTATTCCCTACGTTGCCATTAAAAACAGCCGCCGCGGTCTGGCCGGCTACACAGACCTGCTTGGACACTTCGACATTGTAGCCCTAAAAGGCGACACTTTGTGGTTTTCTCAGGCCGAAAAAACCTCGTCCTGGCACGTTATACCCGACACAATTACTGCAAACCGCTACAACATCATAAAAACCATGGTGCAGGACACCATTGATATACCGGTCATTTTTTTAAGAGCATTACCTTCAAAATCGTTTTTCGACCATGAATTTGTAAATACAACACCGCCTGATGATGCCTACGAAATTGCCCGTAAAAACCTAGAACTGGAAGCTGCCAAGGAAGAGATGAAACTGTCACCGGCAGATGCAAAAGCAAGCCAGCAGATGATTGCCCAGAGTAGGGTGCAGCAATTGTATTATTACAAACAGGCACCGCCGCAGAATTACCTGAGTCCCATGACATGGATGCAATTCCTCGATGCGTGGAAACGCGGTGAATTTAAGAAGAAAAAGAAGAAATAATTATTCCGCAGTATCTGTGGTTTGCTGCAGAATATAATACAGCTGCTGCTCAGGTGTGATCAGGCCTTTTTTTAACATGGCTGAGGTTTGGGCACACTGCTTCCCCAAAGTGGAACCCGGATTTTGCAAAGCAGCTTTGTCATAATACTGAATTGCCTTGTCAAACTGCCCGGTTCTTTCATAATTATTTGCGGCCGCTACTATTGCAGGAAACAAATACCGCCCCTGTGGGTAATGCGCCACATACATCTCACACCATTTCCCGCACTCAAAATACCGTCCGCTACTCTCCGCCAAAATTGTGGCGGCATACAGCAGTTTTTCACTGGCCTTGTGCTGTGGAAAATGTGCCGCAAACTGCTGAAAATGTACTGCCATAGAATCAGGAATTCGGTTTACATTCATGGAATCCTGCACCTGACCTATATAGGGTTGTATCACAGACAGTTTCTTATCCATTTCGGTCTGACATGCCACAGAAAGCAACGACAACATAAATAAAATAGAAAAACGCATGCGCAAATTTAGTAAGACTGTGAACAACTATGGTGGAGCGCACGCAAATCAAATTATAATATTGCAATTATAATGGAAAATACATCCAGGTATACCGAAGACGAAATCAGAAGTCTTGACTGGAAAGAGCATATCCGACTTCGTCCCGGCATGTATATAGGCAAGGTGGGTGACGGTACGGCGGCCGATGACGGTATTTATATGCTGGTAAAGGAAATCCTCGATAACTCCATCGATGAGCATGTGATGGGCAACGGCAAAAAGATAGAAGTAAAGGTGGAAGAACATCGCGTTACCGTGCGTGACTACGGACGTGGTATTCCCCTTGGAAAGGTTATTGACTGCGTTAGCAAAATCAATACAGGCGGCAAGTACGACAGCCGTGCCTTCCAGAAATCTGTTGGTTTGAACGGTGTAGGAACTAAGACAGTTAACGCTCTCAGTCATTATTTCTGTGTGCAAAGCTTCCGCAATGGCCGAACCAAAAAAGCCGAATTCTGCAAAGGTGAACTCAAAGAAGACCTACCAGAATTTGATGTAAAAGAAAATAACGGCACACTTACCATATTTGAACCTGATGACAGCATTTTCAAAAACTACAAGTTTGTCAATGATTATCTGCGGGAGCAAATTAAAAACTACACCTACCTTAATGCCGGACTCACCATTAACTACAATGGCGAGAATTATAGCAGCAAACGCGGTCTGCTGGATTTACTTGAACACAAAGTAAACCCCGAAACCATGCTGTACCCTGTTGTTCATGCAAAAGGAACCGATGTAGAGATTGCCTTCAGCCACACCGATAGTTACGGGGAAGATTACTACTCGTTTGTAAACGGACAATATACCGCACAGGGCGGCACACATCTGCAGGCTTTCCGTGAGGCCATGGTGAAAACCATACGCGAGTTCTACAAAAAGGAATTCGATGCCTCAGACATTCGCGGCTCCATTACTGCAGCAGTGAGCGTTCGCGTGCAGGAGCCCGTTTTCGAAAGCCAGACCAAAACCAAACTGGGCAGTGCCGATATGGGTCCCGATGGCCCAAGTATAAAAACCGGAATTCTAGAATTTGTTAAAAAACAGGTGGACGATTACCTGCACAAAAACCCGGCTACCGCTGATGCACTGCTGAAAAAAATTCTGCAAAACGAGCGCGAGCGCAAAGACATGGCCGGAGTGCAGAAACTGGCAAAGGAAAGAGCCAAACGCGCCAACCTGCACAATAAAAAACTTCGCGACTGCCGTGTTCATCTCCCCGATGAGAAAAACGAAAAACGCTTTGAAACCACGCTTTTCATCACAGAAGGAGACAGTGCCAGCGGAAGCATTACCAAAAGCCGGAATCCCGATTTGCAGGCGGTTTTCAGCTTACGTGGTAAACCATTAAACTGTTATGGACTAAAGAAAAAAATAGTATACGAAAATGAAGAATTCAATCTTTTGCAACATGCACTGGATATTGAAGAAACTGTAGACAACCTGCGCTACAACAAAATCGTACTGGCAACCGACGCCGATGTGGATGGTATGCACATCCGCCTGCTGATGATGACATTCTTCCTGCAGTTCTTCCCTGATTTGGTAAGAAACAGACACCTGTATATTTTGCAAACCCCGCTTTTCAGGGTCCGGAACAAAAAAGAAACCATCTATTGCTACAACGATGAAGAACGGCAGCGCGCAATCAGAAAGCTTGGGGGCAAACCTGAAATTACCCGATTTAAAGGGCTGGGAGAAATATCACCCGAAGAATTCGCCCGGTTTATTGGTTCGGATATCCGTTTGGAGCCTGTAGTATTGAGCGCCGACAGCAGTATAGAAAAAGTGCTGAGTTATTATATGGGCAAAAACACCCCCGAAAGACAAGAGTTTATCATTGATAACCTGGTAATTGAAAAAGACATTACCGATGAAGATGATGAGCCGGCTGAAACTGAAGAAACTGTTGCCGCTTGATCCATAAGCTAGCCATGCTTCAGGACAAGGCGGCAGCACACTAACCCAAACGTAATAAAGTAGAATATTTAGCAGCATACCTGCAGCGGCACAACCCACTTCTACCTCGCCTCTACGGCGGTGAAAAGCCTTGGATAAAGCTGCGGAATTACCGAAAATATCGGTAATAACTAGCCACACTCCCGGTAATTAATGGAAACAGTGCGTTAATAGCCACAAAGAGTTTTTCGCCGACTCTGACCTTCCTAAACAATATAAAAGTAATTACCAAAAGCAAAAGCGCATATACAGATATAGTCTGCTCATACCATTGTCCGCCCGCAAACAGTGATTCCCCGGGTCAGGTATAGGTATGTCTCGAGGCTGATTGCGTATTGCTGAAGCCATCGCATCACCGCAATGAAAATGCAGATATACCATCCAAAATAACGATGCTCAGGGGTTAGACAGTAAGGCGACTATTGGTTTTATCTTTCCTTTTTCTTTCATTATACAAAACCAACCGTTATAGGCCAAAACCCCAGTCCTGCAGAAAATACAATACCGGTGGGTCTGCAAAGCGTAAGCAATGATACAGCTGCCGCAAGCGAAAAATGCGACTTAACTGAAACCAATATTAAAGCCCACAAAAACAAGATGGAAAACAACACTTCGCTGTAATACACATGGTAGAAAAAATGGTAGGGAAATACCTGAAAAAATATACTGTATATGAAAATCTTGCAGGGTCCCATGCCCGTGGTTTCAAGCCATTTGAACAATATAACTACCCAAAACCAGGTTAGTATAATATGAACCAATAACGAGGACGTAACATACACCAGATCCGGGTTTTAGGTCAATGATAATATAGGCTGACGGAATAAGGCAATTATTGTTGGATACAAAGGAAAAAATGTAAGGGATGTCTGCTGCCAAGCAGCAGGTGGCACCACCCCGAATCATTGCGGGCAAAAACATCAAAAATATGCTCAATTCCATTCCAGCCGTTTGGCAGTAGTTTTTCAACCAAGAGATAAAAGAGTTTTAATCCAAAGGCAAACAACAAAACCTGCTTCAGATAAGGATTTCCTGAAAGCATTGGGGCAAGAGTAACCATAAAAAAGGCATCCGAAAGTTTGATGGTAAGCGTTTATCCGACATCTTTGTTCTATGATTAACTGGAAAGACAATACACCACCGGAAGCGCCATACATTGCCTCGGTATTTAATTATTATCTGTCTGACGATCTGGAGGGCTACTCCGAATATGATGAATTAACACTTCAGCTGGCATACAAAATGCCCGGTTTTTTGGGATATGAAAGTTTTAAAGCCAATGGTCGCGGATCATTTATCAGTTATTGGAAAGATATGGACTCGGTTAAAAACTGGGCCGCGGATACAAAGCACCGTGAAGCAAAAGAATTGGGCATTCAACGCTGGTATCGCTATTACCACAGCATTATTGCAGAAGTAAAATCACTGCGATCCCACAATTTATAATCCTAAAAAAAGCCACCCCTTCGGATAGCCTTCTTTTAATCACTATAAATTTTAATAGCGGTACTGGTCTTTCTTGAAAGGTCCCTGTACATCCACGCCAATATAATCGGCCTGCTCATGGGTAAGAACGGTAAGCTCAGCGCCAATATGGGCAAGGTGCAGACGTGCTACTTTTTCATCCAGATGCTTGGGCAACACATACACCTTGTTGTCGTAATTGCTGTGGTTTTTCCACAACTCAATTTGCGCAAGTGTCTGGTTGGTGAAACTGTTGCTCATCACAAAACTGGGGTGACCCATGGCACAGCCTAGGTTCACCAGACGACCTTCTGCAAGAACAACCACTTCCCTGCCATCGATATTGTAAACATCAACCTGCGGCTTAATGGTGTATTTGGTGCTGCCATAATTGCTGTTCAGCCAGGCAATATCAATTTCGTTATCGAAGTGACCAATGTTACAAACGATGGTTTTGTCGTTCATCAGCTTGAAATGCCTGTCGGTCACAATCTGGCAGTTACCGGTTGCGGTAACCACGATGTTAGCTCTGGGTATGGCATTTTCAAGGGTTCTTACCTCATAACCATCCATAGCAGCCTGTAGGGCGCAGATGGGATCTATTTCGGTCACAATAACACGGGCACCGGCACCACGAAGGCTGTCGGCACTTCCTTTTCCTACGTCACCGTATCCGCAAACCACAGCCACTTTACCGGCAAGCATCACATCGGTAGCACGGCGGATGGCATCCACAAGCGATTCTTTGCAACCATATTTGTTGTCAAACTTGCTCTTAGTAACGCTGTCATTCACGTTGATGGCAGGCATAGGCAGAGTTCCTTTGGTAACACGCTCATACAGGCGGTGAACACCGGTGGTAGTCTCTTCGCTGATGCCTTTGATACCGGCAGCCAGGTGAGGGTATTTATCCAACACCACGTTGGTAAGGTCACCGCCGTCATCCAGAATCATATTCAGCGGCTGACGGTCAGGACCGAAATACAGGGTTTGCTCGATACACCACTCATACTCTTCTTCAGTCATTCCTTTCCAGGCATACACAGGAATACCTGCAGCGGCAATGGCAGCTGCTGCATGGTCCTGGGTTGAGAAAATGTTACAGGAGCTCCATGTAACTTCGGCACCCAGTTCTTTCAGTGTTTCGATCAGAACGGCAGTCTGAATGGTCATGTGAAGACAGCCGGCAACACGCGCACCCTTGAGGGGCTGATTTACGCGGAATTCTTCACGAATTGCCATCAAACCGGGCATTTCGGCTTCCGCCATGCGGATTTCCCTGCGGCCCCATTCGGCTAGGCTAATATCTTTTACTTTGCAAGGAAGATATGAAGTGGTTTCTGTTGTCATGTTATTAATCGGGGTGCGAAATTACAAAAATTATAACATTTTTTGTTGATTATCAAAGAGAAATATACTTAATCTATTGGCAGATATTCAAACACAGTATCCACCGGCAGAACAAAATCAGGAAAGGTCATCCCTACAGAATTTTACCCTCGATAAAAGGCAGCAAACCGATATATTTTTTATTTTCCTGAACATAAATCAAAATGATGCGTTCATGCGGTCGAACTATCCAGTATTCCTTAACCCCAAAAGCCCCATAGAGCTTGAATTTAACGTTCATATCGTAACGAGAATTTCCCAGTGAAACAATTTCTACCAGTATATCAGGAACACCAAAACAACCACGCACACCCAATTTGGTCAAATCGGGCTGAACCATGGCGCTATCTTTTTGGCACCGTGAACAGGAAGCCTCACATCAAAGGGAGCATAAAACAAGCCATAGTTCTTGTTTAAGAAATACTGATCAAAATATCGGTTTACCAAGCGCACCACCAGCTGATGGTTCCGGCTGGTTGCAGGATACATTTTCATCACCTTGCTTTTAATTGGCTCCACACGATCCAGAAAATACCATTTCAGATAATCCCAGTAAGTATAAAGGCGGTCAAGATCCCGCATAGCGTAATCCGTAACGGGCTCATTAACAATTTTCGAACCTATATCAGCATCAACGTACCCCGCCCCATCAGTTGCCTCGCGCTCACGGATGATTCCCAATGCTGTGCGAATCGCCAGCAGCTTCTTCGCTGAACGATCATCCTGCTCGGTTAAAGCCTGATGTATCACCGGCAATGAACTGCCAGTTCACTCCTGAACCGCCTTGTGCAATCCATGAAACATACCCTTTTCCAGTTCCGGATATTTTACCTTCCCCACAACTTAAAATTATAGAAAAAACAAATAAAATAAAATACAAATATTACTCAAAAACCACAGTTGCAACCCGACTTTGACCTTGCTTTTTGGGGCTGTTTTTGTGCAATGGCCTTACAGCCAATAATTGAGATCACAATTAACAAAAAGAACGTTATCCGGCAAAATTTCATCATTCAAAAATACAGTTATGGTATTATAAACCGCCAATTTGAAGTAAAATTGCAGAACCAATGACCGTTTTAAATATTTTCTCTGAGGTTTGGGGTCTCTTGTCTGATATCAGAGGCACTATGACTGGCTGGATACAAAATTACGGCAGCTGGCTCTATGCCATTCTATTTCTTATTGTTTTTATAGAAACAGGTCTGGTCGTAATGCCCTTTCTCCCCGGTGATTCATTGCTCTTTACAGCAGGTATGCTTGCAGCTAATCCGAACAACGAATTCAACATCTTCATTCTCATACCCTTATTGATAACAGCAGCGCTTTTGGGCGACAACACCAATTATTTCATAGGCAGCCGAATCGGGGTGCGTATATTCCACCTAAAATGGAAATTACTGAAACGTGAATACCTGGACCAAACCCACGCTTTTTATGAAAAACATGGTGGCAAAACCCTCATCATGGCGAGATTTGTGCCCATTGTAAGAACCTTTGCCCCATTCGCCGCCGGACTCGGCACCATGGGCTATCGAAAGTTTATCGGTTATTGTATCGCAGGGGCTGTCCTGTGGGTTTGCAGCATAAGCATTGCCGGTTACCTGCTGGGCAGCAATGAATGGGTGATGAAAAACTTTGAAAAAGTAGTACTGGGCATCATTTTCATCTCCATTTGCCCCATGATTTATCAGGCACTCAAATCTAAATTCTCCAAAAGGTAATATGCACTTGCTGGGCCTGATAGGCAATCCCCTTGGCCATAGCAGGTCTCCCGAATTGTTTTCTCAGATTTTCCGAAGGGAAGGTGTTACAGACTGGGAATACAGGCTTTTCCCGCTGCAAAATATCAAGGACTTGCCTGGGCTATTGGAAAAGCGTACAGAATTGCGCGGCATCAACGTAACCATTCCCTACAAAACAGAAATCATCCCTTATCTGGACGAAATCTCAGCCGAAGCACTTGAAGTTGGTGCTGTAAACACGGTCAGTATTCGCAGAAATGGCAGTCATTATTCCTTAATAGGATACAATACAGATGTATTCGGATTTGAAGAGCTATTGCTCTCGGCCGGCGCAGAAAAATCAGAAAAAGCCTTGGTCTTGGGTTCCGGTGGTTCTGCAAAAGCCGTTTGCTATGTTTTAGTTCAATACAATATTCCTTATACCATTGTCAGTCGCAATCCGCAATTGGATCAGATTAGCTATGAAGCAATGGATACATTAACGATAAAAACCAACAACCTTATCATTAATACCACCCCGCAGGGCATGCACCCGTACATTGACGAATGTCCCCCTATCCCATTCGAATACGTTTCACCAAATCACACCATCATCGATCTTGTTTATAATCCCGAAGACACATTGTTAATGAAAAAGGCAACAAATCAGGGTGCCAGCGTGTTTAATGGCATGCTTATGCTTCAAAAACAGGCAGAGAAAGCCTGGGAATTCTTCAAACAATAAGATACAATGAAAAAAACGATACTTATACTTTTCACCATTATCACATTATCTGGATGTAGCATTTTTCCCAAAAACAGCTACGATTGGGCTGTGGATAGCACGGCAATTGATACTGCCGTTGACTATGCAATTGCTACCTGGACCGGCGAAAATGAAATCCTGCCATCCGATTACCGCTCAGCCCGCTACAGCGACTGGGACCTGCAACATACCAACCTGTATGTTAGCTTTGATTTTGACAAAAAACAGCTTTTGGGCGAAGCCGAAATCATCCTGAAAATGCATTTCTATGAAACTGACAGCATCCTGCTTGATGCCAAATACATGGATATTCATTCCGTGCAGATTAGGCAGAATGATGCGTGGAAATCAGTTGTATTTTCCTACCAAGACAACCTCCAATTGATAATCAAGCCCGGAATAACTTTCAGTACAGCCAATCCTCTTGTAAATCTCAAAATAAAATATACCGCAAAACCATACATAGGAGAGGTTGAGAGCGGTTCTGCCATCTCACAGGACCGGGGCCTTTACTTTATTAATACCGATGGCTCCGACCAGCTGAAACCACGCCAGATATGGACACAGGGCGAAACTGAAAGCAACAGCCGATGGTTTCCCACCATTGATGCACCCAACCAAAAGATGACCCAGCGCATTTGCATGACCATTCCCGATACTATGGTAAGCCTTAGCAATGGTCTCAAAATCTCATCGCAAGTAAACAGCAATGGCACGCGCACCGATTGCTGGGAACAAAAACTGCCTCACGCTCCTTATCTCGCGATGATGGCCATCGGAGACTGGGCAGAAATTCAGGACAAGTGGCACGATAAACCCGTTTCCTACCTGGTGGAAAAGCCCTATGCATCCCGCGCCAAAAAGATCTTCGGCAATACGCCCGAGATGATAGAGTTCTTCAGCAAATACACTGGCGTGGATTATCCCTGGGACAAATACAGTCAGGTGGTGGTTCGGGATTTTGTAAGTGGTGCCATGGAAAACACCAGTGCTACCGTGCACATGGAAAACCTGCAAACCACTGAAGAGGAGTTCCGCGATGAAACTTACGAAGATTATGTAAGCCATGAACTTTTTCACCAGTGGTTCGGAGATCTGGTTACTGCTGAAAGTTGGAGCAACATTACCCTCAATGAAAGTTTTGCCACCTACGGCGAATATCTCTGGCGCGAATACAAATATGGTAAGGCCAATGCCGACGAACTGCTTGAAGAATTCATATTATATACCCGTTTAAATGGCATGATGGGCGGCGCCGACAAAAAACTGGTACGGTATGATTATCACCGGGCTGATGATGTTTTCGATGTTGTCAGCTACCAGAAAGGAGCGCTCATACTTCACATGCTCCGTTATGAAATTGGGGATGCTGCGTTTAGGGAGGGAATTAAAAAATACCTGACCGACAATCGTTTCCGAGCTGCTGAGGTAGACCACCTTAGACTGGCTATGGAAGCCGTTACTGGTCGCGACCTGCACCCATTTTTCAATCAATGGTACTTTACCGGTAATAATCCGGAAATCAATGTTTTATCAACCTGGGACTCAACCGCTAAATCCATAAACTTTAATATTAATCAGATTCAAAACCACCGAAATACCTATACAATGAAAACCAAAGTGCTGGTTCAAACCGGAACGACCACCCGTATATTTCCCATTGAAATCAGCAAGCGTGTGCAATCATTCACCTTCCTTCTTTCAGAGCAACCCGACTTCTGGCTGTTAGACCCCGACAATCAGCTCCTGTGCAAAATAAATTACCCTAATGACGGTTATGCTCCTTACCCGCTGCTGTCATTAAAAAAGGCCATACAAACCCTCAAAAACCCAGCTTTACAGCTCGTTGTTTTCAACCGCGCTGCCGAACTGTTTCCCAATTCCTACTCCGAACTGGAAGTAACGGCGGACAGCATCATCATTGCCGCTCTGCAATCCAACTGGAGCCCTCTGCTAAATGCCGCCCTGGCTCATTGCTCATACCGCAGTTTCAACGATAATAATGCCATCAAATCGAATTTGCAGCGCATTACTTTGGGCAATTTCGACTCGGATGTAAGAGAAAAAGCCTTGATAGTTATGCGTGAACAATACCCCAACCTTAGCAAGTTAATATTATCGCGCCTTACTTCAGATCCCAGCCCGAAAATAGCAAGCCATGCCATTAATTATGTGGATTGGGAATCGCGCTTTGCCGACACGGTCCGAAATGCAGTTAAATATGCAACCAAAGCCATTGCCACAGAATGGTTAAAGAAGTGGATGCTGCAAGATACTGGCATGGAACCCTGTCAATACATGCTGATGCTTCACAAAAATCCCAAAGCTGGCCTGAGCGCATTCAACCTCGTTTTCTCTAACTGGTTCAACAACCAGATTCAATCATCCGATGACCGCAATATGGGCGAATCTAATTTGAGAAAGATGCGCTTTATCGAAACAGAATTGTCCAAACCCGAAAACCGCTCATTGCTAAAGATTGCCGCCTCTATTATTCATTCTTATACGGAATCCTACTTCACCAATGAAAAACCTGATTGGTATCCTGTAGCTGAAAAATTGGTTAAAACAGCGGCCAAATAAGGACTTAACCGAAATTTAACCCTTATTTTTGCGGGACAATGGTTACGGCAGACGAACTCAAACCCGGCATGTATGCCAAAATCTCTGCCCTGACCCCATCCCTGCAGGCAGACCGCTTAACTGCCATGGGCTGCGTGCCCGGAACCCTTATTAAGCTTGAATTTACCGCCCCTGCCGGTGATCCTATGGCGTTTAATGTGGAAGGCTACCTGCTCGGATTGCGCAAATCTGAAGCAAAACTGCTGATTGTTGAACCTGCTGAATCACCAACTCATGGCTGAAAACATCGCCCTGATTGGAAATCCGAACTGCGGAAAATCAACGCTGTTCAACCGGCTTACAGGACTTAGGCAAAAAGTCAGCAACCTACCGGGAACTACCGTTGAAAAGAAATATGGATCATGGGGGGCACAATTTTCGCTCATTGACCTTCCCGGCATTTACAGCCTCTACTCAGAATCTGAGGATGAAAGAGTAGTAGTGAAAGAACTGCTGGGATTGGATAGTGTCGATTTACCAAACAAAATTTTCTTCATCCTCGATGCATCCAATCTTCGCAGAAACCTGCTGTTGTTTTCCCAGGTAGCCGAGTTAAATATTCCCATGACCGTTTTGCTCACCATGAACGATACGGCACAAAAGAAAAACCTGCAGATAAATACCACAGAACTTGAAAACATACTGGGCGTTCCTGTGGTAAAAATCAATCCCAGAAAAGGCGATGGCATGGATGCAATAATTCCTGCACTCAGCCATGCAAAAGTTTCTTCATTGAAGATGGTGGAAAATACCCGGGAACGACTTGCGGATTGCATTAAAACAGGTAAAAGAGCAGGCGTAGCTGCGGAAACGCTTTCGCGGTATGCACATATAGAAAAGATAATATCTGCTTGTGTGTGCCAAAAACCGACCAACGGAATAGCATGGTGCGCTAAACTCGATTACTGGCTCACCCACCGCATTGTTGGCTACCTGATTTTTGCTTTCATCATGCTCACCATCTTTCAAGGTGTTTTCACCCTGGCAGAATACCCCATGAACTGGATAGAGGAGGGATTTGCCACGCTCAGTGAATGGACAAATACTGCCTTACCTCCGGGCACCTTTACCTCCATGCTAAGCGAAGGATTTATACCGGGAATTGCCGGCGTAGTAGTGTTTGTGCCCCAGATTGCTATACTTTTCCTGTTTATCGGCTTGCTGGAAGACAGCGGCTATATGACCCGCGCCAGCTTCATCACCGACCGGGTTATGCGCAGAATCGGCCTGAACGGACGCTCTGTAATTCCTCTTATAAGTGGATTTGCCTGCGCCATTCCCAGCATTATGGCAACCCGAAATATTAAGCACAAAGGGGAAAGGCTGGGCACCATGTTTGTAATACCCCTGATGAGCTGCAGCGCACGTTTGCCGGTTTACGCACTGCTCATTTCACTTACCATTCCGGAAACAGCCGGAATTGGCCCGTTTAGCCTGCGCAGTATCATCATGACCTTGGCCTATTTTGCCGGAATAATAGCGGCTGTTGGCATTTCCCTGTTTTTCAAAAGAAGAAACCAAAACACAGAAACTTCCGAATTTATCCTGGAGATGCCTACATACCAGTTGCCGCGTCTTCAAAGCGTGCTGCTCCAAATGTCGCATAAGAGCATGAGTTTCGTCACCTCCGCAGGCAAGGTCATCGTGATTATTTCCATGATTCTATGGGCGCTCAGTAGCTATGGCCCGGGGAATGCAATTGAAATGGCTGAAAATGAGGTTTACAGAACAACGGATAAACCTACTTACGGATTATACACCGAAAAACTACGAAATACCGATTTAGCCGAAGTCAGGCTGGAAGCCAGCTATGCCGGACACCTGGGCAAATTCATAGAACCAGCCATTCAGCCCTTGGGTTATGACTGGAAAACAGGTATCGCCATAATATCGTCTTTCGCTGCCCGTGAGGTCTTCGTAGGAACCATGGCAACCCTGTTTCGAGGCAGAGAAGACAAGCCCGAGACCATCAGGGATGTGATGAAGCAAAAAGTAAATCCTGAAACAGGGAAACCACTTTATGGTCTGCCTTATGCACTCAGCCTGATGATATTTTATGCCTACGCCCTGCAATGCATGAGCACCATTGCAGTAATGAAACGTGAAACCGGCGGATGGAAATGGCCGTTGCTCCAATTTGCGACCTATCTGGTTCTTGCATGGTTAAGCGCATGGCTCGTCTTTAACCTTACTGCTGCCCTGCAATAAAATTATTGCATATTTTCCAAAGCCAAATTGGCTTTTCGATTGTATATTTGCAAGGCAATTTATATTCAAGAGCCAAAGCAATCATGAGACAACTAAAAATTTCGAAGCAGTTTACCAACCGTGAAAACAAATCCCTAGACAAATATCTCAACGAAATTTCCAAAGTATCGATGATTGATGCGCAGGAAGAGGTGGAATTAGCCCGCCGAATCCGTGAAGGAGATCAGGCCGCATTGGAAAGACTGGTAAACGCCAACCTTCGATTTGTGGTTTCTGTGAGCAAACAATACCAGAATCAGGGCCTCACTCTCGGCGATCTGATTAACGAAGGCAACATGGGGCTCATCAAAGCCGCACGCCGTTTCGATGAAACCCGCGGCTTTAAATTTATATCCTACGCCGTTTGGTGGATTCGTCAAAGCATCCTTCAGGCACTGGCAGACCAAAGCCGTATCGTTCGTCTTCCCCTTAACAAAGTAGGCAGTCTTGGACGTATCACTCAGGCCTCCGCCCGCCTTGAGCAGGCACTGGAGCGTGAACCAACGCCTGAAGAAATTGCAGAACATTTGCAGATTTCTCTCACCGAGGTAGAAAATGCCCTCCGCAGCAGTGGTCGTCACCTGAGCATCGATGCGCCCCTGGCTGACGGTGAAGACAATACCCTGCTGGGCGTTCTTGACCAGAATGACGAACCCAACCCAGACATGCCCCTTATCAATGAGTCGCTGCAAAACGAAATCAACCGCCTTATCAGTACCCTCAGCGATAAAGAGCGCGATGTACTGAAATATTACTTCGGACTGAACGGAAATCCTGCCCATACCCTGGAAGACATCTCTGAGAAGGTGGGCCTAACACGCGAACGCGTGCGTCAAATTAAGGAGAAAGCCCTGCGGCGCCTGCGTAAAAGCAGTAAAAGCAAAATCCTGAAATCTTATCTGGGATAATAAAACTTTCATAGTCTCATAAAAGAAAAGCCCCGTTTCCGGGGCTTTTCTTTTATAGCTTGTTTCCTAATTTATCGAATTATTGTTATGGATCCCTTGTATACAAACAATTTTCCATCTATGTATCGGAAATTAATTGTGTAGGCATAAACACCCTCGGGGAGTGGCTTACCGCTGTAGTCATTTCCATTCCAGGATTTTGCAGGATCGTTTGTAGTAAACAACAAACCACCCCAGCGATCGTAAATCTGCATACTATACTTGCTCAAACCAAAAGTGGCATTGGGGCCAAAAGTTTCATTCAACCCATCATTATTTGGGGTGAATGAAGTTGGCAACCAGAACAACAACTCGGGTTTCAGGAAGATAAACTTAGTGATACTGTCAACACAAAAGTCTGGACTGGTTACTATAAGCTTCACGCGGAAATTACCCGTATCATTAAATGTAAGGAATAATGGACCGCCTGCATTGCTATTTTGTCCGTCTTCAAAGCGCCAATCATAACCCACCGCATTGCTTCCTGTAAATACAAATTTCCAATCGGTCTCCATGCCACGCGACAGCAAATAATCAGAAATAAAATTTGCAACAGGCTTGGCAAATACTGTCATGGGCTTAGCTTTTGATGTTGCTGTACATCCATTGTTGGAAGTAACGGTCAGGCTCACATTGAATTTGCCTGAAGTATTGTAAACCTTGCTTGGGTTTGCCACCGCAGCATTGGAACCATCGCCGAAATTCCAGTTGTAGTCGGTAATACTGCCCTTGTTAATGCGTGTATTGGACGTAAAGTTTACTGTCTCATCCTGACATGCGTCCGAATCGAAAGTGACATCAACATAAGGTGTTTCAGCTACATACATAGTCTTGGTAATGGTACTGCCACAACCGCGGTCAGACAACACATCTAGTTTAAGACTGTAGTTACCTGTATCGGTAAATATCTGATTGGGATAGTTCTTACCGGTAAAGGTTCCACCGGGGGTCATCTTCCAGTTATACGTTACTCCGGTTGCTCCATTGGTATTGGAATTGTCGGTAATAACGAAATTATTTCCATTAAGGCACTGCAAATCGTCATTAATACTGAAGTTTGCCTGCGGAATCGGGAATATCTTTATCATTCTGGTGGTTGAATCCTTACAACCTGCAAGCGAAGTAACAATAAGTTTGATGGTGTAATTACCTGCACTGGTGTAATCTTTCTGAACTACATGCCTAGTGGTAGCTTTGGAACCATCGCCCAAAGACCAGTCATAGCTGAGGGTACCGTTGAAATTGGTTGTATTGATAAAGCTAAATTTCGCCTTGCCAAGACAAGTGCTGTCAGGCAACTTTGTAAACGAAGGTTTCGGAGTTGGCACAACACGCATGATGCGAATTGTAGTGTCATGGCAGGCCTGGCTTGTAGACATAATATATTTAACCTTATAGGTACCGGTATCTGAATATGAATACACCGGGCTTTGGGCAGTCGAAGTAGCATTATCACCAAAATCCCATTTATGAGAGACTGTAATACCGGGAACAACCAAGATATTATCAGGGCTGAATGAAAAACTATTGCCTATGATACACTGAATATCATCATTCACACTGAAAGCAGACTTAGGGGAAGGGCTCACATCCAGAAGACGGGTTAAACTGTCTTTACATCCAAGCCCAGAGGTTACCACTAGCTTGACGGTATAAACACCCCATGCAGAAAACTTCTTTTTGGTGAGAGTTTTGGAGGTACTTGTACTACCATCAGAGAAAGTCCATTTGCGTGACGCAACGGCACCCGAACCAATTATAGAGCGGTCATCTAGGTTGAAGAAATGCTGATTAAAACACTTATTGCTGTCGGTAACCACCAAGCGCGCCTTAGGCTCAGGAGCCACATAAACTGTGGCCTTAACAGAATCCATACACCCATAGTCCGATGTATCAATACGGGTGACTGTCCAGAAACCTGTGTCTTTAAATTTAACAGCTATCAGCGATGACACACCTGTTGTGGATGTGCCATTATAGTGCCAGTAGCGGTTATACGTACCGTATGGCAACGGACTGCTATTGTCTGAAAAATCAAAACTGTTTTGTTTGAAACACTGATTGTTAGTGGTTTTCGTAATTTTAGAAACCGGAACAGGGTGCACCACAAAAGCCGAGTCGAGCGTATCGGTACAACCATGAATGGTTTGGGTTATCATATTCACGGTGAAGGTATCATAACCGGTATAGCGGTGTCTACCAAAGCGGTTGTTTACTGTATCCTTAGTACCATCACCATAAGTCCAGAATGTTTTTCCAATACCTCCATCACCATAACTCGAATCAATCAGATCGGTGGTTGAATTCTGACAATAGAATAATTTGGATGACCACAGTTTGGCAGTTGGCAATCCATTGACATTCAATACTGTTTTCACGGTATCCGAACAACCCTTTTTCGTGTATACAATATATTCTAAATAGTATTGACCGATAGAATCAAACGTTTTACGGAATATTAAATCCGTCAGTCGGGTCGTATCACCGGGCAAATAGGGATTTGCTAGTTTCCAAAGTACCGACTTTAGCCTATCGCCGTAGTAATTGGTGTTATCAGAAAGAACATATCTGTTCACGTTAATGCAATTGTATGCTGTATCATAATTCAGCTTGGCATCAATTTGTGCAGCCCTAACGATAACGGTTGAATCCATTGATGAACAATTGGTGGATGTATCTCTCACCCTCACCCATACCTTGCCTGTATTGGTAGCCGTATAGAAACGTTTGGCAGAACTATCCTGCCATTTGTACAGAAATTTCACACTTGATCCTGCGTCAAATGTCTCGTTAATTCGGGCATTTCCGCATTTGATTAAGGTGTCCGGAAAGTTGAGGGTCGGGCCGGGTAAAATATCAATAATTTTTGAGCGTGTAAATGTATCATTGGCTCCGCAGGGTACTTTTACCACAACCTTCATGGTAACATAAAATGAACCTGTCTTCAAAAATGCATGCGTAACCTTTCTTCCTGTATCGCGTGGGGTATTATCGCCAAAGTCCCAAAGAATTGCGAGTGGTTTAACTGTTTTTGGTACTTTCGCTGAGATATCAACCGGATATTTGGGACATTTGCTCGCACGTTTTAGGGTAAAATCATACTCCAGATTTTCAAACAATGCTCCGGAACAATAGCTATAGCTTTCGTATCGTCCTACACCATAAGCCACAGCAATAAGACCCGAGTCGCATTCAATTACATTTGAAGAGGGGTTATTTACATTCAGTTGTACATAGGAATGATCCGCGCATGATACATCTGTAAATGCGGTTGAGCTAACAAAAGTTCCGTTTATTTTGACTATCTTTTTAGCGTTCGTCGCAACAAGAACATTCACATAGTGTTTGTTCATGTTGCTTGTATTAGCAGTTCCTACAATTGTTTTGAGCATTTTTTGTGACTGATCCGGCA
>VGGQ01000025.1 GCA_016868535.1 Bacteroidota bacterium | reverse complement strand
TCAGGAATACAGAAAAGGCACTTGGACTTTTATCAATGATGATGGAAAATTATTTAAAACAGGCAATTACGCAGCAAAAGACGGTGCCGGATACCTCGAAGGTGACTGGACGTGGTACAACGAGGAAGGTAAACCATTTGTAACCGTTAATTACCGCCGGGATAAAAAATATAAGATAACTCCGCTGGATTCAGGCCGGGCAATAATGGGCAATGATTCCATGGTTGTATCCGGTACCGATAGTCCTTATGTAAACCTGTTTTTTACCGACGGTAAAACCCATATCAATTTTGAGAAAATTATGCTGGGGTTTAATATTTATTTAAACAAAGTAAATGGCAAAACCACAGACACTTTGGTAATAAAACCCATAACCGGAATTATTGGCATAAATACAGAATCAACCAAAGGTGAGGCCAATGTTACAATTAATAAGGAAAATATTATTTGGAAAGATGGAATGCTTATATCCATGTTCCCGGGATTAGGTGCGCTTGCAGGTCAAAATGCTGCCCCTGTATACGATGAACTAAACATGATTGTAAATCCGGGTTTTAATACAATTAAAAAAGAAGAAGGTTTGGGAAAACTCTATTTCCACAACACACTTCTAAAAGGCTGGGGCACCGCCAATGAATCTCCAGATTACTACCGTGAGTTTGGCCAACAGTTTATGGGATTTCGCGCAGCCGGAGCCAATTATGAAGTCATTCGCGGAACATTAAAGAAAAAGCCGGAACAAGGCAGAACGTATTGTTTTCAATTTCAGATACGGTTGAAAAACGATAATAATTATGCCATAAACAGCCTGGGTGCTGTTTTTTTGGGGACTGAACTTAATACAGTATATGCTCGGGATCTGCTGGCTGACATGCCTTCCAGGGTTTTCTCGCCAAAGTCGGTTCCTATGGCACTCAGAGATTCCTGGATGACAATTGCAGGTTCTTTTGTGGCAACCGGAGATGAGCAATACGTATACATCGGACAGTTCAGCCACAAGGCAGATACAAAATTCTGGCCGCTGGACTCTTTATTCAATGGTGCCACAACAGGTGAAATTTATTATTATTTTCAAAATCCTGTGCTTATTGAGAAAGCCGCTGGCACCAACTGTCCCTGTAATACAGAAAACTGCGTGCCCGACTCCACGTTTACAGAGCAGGCCGAATCGAGGGAAATTTTTGTGCTCAGGGATGTGCAGTTTGCAAAACGCAGTGCACGCTTGTTGCCAGAGTCTTTCACTGTCCTCGACAGTCTTGCTGAACAACTGGTGGAGAACATCGCTTGGAAACTTGAAATTACCGGACACACCGACAATCAGGGGGTTGCAGACGACAATCTTAAATTATCGGTAAAACGGGGAAAGGCTGTTTTCGATTATCTCGCTCGAAAGGGCGTTTCTGCCTCACGCATGAAGCATGATGGCAAAGGCGACACCGAGCCTGTGGAAGACAATGAAACCGAAGAGGGGCGGGCAGTTAACCGCAGGGTAGAATTTATTATCCGAAAGTGATGCACTGTCAGGCGTTATTCTCAATCAAACCATCCCGCACACGCACCATACGCCTGGCATAGCGGGCAATATCTTCTTCGTGTGTTACGAGAATAATGGTGTTGCCTTTTGCATGAATTTCATCAAACAAGGCCATAATTTCCTTACTGGTATTGGTATCTAGGTTCCCGGTAGGTTCATCTGCCAGCAGGATGCTGGGATTGTTGGTGAGAGACCTGGCCACAGCCACACGCTGTTTTTGACCGCCGCTAAGCTCATTGGGTTTGTGGCCCATTCGGTCGCTAAGTCCCACATCGTTCAATGCCGCCTTGGCCCGTTCGGTCCGCTCTTTTTTGCTTACACCGGCATATACCAGAGGCAACGCCACATTGTCAAGCGCAGTAAGCCTGCTCAGCAGGTTAAATGTCTGAAACACAAACCCTATTTCATGGTTTCGGATATGGCTTAGTTCCCCGTCTGTCATACTGCTCACCTCCTTGCCATTCAATATATAGGTTCCGGCGGTAGGCGTATCCAGACAGCCAATGATATTCATCAGGGTACTTTTCCCCGATCCGCTGGGGCCCATCAAGGCCAAGTATTCACCCCGAAATATCTGCTGGTTTATATCGCGAAGCGCATACACTACCTGTTCACCAAGCTCATAGCGTTTCTGAATGCCTGTGAGAGATATGAGGGCATTGTCCGGCATCAGTCAGTCTGGCTTATCACTTTGGGTACACGGAAAAAATCACTATCTTTTTGGGGCGCGTTTTTCAGCGCTTCCTCATGGGTAATTCCCTGCTCCACTTTGTCTTCACGAAGGTTGTTTACCCTATCGGTCATGTAAATCAGGGGCTCCACACCATCGGTGTTTACTTCATTCAGTTTTTCGCACATTTCCAGGATGTTTTCCAGATCACGGCGCATTTTTTCTGCAGCCTCGCCTTCAAACTTCAGGCGTGACAAGGCGGCCAGTTCCTGTACTTTTTCGGGCGTTATTTTCATGCGTAACCCTTGCTTTTTTTGAGGTTATTTTCCATCACTCCAAAAACGTATTGTCCCAGTTTATTCGAATCCTCAGCACTCATGCCGTGTGTATCTATCGCTTCATGAATATTCATTCTCATAATCCCAGGAAATGCAATCCAAGAATATACATCCATCCTTTTGTGATTGTCAGGCAAAGTTACGGGAATTATTACCGCTTCCTGTTCTATAGCCAAGCGAAAGGCACCCGGCTTAAACTTGTGTAGCTTTGGAGTATCGGGTGGTATTTTGCCTTCAGGAAAAATAATCATTTGGGCACCACCTTGCATTTTTTTAGCAGCCAGGTGAAAAGCGGCGTGCGAACTGCGCAGGTTTTCCCTTTTCACAGGAACATCCAGTGTTTCAAACCATTTGCGAAACAAAGGAACTTTGCTTAGTTCCATTTTGGCCATAAAAAAATTAAAGCCGGGCAAATAAGTGCCGCAGGTCAGAATATCCAGATAACTGCAGTGATTGGCACAATAGATAATCCGCCGGCCTTTGGGAATTTCTGCTTCACGGGTAATGACGGGAATCAGGCCTGCGGGAATACAGGTGAGCACGCCCCATACCCTTCGCAATCTGTGTGCCACAGGATGGGTTTTCTTAAATGACAGAAATACATAAAAAAGCGGCCACATGGCCAAAAACAGCGACGCGAACCACAGTCCGGCCCAGCCCAGCCATATTTTACCCACAATTTTCTTCATGAATTTCGTCCGCTGCGCACAAATACCAGCAAAGCTATTACAACGCCCGTACTCAGGCACATCTGTATCTGCGAAACGCTGATTGACATGGGATCAAGCTGCTTGCTTACGTAGGCTTTGGCCTCTTCAATTTTGGCTGCCTGCTCTTCTTTTTTGGTTTCCTTTTGTATGCGGGCCGTTTGATGCTTCATAGCTATGTCCGTACATGACTTGATTTTTCCGGGTTCGTTTTTCAATACATGCTGCAATCCCGCAATGGTGCACATCGCAACCAGCAGGGAGGTGAGCAGACTGCCAAAAAGCGCTTTACCCAGATTAACCGGCTCTGCGGATTCTTTTTTCAATTGTTTGAGAAATTGCCAGACAGCGAGTCCTGTAAAAACCACATTCCCCAGCAGGGGCAATACCGAACCAAAAGATGGGGTAAGATACAAATCCCTGTACCAATATATCAGATGCATGGCAGTGGCAGCCGAGCCATAAGCCAGTCCGTATAAGACTATTTTCTTAAACATGGTTGCAAAGATGCACAAAATAGAGCGTCAGGACGCCTTCAGGCACCCGAATCATTCTGTAAAGGCAGTGAACTATTCGCGATCTTTAGGCTCCTCCGAATCCCTGCTTAGGTATTCGTCAAAATTATACTCAGGCAACAGGTTCGTCTTCACATGGCCAATGGTCTCCTGAAGCGCATCCCTGAATTTGTGAAAATCCTCTTTGTACAGATGAATTTTTGTTTTGATGAAGCTTCCGTCATCAAACTTGCTGCGTTTGCTCTCCGTGATGGTGATGTAATAGTCGTTGTTGCGGGTAGCCTTTACATCAAAAAAATAGGTTCGTTTGCCTGCTCTGATTCTTTTGGAATAAATTTCTTCTTGTTCGTTGCGGTAGTCTTCTCCCATATATTATGTATCTCCTTATTTTCAAGTACTTAGAACAAATGTATTGGAATGAAATCGAGATTGCAAAATTATTTCCCCCGTGGAAAATAATTGTTTTGATTCTTCATAATATCAGTTCTTTCTGGACTGCAATTGATAGAGTTCAGCGAAACTGCCTCCCGCCTGCACAAGCTCGGAAAATGTGCCTGATTCTGAAATCTTACCTTCATTCATCACTATAATATGATTTGCCGCTTGCAGCGAAGCCAGGCGGTGGCTGATGATGATAGCGGTTTTACCCTGCAACTTTTGGATAAGGGAATGAATGATTTCTTTTTCGGTATCCGCATCCACGGCACTGAGACAATCATCAAAAATGTAAATTTCAGCATCTTTTATCAAAGCCCTGGCAATGGAAACGCGCTGTTTTTGACCGCCCGACAACAACACACCACGCTCTCCCAGCATGGTTTTCAATCCCAGCGGTAATTGTGCGATATCGCCTCCAAGTCCGGCTAGCATAGCTGCTTCTGTCACTTTTTCATCACTTTCTTCGCCTTCTGACAATCCGAATGCGATGTTGTCCGCAAGGGTATCGCTAAACAAAAACACATCCTGCGGTACAAAAGCTATACGGCTGTTGAAATCACGGCGAGAGAAAGCCTGCGGCGCATTGTCATCAAATAAAATTTTACCGTTGTTGGGTATGTTTTGTGCCGTCAACAGCTGTGCCAGCGTGCTTTTGCCACACCCTGTTTTACCGGTAATGCCAAGCATACTTCCTCTGGGAATGCTAAGGCTGATGTTATCCAATGTTGGCCTTACGGCACCGGCATAGCTGAAGCTTATGCCGTTCAGTAAAATCTCCCGGTTGAAACTAAACGGAATCGGATTTTCTGGTTCTTCTTCAGTGTAGTGCTCTAAAAATTCGTTGATACGCTTTTGACTGGCCGCTGCTTTCTGCACTAGCGCAGTGGTCCACCCCAGGCTGGCTACAGGCCAGATCAGCATGTTCAAATACAAAATAAATTCGGCAATGTTACCTGCACTGAAGGTACCCGCCTCCACTGCCTTGCCGCCAAGATATAAAACCATGAGTGTGCTGATGCCAACCAGCAGAATCATCAGCGGAAAAAACAGGCTGTTTACTACTGCCAGCCGCATGTTGAGCTTGCGGTATTCTTCGTTTTTGGCTGAAAAGTCCTCAAAAAATGCATTTTCCGCACCAAACGATTTGATAACCCTAATGCCTGCGAAAGTTTCCTGAGAAGCCGTGGTCAGCACGCTCAACTTATTTTGTATATCGGTATTACTTCGGTTTATAATTTTGCTTACATGGTAAATGCTGTAGCTCAGCAATGGCAGGGGTATCAATACCCAAAAGGTCAGCTGTGAATTTACCATCAGCATTTGCGTGATAACCGTAATAAAGGTGAATATGATATTGGCAAAATACATTACTGCCGGACCCACATACATGCGCACATTGCTCACATCTTCGCCTATGCGTGCCATCATATCGCCCGTAAAATGCGAGCGGTAAAACGACAAACCCAGCCGCTGATAATGGTTGTAAATATCATTTTTCAGGTCAAATTCAACCTTGCGGCTCACCACAACAATGTTTTGCCGCATCAGATACATAAACAAACCTTTCAGGCCGGCTGCCAGAAGCAACAATGCCACAAAGCCATATGCTGAGGCATACACCATACCCATCAGGGCTTCACCGCCAAGTCCGGAGGCAACGCGGTTGTGCGCGACCGCTTCGTTCAGCCCCTCGCGCACAAATACAGCCACATACACACCCACCAGGTTGCTGAGCACAATACAGAAAACACCAAACAGCATTTTACCTGCATAACGCTTAAAGTAAATGTTAAGTGCAAGCAATTCCTTCATGACCGTGTCGCAAAGGTAATTGAACTGGTTCCGCGGAGGAAGGAACTATTTTGACCTTTTTAGTTTACGCTGTAACTGATATCAGATTGGCTGTTAGTTTTTAATCCACTTTTCAGCTGCTATATAGCTGCCGTTATGGCTAACAAGCACCATGTAACAACCCTGAGAAAGTCCATTGGTGTTGATTTTTACTGAAGTATTTCCGGGGATTATTTCCTGTTCAGATATGGTTCTTCCGGTAAGGTCGGTAAGGCTCACTTTCCATCCTTCATCTGCCGCTGCAGCCAAGGTAACCTGCATTTCGGCATTGCCCGGATTGGGGTGAATGCTGATTCCCCTCAGATGCGCAGAAACAACACGGCTGGTATTTAAGTGGTTCACATTGACAAAAGCCCCTGAACCAAGGTTATACCAGGTTCCTGAAGCTGTTGTCTCCAGGCGAATGGCCCTTACGGTGTAGGTGTTTTTACCATTATTAAAATTGGTACTGTCATTATAGAAAGTATCTTTAATGATAAAGTTTTTATTCACCCTAAAATAGGTATTTGCGGCCGTATCATAGCGGTAAATCACGTATCCGTCGTGCTTACCCAGAGCCTTGCTCCAGTTGAGTTTTACCAAATTGTTTTGGCTGGTGGCATTTACCTTGGCAACAGGTGCAAGATGTCTCATTTTCAGTGTAGGATCGCCGAGAAGGGCTATATGTACTTTGTTGTCGCTCATATTGAATCCGCCATTCCAGTAATCTGTTACGTTATTTATAGAGAGCTTTGCACCATAGCCGATATTTTTACCCAATGCCATGTGATGCACATACCATTTGGGGATGCCGCCCCATGCACTGGTAAGGGCACTGTTGCAAAGCGGCGCTCTCAGAATGTTGTTTTGCTGATCCCAGTCGCCAAAATACGAACCTGCCAGCATGGTAAAGATATTCCGCATGGAATCTGCAACGAAACTTGAAGTGGTGCCAATTCCGCCGCATGAAGTATTGGAACCACCGCCGCATCCATAGCTCCAGAGGTAAGCATTGCTTTTCTGGGTAGAAATGTAATCTCGATTTTCGAAAATGCTGTCAACCGGGAACATGCAGGAAAAATTTTGAAACCCGGTGCTGGAAAGGTTCAGAGAACCAAAATTATCATCAATCAATGCTCTTTCTACAGTGGTTAGGCGGTTGGTGCGCCATAGCATGTTGCGGCGCAGGTATTTGCGCACCAACAGGGTATCATTTTTGCTGAAAGCAGGCATATCGTACAAGTCAATGCGACCCACTTCCAGTTCCACTGTCCCCGGAAATTTGGTAGGATCAAACTTGCCATCCCCTGGTTTATTGTGATTGCGGGTTTGCGAACCTGAAGTATTGGTAACAGAAGCATCCGTCCAAACACCGTCCATATCGCCATAATAACCGTCTGCGGGCCAGGCACCGGCGTGATCGGGATGCCCGTCGGGCGGATACACCTGGCCTGTGGCAGCCAGATAATTTCCGCTGTAGGGTACCGGCACCCTGCCAATAATCATGAGTGTTTTAACATTACTGTTTCTGCGGTTGTATTCGGCAATGATGCGGTTGCGCACCATCTGTGCACTTTCTTTTCTGCCTGCCGAAAGCGTTGAAACAACCCATCCTTCTTCTTTCAATTGTTTCTGCAAAGCAGAAATTTCTGTTGCCAGTGACTTGAGATAAGCACTGTCCAGCAACAGGATGATGCCACCCAGCGAGGGTGTCTCGGGAACCAGATTTCCCGCCCAAATATATCCGAGTGAGGAATTACTTCCTCCGCTGGTCTTTACCAGCAAATACTCGTAACTCTCACCCTTTTTGGTAGTATTGTCTGTCCATGTGTTGGCGGTTCCTACCAGGCTTGTTAAAGCATTACCCCAGGATGCTGTTCCAAGCGCTCTGCGGTAAATATCAAATGTACCGGACCAGCTTTCTGCCGGCCATTTCAAACCTATGGTTCCGTTGGTATTGGCTGTGGCATTGACCATCACAACCTGTGATTTTCCGGTTTGGGATTTGACCGCTTTAAAGCCCAGAAAAACAGCAATAAACAGAAGTAAATTTTTCTTCATGGAAGATTGTTTTCGCAAATAAATATAATATTTGACGTAAATAAAAACTGTATGGCCCAGACAAGATGATGTTACTTGAATCAGCAGCCTGAAATGGGGAAAAATGAAAATTATGCAAAAGTGTATAAAAGCTGGTTTGCACAAGCAGTTTGGATCTGGAAGTTGATTTCAGGCCCGTTGACACAGTGATACAGATTGGCAGCCCCAAAGGCGTTGCCCGTTGTGTGCAGTGCAACGGCGCAGCGGCCACCGCCCGGGCGAACCTAGCCATATCTGGTTGATACCTACCCTTAGCCTGAAATCACTGGAAGCCCGCATTGAAAGGATGCTGAAAAATCCACTGCCTAAAATTTGTGTATCAAAATTGTCAGGGTTTTTATCCCTTTTCTTTTGATTATTCAATAAAAAAAAGCAACTTGCGTCTCTTCATGAGAAAAATAGCTTTTCTATCTCTGCTTTTCTTTGGTGGTTCTGTGATTGCACAAAACGACACCCTGCAAGCGCCTTCAGACACTGCGGCTGAAGAAGATTTTTCACTGTACGAAAACCTGGTACCCGAAGAAACTGCCGCCGCTCCCTGGGCCAGCACCAAAATCTTTGATTTGTCGCCCCAAAAGCTGATTTCCATTGGCTATGATGTCCAGGGTGCCTACAATATCAACATGAAAGTAATGCCCAATTTCCCAAAATTCGCTTCCGATTCAACAGGCACTCTCTCTACCGAGGGCAGTCAGGGTTTGAGGCTTGGGTTTAATATTCCTGTTGTATCTAAAAACCGCCTCACCTGGACCATTGCCGGGAATTATTTAGAGAACAATTATCGGGGTATTGGGCCTCGATTAGCGGTGGTAAGAAATACAGATTTGTTAACAAATCCGCTTGAGGCAGGGCTGAAAAGCATGGGCCTCGCCACCACAGTATTCGTACCTTTCGATGCCAAAAGATTCATCCTGATGCAGGCACAGGGTGATGTGAATGGAAGTTTTGTACTTTCTGAGATTGGTGATTACCTCAATAAAACGAGGGTCTCAGGCGCCATTGTTTATGGAAAACGCCCACACGATCGCTTGCAGTGGGGTTTGGGTATTTCGCGCACCTACCGCCTAGGTGAACTGAATTATGTGCCCGTTTTATTTTACAATTATACCTGGCCCAATCGCAAATGGGGTATTGAGGCGCTTTTCCCAGCCAGAGCAGCCGTTCGCAGAACCTTCAATTCCAGAAACCTGCTTTTGTTTGGCTATGAACTTGAAGGACAGACCTATTTTCTGCGCTCAACCATTGCCAACCGTGCAGATTCTGAACTCCGTCGCGGCGAAGCCAGGTTGCGTTTTACCTATGAAAAATCCCTCTCAGGCTTTATCTGGATGAGCCTGCAGGCCGGATACCGCATCAATACTGCATTCAATCTGGATGAAAAAGAGTTTTTCCGCGGACCCTTCGGCACCCAGCCCTTCATCATGGAGAACAAGGCCGGCAATGCTCCCTACATTATGTTTTCCATTAACCTCGTAAGCCCATAATCATGAAAAAAATATTATATCTCATGTCTGCTGTTCTGCTTTTCAGCGCCTGCGGCAAACAAACCAAAGACAGCATTACCCTGGATATTACGTTCAAAAGTGACGGCCCTTTTTTTGAGTCATCACCCGAATCGCTGCAGCATCAGCTTGCGGAAGAGCTGACTGTATTTATGAAACAACACAATGCCACGGAGGCCAATATAAAAGCTGTTAAATTGATTTCTGCTTCTTTCACCACAGCCGATTCAGCCGGATTTGCCGATTTTAATAGTCTTATCCTGAATATGATGGCAGGCGGTGACAGTAAGGCCAAAGAAATTGCGGTACAAAATCCCCTGTCGAAAGAAAGTTCTTTCAGTGCTCAGCCTGCAGGTGATGCAGACCTTTCAGAACATTTCAAAAGCAAAGATAAATTTCTGGTATGCGATCTGACTCCTAAAGCAGACAGGGAAAGCCCTTTTGAGATAAAAGCCAAACTTACATTTGAATTTACGTTTAAAGATTAATCATATGAAAAAAATCAGTATCGTTTTGGGCGCTGCCCTCATGTGCGTGCTCATGGCCTTCGCACCTGCCAGTGGAGACCGTCTTCTGGGCATATGGCAGTCAGGCAGTGGGAAAGCCGGTGTGAAAATTGAAAAAATCGGCACCAAGTATTACGGCAAGATTGTTTGGCTCAAAGAACCCATAGATCCTGCCACAAGCAAGCCCAAGGTTGATAAAAATAACCCTGATGAGAAAATGCGTACTGTTCCCTTGAAAGGCTACCGTATTTTGAAAGATTTTACCTACAAAGACAACGATGAGTGGGGAGACGGTACCATTTATGATCCTGAAAATGGCAGTACTTACAAGTCAGTGATCAAAATGAAAGACAACAATACCCTCGACATCCGCGGCTACATCGGCGTTCAGGCACTCGGCAGAACCGATACCTGGAAACGGATGAAACTGGGTAAATAATAGTTAGTAAGCCCGCTCTTTGCGGCCTTCCATGTAATACTGGAACGACCGGTTGGCTACTTTGGTGCCCCCGGGAGTGGGATAATTACCTGTAAAATACCAGTCGCCCTCGTGCTTTGGGGTAGCATCGTGCAGGTTTGCTACGCTTTGGTATACAATTTCCAGTTCGGCATTCAGGTCGGAAGGTCTTACCATTTCAGCTACTTTTAGGCTTATTTCGGCATCGCTCATACCGGCATACAAATCCTGAATGATGTTGCGCTGATCCTCTGCCGGTTTTTCCATTTCAGCTGTTGTTTTCAGATACAATTCATCCAAAAGACTCTCCCTGCCCTGATCCTTAAGAATGTGCACAGCGGCCTGAAATGCAGCAAAATCGCCCAGGCGGCTCATATCAATTCCATAACAATCGGGATAACGGATTTGCGGCGAGGAAGAAACCAGTATGATTTTTTTTGGCTTTAATCGGTCAAGGATGCGCAGTAAACTGGTTCGAAGCGTGGTTCCGCGCACAATACTGTCATCCATGATGACCAGCGTATCTGTTCCGGGGTTGATGGTGCCGTAGGTGACATCATATGCACCGCCCACCATTACTTCACGGTCATTGTCGTTGGTAATGAAGGTGCGCATTTTGGCATCCTTAATCAGAATTTTCTCACGGCGGGGCTTCCAGTCCAGGATGCGTTTTAAAGCAACACTGTCGCCGGCCACACCGGGCGCTGCAATGGCTTCTGCCTGTTTCTCACGGATAATGTCATGAACCCCGTCAATCAGTCCGTAAAAGGCTGTAGCTGCAGTGTTGGGCACATACGAGAAAACTGTGTTTTCAAAATCATACCCAATACGTTCGCAAATATTGCGGCTGAGTAATCTGCCCAGCTCGCGGCGTTCTGCGTAGATATCGGCATCGTTGCCACGGGCAAAGTAAATGCGTTCAAAAGAGCAACTGCGTTTGGCTACAGGCTCAATGATGTTTACTTCAGAATATTCACCGCTCTTCCTCACCATCAGAGCATTTCCTGGCCCCAACTCTTGGATATCTTCAAGTGCGGTATCGAAAACCGTCTGTATGGCACTTCGTTCGGAAGCGGCCACCAACACTTCATCGTTGGCGTACCAGAAACTGGGGCGTATTCCGGCAGGATCGCGCATCACAAAAGCATCTCCGTGGCCCAGCAAACCTATCATGTTAAAGCCGCCATCCACGTTCTTAAACGAACGCTTCAGGATATTCACCAGATTCATCTCGGTTTTAATCTTTTCGGTTATCTCGCGGTTATCGAAACCCTGGCTTTTGAAGATGCTGAACAAACGCTGGTTTTCCTCGTCTATAAAATGACCGATTTTTTCCAGCATCAGTACATTGTCGCTTTTCTCTTTGGGCTGCTGTCCCATGTCAATAAGCGTCTGGAAAAGCTCGTCCACATTGGTAACATTATAATTGCCCGCCAGCATAAGGTTTCGTGCCATCCAGTTATTTTGGCGCAGAAAAGGATGAATATTCTCCAAGCTGTTGCCACCATAGGTTCCGTAGCGAAGATGACCTAATAGCAATTCGCCTGCATAGGCGTAATTCTTTTTGAGCGCGTCAACATCATTTCTCACATCAGCACCCAGCTGTGCATAATGACCGGCTACCTCATCAAAAATATCGGTGAAGGCAGTTTTGCTGGCACTGCGTTTGCGAGCCAGATAGCGCGCTCCGTATTCCGGATCCAGTTTCACAACACCAATGCCTGCTCCATCCTGCCCTCGGTTGAGCTGTTTAGTCATTAAAAACTGGAGTTGTCTGAGGCCGTAAAGGGGTGTTCCGTATTTTTCCCGGTAATAGCTGAGGGGTTTCAGCAAACGAATGAAGGCTACACCGCATTCGTGCTTGATGGGATCGCTCATGCCCTGATTTTGTGGTGCAAAGATACATCGAATGCCTTTAATCCTGACATAAAATAAAACGCCCTTTGCCAAATATGGCAAAGGGCGTTTGTCGTCTCTAAAAATTATCGTTTAATAATCAGATTCGTAGATGTGAAAGTACTTCCTGAATGCACAGCCACTTTGTATAAAACGGACGAAATGTGCAGCTGTGTCCAGGATATTCTAAGCAGGCCTTTCATTGTTTCATTTACTAATTAAAAAACCTATTTCAGATCAGAAAAAAGGGCAAACTTGTAATATTACCTATCCGCGGTAAACTAAAAACTAGTTCCTGTATTGCCCAAAATCCTTGTGGTGCGCTTCTTCATACAAGCGGTCTTTGGACAGGCTGCGGAAATAATCGTAGGTAATGCGCAAGCCTTCTGCCCGATTGATTTTGGGCTCCCATCCGAGTATGCTTTTAGCCCGGGTAATATCGGGCTGACGCTGTTTGGGGTCGTCTACAGGAAGGGCCTTATAGACCACTTTCTGGTTAGTGCCTGTGAGTTTAATTATCTCCTCTGCAAATTCAGCAATGGTAATTTCATCCGGATTGCCCACATTCAAAGGATAGGCATAGTCGCTAAGCAGCAGGCGGTAAATGCCTTCCACTAGATCGTCAACGTAGCAGAAGCTGCGGGTCTGGCTGCCATCACCGAAAATAGTTAAATCTTCACCTCTGAGCGCCTGACCTATAAATGATGGTAAAACACGACCGTCATTAAGTCGCATGCGCGGTCCATAGGTGTTAAAAATTCTTACAATCCGCGTTTCCACACCGTGATAGGTGTGATAGGCCATGGTAATAGCTTCCTGAAATCTTTTGGCTTCGTCATACACACCGCGCGGTCCGATGGGATTGACATTCCCCCAGTAATCTTCATTTTGCGGATGAACGGTAGGATCGCCATAAACCTCGCTGGTGCTGGCCACCAGAATTCTCGCCCCCTGGCTTTTGGCCAGCCCCAGCAGATTGTGGGTTCCGAGAGAACCAACTTTCAGGGTTTGAATCGGAATCTTCAGGTAATCAATAGGACTGGCCGGACTGGCAAAATGCAAGATATAATCCAGTTGTTCGGGTACATGGACAAACTTGCTTACATCGTGGTTGTAGAACTTGAATTCCTTGAGGACAAATAACTGTTCGATATTGCGCAAATCGCCTGTAATCAGATTATCCATTCCGATAACATGGTATCCCTCTTTGATAAACCGGTCGCAAAGATGTGAACCCAGAAATCCGGCTGCACCGGTAATCAATACACGTTTCATGCCGGTGCAATGTCCTCCCGTCCAATGCTCACATATCGATAACCGTGTTTACGCATGGTTTCGGTTTCAAAAACGTTTCTTCCGTCAAATATCACTTTCGATTTGAGCAATGAGCCCAGTTTATTGAAATCAGGGGCCCTGAACTCAGGCCATTCGGTTGCAATAATCAGAAAGTCTGCGCCCTGTGCGGCCTCGTAGGGGTTTTCGCAAAAACGCATACAGTCACCCAGCAATGCTTTCACATTGGGCATGGCTTCGGGATCATAGGCATTTACGGAAACACCCTCAGCAAGCAACTCGGCAATAATTTCCAGGGCCGGTGCCTCGCGAATATCATCGGTGTTGGGTTTGAAGGCAAGCCCCCAGATAGCGGCGGTTTTGCCTGGCAAAGCAGTTCCGTATTCCTTGCGGATTTTATCTACCAGCAAACGTTTCTGTGCCGCATTCACCTTCTCAACAGCATTGAGAATTTCAAAAGGATATTTAATTTCAGAAGCATATTTAATGAGGGCTTTCACATCCTTGGGAAAGCAGGATCCGCCGTAACCGATTCCGGGAAACAAAAATCTTTTCCCGATTCTGTCATCAGAGCCAATTCCTTTGCGCACCATGTCCACATCGGCTCCCATCAGCTCGCAAAGTCGCGATATTTCATTCATAAAGGAAATTTTGGTGGCCAGAAAACTATTGGCGGCATACTTGGTGAGTTCTGCACTGCGGGTATCCATGAACAATATAGGATTGCCTTGTCGTACGTATGGTGCATACAACTCATTCATTACCTCGCGAGCATGGGCACTTTCAGCGCCAATTACCACGCGGTCGGGTTTCATAAAATCATCTACGGCCACGCCTTCCCTCAAAAATTCGGGGTTGGAAACTACGTCAAATTCGCCATGAAAGTTCTTGGCAACAGCAGCCTTTACCTTGTCGGCCGTGCCCACAGGGACTGTGCTTTTGTCCACAATAACGCGGTAATCAGTCATAATTTGTCCCAACTGGTCAGCAACATGCAGTACATAGCTTAGGTCAGCACTGCCATCTTCACCCGGTGGGGTTGGCAAAGCCAGAAAAATAACCAGTGAATCCTGAATGGCCTCTTCGAGGTTTGTGGTAAATTTCAACCGTCCTTCCTTGAGTTTTCGCTTGAAAATCACTTCCAGGCCAGGTTCGTAAATGGTGATTTGCCCTGATGCCAGTTTTTCTATTTTCTGGGAGTCTTTATCCACGCAGATAACATTGTTCCCTGTCTCAGCGAAGCAGGTGCCGCTTACAAGTCCAACATATCCGGTTCCAATAACTGCAATATTCATGTTAAGGTGCTGAGGTAATTTTTTATGTTTGAAGTAATGTATTCAAGCTGTTCAGTTTCCATGTCCGTACCCATGGGCAAAGCCATGATTCTGTCACACAAATGTTCGGTAACGGGCAATGAAATGTCCTGTCTGTATGCCTCCTGTTTATACAATGGCAACGGATAATAAATCATGCTGGGAATACCACGGTTTTTCAGGTATTCCTGCAAACCACCGCGCAGTTTGGGCGTTTCCAAGACCATGCAATACTGATGAAAAACATGAGTGCTGTTTTTAGCCCTGACGGGAATCTGAATTTGTGGTATTGCCCCCAGCTCTCGGTCATAGTATTTAGCAGCGGCTAACCTTTCAGAAGCAAACCCGTCAAGTTTTCTTAATTTAACCCGCAAAATGGCTGCCTGCAATGTGTCGAGCCTGCTGTTCATCCCAATCACTTCATGGTGGTATTTCACGGATTGACCGTGATTGGCTATCATCTTGCAACGCTTGGCAAGCTTTTCGTCTGAGGTAATAATAGCACCGCCATCGCCGTAGCAGCCCAAATTTTTACTTGGAAAAAATGAGGTTGTACTCACATGCCCCATGCTACCAGATTTTGCTTTTTTGCCATCGGCGAAAGTATACACTGCCCCTATGGCCTGGGCATTGTCTTCTAGCACATAAAGATTGTGTTTTTGCGCCAGCGCCAAAATGGATTCCATGTGAGCATTCTGCCCAAAAAGATGCACCGGAGCCAGCACCCGGGTTTTTGATGTAATCCGTTTTTCAGCATCTTCCAAATTCATCAGGTATTTGTGAGGATCCACATCGCAATAAACGGGCTTTAGGCCAATAAGATGGCACATTTCAGCGATAGCGGCGTAGGAAAAAGCCGGTGTAATTACCTCGCTCCCAGGGGGCAAATCCATAGCCATCAGAGCAATCTGTATTGCATCGGTACCATTGGCGCAGGTAACGGCATGTGTTGCTCCATGGTAAGCGGCCAGTTCTTTTTCAAATTCTATTACATCCTGCCCACCGATGAAATCCGTGCGCTCCAACACGGTAGCTATGGCCGCATCAATTTCATCTTTTAGTCCCAGATATTGTGCGTGAAGGTTGAGCATTTTTACAGAGCGCATGCCGGGGATAGATTTTCTGCAAAGATAAGTTGCTCCGCTCAATATTAGCATGTATATGAAGGAATTGGCATCACGATTAGGTAATCGTAAAAAACCATATAAATCGCCCGTATTAACTTGCAATATGCAAACCAAAAAGGTAGATTTGCGGTTAACTAATCTAAGCCACACGAGATGTCTGAAACTGCGAAAATCATTCTTGGAGAAAAAGAGTATGAGTTGCCTGTAATCACAGGTTCTGGAGGTGAAAAAGCCATTGATATTACCAAACTGCGAGACCTGACAGGTCACATCACAATGGATATCGGCTATAAAAATACCGGTGTCACCACCAGTGCCATCACTTTTCTCGATGGTGAACTCGGAATTTTGCGCCACCGTGGTTATGCCATTGAGGACCTGACTGAGAAAGCAAGCTTTTTGGAGGTAGCATATTTGCTTCTCCATGGTGACTTGCCTAACAAGGCTCAATTTCATGAATTTGATGAAGACGTCCGCGAACATACCCTCGTAAATGAAGGTTTAGAAGGCATGTTCAAGGCGTTCCCAACCGGTTCTCATCCGATGGGACAACTCAGCAGTATGATCACTGCTCTCAGCTTGTTCTACCCTAAGAGCCTGAACCCTAACAGACCCGAAGATGCCGTAAACCGCACCGTCCTTCGTTTGCTGGCCAAAATGCCCACCATCTGTGCTATGATTTACAAGAAAAGAAACGGGCATCCCATTATTTATCCAAAGAATAATCTCGATTACGTTACCAACTACCTGAATATGACCTTTGGACAAGTAAGCATGGATCATTACCACCCCGATCCGGTTGTGGTGGATGCTATGAATAAACTGCTCATACTGCACGCTGACCACGAACAAAACTGCAGCACCAGCACCATTCGTATGGTGGGTAGCAGCCAGGCTAACCTGTATTCGAGCATCGGTGCCGGCATCAACGCCCTTTGGGGCCAGCTGCACGGCGGGGCCAACCAGCAAGTGCTGGAAATGCTGGAGGTGATACGTCAGGATGGCGGTGATGTGAAGAAGTGGATAATCAAAGCCAAAGACAAGAATGACAATTTTCGCCTGATGGGCTTCGGTCACCGCGTGTACAAGAATTTTGACCCGCGTGCCAAAATCATCAAGAAAACCTGCGATGATGTGCTGAACAAACTGGGCGTGTACGATCCCGTACTGGAAATAGCCAAGAAGCTGGAAGAAGCAGCCCTAACTGATCCTTACTTCGTGGAGCGCAAGTTATATCCCAATGTAGATTTCTACAGCGGCATCATTTACCGCGCCATGGGATTTCCCACCGATTTCTTTACCGTGCTGTTTGCCCTGGGCCGCCTGCCCGGCTGGATCAGCCAGTGGCAGGAAATGCGCAAGCAAAAACAGCCCATTGCCCGTCCGCGCCAGATTTACATAGGCGAAAAACCCCGAAAGTTCAAGTTCATGCAGGACAGGGATTAATCCCACCAAAAAATACAAAAAAGGCGACCTACGGGCCGCCTTTTTTAATTTCTTTAAATCCAATTAATTCAACATCCGCTTAACTGCTTCACTGATGAGCTTTCCATCAGCCTGACCTGCCATGGCTTTCATGGCTGCAGGCATCACCTTGCCCAGGTCTTTCATCCCTTCGGCACTGGTTTCGGCAATGATGAATTTTATGCGGGCTTCAATGTCGGCTTCGCTCAACTGGACCGGCAAAAAGGTTCCGATAATAACCAGTTCTTCTTTTTCCTTATCGGCCAAATCCTGACGGCCTTCCTTATCAAATATCTCGATGCTGTCTTTGCGCTGTCTGGCCATTTTTTGCAGAGCTTTAACACGGTCTTCATCGGAAACATCACCGCCGGCTGTGTCCAGCAACAAAAAAGCACTTTTGATATTGCGCAGGGCGCGCAGACGCACCTCATCCCGCGCCTTCATGGCGGTTTTGATGCCTTCGTTGATTTGTTCTGCAAGATTCATGAAGCAAATTTAGGGCAGTTTACGGGGTTGTGCTGATAAAATTATTCTTACTAAATTAAAATATTCATAGGCTCTCCACACAAATATTCATGATTTTTGCGTTTTAAACCTATGCCCGCCCTCAAACATATTTTGACAATTATTGCTATAGGCGCAATGTGCCAAAGTTGCGGCATTAATAACTATTTCAAAGCCAAAAAACTGAAGGAAAATATCGCTGCAGAAGATAAAAGAACCGACAATCTTATTAAAAAAAGAGATGCCGAACGGGCAAAACTCCCCACAATCAAAGACAGTGCACAACGCTACAGGTTATTGCTGAAAGGTGTAAAACCATGAGATTGTTACTTTTTTTATGTGCCACCATTTGGGTGAGCGGTTGTGTCAGCCGACGAGAATTGGCAGCCCTTGAACATGACTACAATGATCTCAGATCTTCCAATAGAGAAATAAAAAACGAAATAAAATTGTATCAGGATTCCCAAAAAAAATGGAATGATACATTTTACAATTTGCGAAATGCTTACCTGAAAGAAATCCAAATACGCAAGCAGGAAGCAAAGCAAAAAATTGCCGCCAAGCAAAGTGACTCATTACGCATTGAATCCTGCCTGTTTGCTACCCGCCAAGAAAAAAACGCCTATCATTATCTGAACTATGCACGGACCAAACCCAAAGAATTCTGCGAAAAATTTATTGTTCCGTACTGGGATAAAACCAACAGCTATGAAAATTCACTGGTGAAAACTATGCGCAATATGGTGCCCGTTGAACCAATATTCCCTGAGTTTCGGCTATTCCAATCGGCACTGTGCCACGCCAGAACATCCGGTAAATCGGGTTATGTGGGCCACGACAGGCAAAAAGACCCCAAAACAGGCAGC
>VGGQ01000024.1 GCA_016868535.1 Bacteroidota bacterium | reverse complement strand
CCAAGAACCCAGCGAGTGACTTACTCCACCGTTACACTCTTCGCCAGGTTCCTTGGCTGGTCCACATTGCAACCGCGCATCACGGCTATGTGGTAGCTTAGTAATTGTAAAGGTATGGTGTTAATCAGCGGGCTCAGGCTTTCTTCGGTTTCGGGTACTTCAATAACGTGGTCTGCCAGTTTGTTTAGGCTGGTATTGCCCTCGGTAACAATCGCAATGATCTTGCCTTTGCGGGCTTTCACTTCCTGTATGTTGCTTACCACTTTCTCGTAATGTGCACTGTTGGTGGCAATCACCACTACCGGCATGTTTTCATCGATCAGGGCGATGGGGCCGTGCTTTATTTCAGCGGCGGGGTAACCTTCCGCATGGATATAGCTGATTTCCTTTAGTTTCAGTGCGCCTTCCAGGGCTACAGGGAAATTGTAGCCGCGGCCCAGGTAAAGAAAATTGTGTGAGTCTTTGTACATCTCACTCAGTTTCACAATTTCATCATTCAGTTTTAGGGCTTTTTCCACCTTGGCCGGAATGTTTTCCAGCTCGTACATCGTTGCCCGGAGCTGCTCTCCGGTGAGGGCACCGCGCAACTTGCCCATGGCCATGGCTATCAGCGCCAACACTGTTACCTGTGCGGTAAATGCTTTGGTGCTAGCTACACCAATTTCAGGACCTGCGTGCGTGTAAGCACCGGCATGGCTTAAGCGGGGAATGCTGCTGCCTACTACGTTGCAAACACCAAACACAGTGGCACCTTTGTTTTTGGCCAGTTCCATGGCCGCCAGCGTATCCGCGGTTTCACCGCTTTGCGAAATGGCCAGGATCAAATCATCGCCATATATAACCGGGTTGCGGTATCGGAATTCGCTGGCGTATTCCACTTCCACGGGGATGCGGGCAAATTCTTCAAACAGGTATTCGGCCACCATACCGGCGTGCCAGCTGGTACCGCAGCCAATGATAATGAGTCGGTTGATGTTTTTTAGTTTTTCCTCATAATCGCGGATGCTGCGCATGATGATTTCGGCCCTCATTGGGTCCATACGACCCCTGAAGCTGTCCAGAATACTCTTGGGCTGTTCGTATATCTCCTTGAGCATGAAATACGGATAGCCGCCTTTTTCCAGCTGCTCTAAGTTCATCTCCAACTCGTGGATATAAGGAGTCTGAATTTTGTTATCGACGGTTGTGATGGTCAGTTCATCGTTTTCCACCACGGCAATTTCACCATCGTTCATGTAAATTACCTGACGGGTGTATTCTACGATAGGTGCGGCATCGGAGGCCATGAAAAACTCACCGTGTTCTTTGCCTATACCCACCAACAGCGGACTCCCCTTGCGGGCCGCAATCAAGTGTTCAGGGTGGTTTTTGCTGAGGATAACAATGGCATAGGCGCCCACTACCTGTTTCAAAGCCACGCGTACAGCCTCATTCAGATTGAGGCCTGCGTTCACCATAATGTCTTCTATCAGGTGGATGAGTATTTCGGTGTCGGTATCGCTGCTGAAGGAGTGGCCGCGGCGGATTAAACCTTCCTTGATGGTGTCGTAGTTTTCGATGATGCCGTTGTGAATTACGGCAAGGTTACCGCTTTGGCTGAGATGGGGGTGTGCGTTCACATCGTTTGGAACACCGTGTGTGGCCCAGCGGGTGTGTCCCATGCCGGTTGAGCCTTTGGTAAATTCATTGGCGGCGGCTTTTTCCAGATCGGCTACTTTACCTTTTTGTTTGAAAACGCGCAAATCTCCATTCAGCAGAGCCACGCCGGCGCTGTCATACCCGCGGTATTCAAGGCGTTTCAGCCCTTTGATGATGATGGGGTAGGCCTCACGATGGCCGATGTAAGCAACAATTCCGCACATAAGGGAAATGCAAAGTTATACAAGGTATACCACAATCGGGGCAAATGCCCCCAAATTGTACAGGAATAAATAAAAAATAAATACAACAGGTTACCAGGAATTGTTCCGTCTGTCGAAATACTCGAAGTTTAATTTAAAGCCCACGACCGGTTTTTCAAAAATATTGCTGTAACCCACAGCGTAGTATATGCCCAATTTGTAGCGGTCTCTCCAGATTCGCACAAGTTTATCTATGCCACCGTAAACCTCATAGAAAAACATATTGCGCCGTTCGGGCGCATACAAAATATTGGCTCCCGCAGATTCACGCAGTTTGAGCAAACGCATGAATGGGATTTTATTGATGAGTGAACCGTTAAAATGGTGCCGGTAATGGCCTTCTATGAAGCGTTTGTAGGTAATGAATGTTGAATCCAGTGTTTGGAAAGCATACATGGGCGGAGTAAACACACTGGGGTCACCGCGGCGCTGATATCGATAATCAACGGGACTCAGGTTGTTTTTTCGCATAAAACTGCCACTTGCTATTCTGTACTCACTTCTTCCCAGCAATCCCAGCGGAAAATCCTGTTCAATTCTGTATTCCAGATAACCGTAATCGATGTTGGAACCCAATACACTTGGTATGGCATGCTTTAGGTTGATGCTGAACGTAGGCCAACGGCTGCCCAGAATTACTTTTTGCTTGGGTTCCCTAATATATTTCTGGAAGGGTGTGTAGCTGAGGGTGAAATTACCGAAAAACGCGCGGTTGGTGCCAAAGGAGGTGGGGATATTATTTTCAAACACACTATCGGCAAATCCGTCAAAAGTGAAATTACTGATATCCTTTCTTTCCGAAAATTCCGCCTGCACCCTAAGGTAAAGCCCGTTGATAAGCTCCCTTCTCACATAAACATCTGCGTGGGTATTCTGGTAGAAATTACCCCTGCGGGCCAAATCCAGAAAAGCCGCATTGGGATTAATGAAATTAAAATCACGCCCTGCCGTGGCAGAAAACACACCACGGTGAAAAGGGTCGAAAGTAGTGGTGAAGATGACCGTTCCGCGGACATCTTTGTTGTTAAGGCCGTATGATAAATTTTCAATCAGCCTGATGTCGCGCTTGTTTTTAAAACGCCTCTCAAAAGTGTTCCACAAAGTAACCCGCGTTCCGCCCGGGAACCAGGGCTGCACAATAAACACCATAGGCTGAAAGTCCATGTAGTAGCCTTTAGCACGATTCTGATATTCCTGTCCTTTGAAAAACAATTTGGTCAACGTGACTTTGTTTTTATCCTTTTCAATACTGTCCAGATAGGTTTTGCTGTTTTGAACCCGTTTTATACTGTCGGTGCGGGTAATAAACCGGATTTCGGTATTGTTCAGCGGGGTTGTGCGTTTCTGGCTCCAAAAGGCACTGTCTCTATCATAGGCGCTGTCTGTGGCCGAACTCACCTCCAGCCCGAAATGGTTTTTGGGAAACGTTTTGTTCAGTTCGTACTTATCGTATTTCACCAAGGTATATCCGCTAAATTTGCCTTTTCCTGCTACGGCGTGGTAATCAAAACGTTGTTTATCAATCGTTAGCCAGCTGTCTTTGCTCAGGTTGAACTCCTGCCGCATGGTGAATTTGTCGTATTCATTCAGCTGATTGACCGGATAATTAAACTCTGTTCTGTAGATGTAAAAAAGGGTGTCCACCAGATGAATTTCTCCGCTGAAAACGGCATTGGAAATAGAGCGTGGCGATATTTTGATTTTCAGAATGCGCTGGCCGGCATCGTTTTTATAACTGCCCAGAAACTGGAATTTATAGGCCAGCAGTGCGGTACCGGATAGTGGCGACATCACGGGCATATCCCCAATACCCCGTATGCGCAACAGGTTTTGGTAGAAATTAAAATCACCTTCGGTGGTGCTGAGGTAGAAAAGCCCTGAAACTACCCCGATTTTTTTAACACCGGTTCTTGTTTCCTTGATTTTTCCCGGAGGCTGAAAGTCTCGCTGCAACAATACTTCAGCCATATTGTTATTGGACTCATCATCTTTATTTTTTTTCTTTTTTTTGTTTTCTATGGCCGAATCGGGTTCATGCCATACATTTTCTTTCTTTTTAGGCGGATTGTACTGCTCAAAGGCCCGTATGTAAACTTCTGCACTGGAAGATGGGATACGGGTGGCCCAATAGTCTTTCTTTTCAATCGCTTTGCGCATCATTTCCGGACCCGGATCTGTCCATTTGCGGGTAATTTGAATCTCGCCTACGGGTTTAGCCAGTTCGGGTAAAATAACATTCAGCGTATCATCCTTTTTATCCAGTACTACCTTCAGATTCACGCGCTGATAGTTTGGGTGGGTGTAAACCAGTTCATACTCACCGGCCCTGATGACAAATTTGTAAAAACCAGAGCCATCGGTATTTCCAACCATGGAGCCATTGGTAATGAAAATGCTAACGTCGGGTATGGGGGCTCGGGTGCTGTCTGCCACAAATCCACTGACCGTAAAATACTGGGCTTTACCTGAAAAAACGGATAAAAAACTGAGGATGAGAAGGGAAAATCGCATTCTGTTTTTCAAAGGAACGCTTGAACTGTGGTTTTGGTTACAATTTTCTGTTCAAATTTTAGCAAAATCCGATAGAATTACCCTTTGCTTTTTTTACGGTCTGAGGTTTTTTGTGTAGCTGCACTGCCTGCGTGCCTTGCGGGCAAGGGTGGAACTGAAAAAGGTGCTTTGAATATTCCGGCTTTAGGACGGTTGTTTTCATCCCACACAAAACCGGGAAGGATTTTTTGTTCTTTGGGAAAATCGCTCACGGGGTAAAGTGTGCCAGAAGGATTGCCGTAGAAGCGAATCCCTGAGACCCGGTTACTGTCCAGTTCTATCTTCATATTGTTATACTGTACAGCATTGGCAGAAGTGATGGCTGAGTCTTTTTCTTTTATAAAATAAACACTTTTCCCGTCGCCCTTAACCTGTATGGTTTTGAGTTTATTTTCCGGGGTAAAGAAATTATCCATATCGGTTCCTGAAATCTGGTTGAAATGCCCGGTGTCTTCCCTCATGGCGATAAAGGAATTTTTCCTCATTTGCATGAGTTTAATGCGGCTGTTGGCGATGAAAATACGCATGGTGTCAGCGTTCAGGCGTGTATTTTCATTCCAAAGCACAGGTTTTCCGTACAGGTAAAAGACACTGTCATCGGCATGGTGTGTGAGGCTGTCTGCCGTGCCGCTGAAATCGATTCGCCAGAGTGAGGTGCGGTGAAATGCGTGCAGGTATCGCTTTTGGGTTGTTGTATCAGCCACGTAAACGAATGTATCCGCTTTTAGCATGAGGCTGTCGCCATTTTTTTCCATTTTTTTGGCGAGTGTATTGCCCAGCACGCGGGTGTATTTGCGGTTTTTATCGTAGTAGCCCCGATTCCCGAAAATACTGATGTTTTGTGAGGTGTCTTTTACCCACAAACGTCCGTAAGCATGGCCAATTCCCGTATTTCGGTTGAAACTGAGCGTATCGGCGCGGATGGTGTTTTCATTGCTGATAAGCGCGGCATTTCGGGTAAAGTAACTTTGTCCGGTTTTTGTGTTGTAATTGCCGTAGTTACAGAGGATGGTGTTCTCATCACTTTGAATTTCGGTGAAATTGAAAAACCAGGTATTGCCGGTGCGGTTGCTGTACTGCAGTGTGTCTGTTTTAACCACATAGTCCGGGTGGGTCAGCACTACATTATAACGGAAATACAGCATCGACAGAGTGGGGTTGTAGCTGCCGGTGCGGCTGGTGAGCGTTAATTCATCGTCTACAATTTTTCCTCCCGCGCCATAATAACCGATGCGTGTATCGGTATGGTAAATAATCCACGGGGTGGTTAGCACCATGCTTTTATCGCGCAGCACCACATTGCCATCCACCCGTGCGGTTTTGTTTTTGTTGTCAAAAAACAGCCTACTGCCCGTAACCACAGCGCCTTCGTTACCTACAATGCGCACATTTCCGAAACCTTCCAGCTCTTCCTTGACGGTATTATATTCTGCTTCATCGCAGGTAACCACGCTGCCGCTTTGTTCAAACATTACATTGCCACGCAAAATCTGGTGGTTATCGCCCCTGCGTTTTTCCCCTCTCATGCGGTCTGCTTTCAGCATGATTTCCTGCGCCTGCAAACCAGAAAGTTTGAGCAGAATCACAAAAAACAACAGCACACGGGTCTTGTTCATCCGAATTTTTGGAATTACTTTGCAAATAACGTGCTAAATCGGTTTCAAAGTTTTATCAGTGAGAATGCGCCCGAAATAATTGAGGGAAAAACACTGCTTGCAGTGAGCGGTGGTGCCGATTCCGTGGCTATGGGGCATTTGTTTCACCAATCCGGGTATCGCTTCGAAGTGGCACATCTCAACTATGGCCTGCGCGGTACCGAAAGCGATGGCGATGAACAATTTGTTAAACAACTTTGCAAACAATGGAGTGTTGAGTTACATGTTGATTACCCGGATACGCTTATTGAGGCGCAGTTAAACGGAGAGTCTGTGCAAATGACGGCAAGGAGGCTTCGCTACCACCATTTCAAACGATTGATGAATGCCGACATGAGCATGGTCTGTACCGCACATCAGTGCACCGATAATCTGGAACATTTGTTTATTTATCTGCTGCGCAATAGTTCTGCCGCCTGGCAGGGCATTCCCCTACGGCGGGATAATATTTTCAGACCCATGATGTTTGCCAATGCCGCCGAGATCAGACAGTGGCTTGCCTCGGAAGGACTACAGTGGCGCGAGGACAGCAGCAACCATAAAACCGATTACCTGCGAAATAAGGTAAGGCACTGGATTTTGCCTTTAATTCAAACCGAATTTCCAGAAGCGGAAGTTGAATTTGCGGAGCTAAGCCGGTCATTGAGCGCTTTGCGAAGTGCCGAAAACAGTAAAAATAAGCAGTGGGCATCTCAGTTTCCCTTTGTGGGCGATGGTCGTTTGTTTGATTTTGAGAATAAAACAGCGCTTAAGCAATACCTGAAAAACCTAGGTATGCATCCCAAAGAGGCTGTAAAGCTCATGTTCGCGTCTACGGGAAGTCGGTTTCATTTCCAAGGATGGATGGCTGAGGTAAGAAATACGGGCATCTGGGTTGGAAAATTCGGCAGGCATGAAATTGAAGAAACAGATATAGCATCTGAGGAAGATTTGCCGGTTTGTCTGCAGGCAGGAAAGTTTATCATAACCGTTCAAATTCAGCAGGCAATGGATTTTTCAATACAGCAAGCATGGTTTTTTGATCTTGATGGATTGGTATTTCCCTTAAGCCTTCGCAGCCGCCGGAAAGGTGAACGTATCGAACCTTTTGGTATGACGGGCAGCAAAAAAATTAGCGATTTGCTTACCGATGCCCATATACCTTCTTCTGAAAAGGGCGCATATCCGGTATTTGGCCACGCGGCCGGGATTTTGGGGGTGCTCGGTATCAGGCGTGCTGCAGCCGCAGCGGTGCGGGAAACTACACACAGAATCCTTTGTGTGAAATGGGAAATATCGGAAAATCACGCCGAGTTGTAACTTTGTGCATCGCAATATGAAAGCCATTATTCCGGTAGCTGGCATCGGCAGCAGGCTGAAACCCCATACCACCACACAACCCAAGAGTTTGATACCTGTGGCCGGTAAGCCCATTCTTGGTCATATCATGGATACGCTGATAGAGGCCGGAATCTTTGACTTTGTTTTTATAATCGGGCATCTGGGCGATAAAATCGAGCAATACATTTCCGATCACTACACGGGTTTAAATTCCAAATTTGTTATTCAAACGCTGGGTAAAGGCACCGGACATGCCATTTGGCTTGCTCGCAATGAGGTGCAGGACGATGAACCCGTGCTGATTGTGCTGGGCGATACCATTTTCGAAACCGACTTAAAATCTGTCCTCTCACAGCAGGTAAGCAGTCTAGGGGTTAAGAAAGTGGAAGATCCGCGGCAATTTGGCGTAGCCGAAATAGACGAGGAAGGCAACATTCGCCGTTTGGTGGAGAAACCGGCTATCCCTAAAAGCAACCTCGCGCTGGTGGGTCTTTATTATATCTGCGAAACCGGTATGCTAAAAGAATGTCTGGAATACAACATTACCCACGAAATCCGCACCCAGAACGAATTTCACCTTACCGACGCTCTACAGTACATGATGGAGAAAGGTGTAGCATTGCGCACATTTGCCGTAGAAAACTGGTTTGACTGTGGGAAAAAGGAAATTATTCTGCAAACCAACCGCAATCTCCTGCGCCGTGAGGGTTTACCTGATGTGCCCAAAGATCTTCTGAAATCAAATATCATCATTCCGCCTGTGTTTATTCCGCCTTCGGCAAAAATTGAAAACAGCATTATAGGACCGGATGTAAGCATTGGCGAACATGCAGATATATCCCGTTCGGTAGTAAAAAACAGTATCATCGGGCAAAATGCCCAGATTCAAACTGCCATTCTTGAAAACTCACTCATCGGCTCAGATGCCAGTCTTGCCGGAGCTGTGCAAAGCATGAATATTGGTGACGGCGCCGAAATGAACCTGGGTGGGGAAAACGCCTGATAATGCAGTACACTTGGCAGGAAATTACCGCAATTATTGAAGGAGAAGCCTTTTCTGCCGATAATGTTTGTGTGCTTACACAGCCGGCCTGGGATACCAGAAGAATAGGGGATCCGGCCAAAACTTTATTTTTCGCTCTTATGGGCACACACAGGCAGGGATCCGAGTTTGTATATGCTGCTGCAAAAGCAGGTGTGCGCAGCTTTGTGGTCCCTGATGATTTTGATGGCGCTGCATTATCTGAATGTAATGTTATTCGCGTATCGGATGTACTGGTTGCCTTGCAGAATCTTGCCGCCTATCATCGCAGTCGATTTACCGGACCTGTTGTTGGTATTACGGGCAGCAATGGCAAAACCATCGTAAAAGAATGGCTGCATCAGTTGCTTGGTGAAGAGTTCAGTGTTCACCGCAGCCCGCGCAGTTATAATTCGCAAATTGGTGTAGCTGTTTCGCTGCTTGGCATAGAACCCTGGCACAAAATGACCATTATTGAAGCGGGGATTTCTAAACCCGGTGAGATGGAGCGCCTTTGGCGGATGATTAAACCGAATCTGGCTATTTGCACCCACCTTGGGAGCGCCCACGATGAAGGTTTTGAAAGCCGCGAACAAAAAGCACGCGAGAAAACCATACTGTTTAAAGATGCGGATGTGGTCGTATTTCCGGGAGATTCAGCCGAGATCAAAACTGCCGTGCAGGTTTATAAATATTCACAGCCGCTTACAAAGTTCATTTCCTGGGGCAGAAATGAGGACTGTGGCTATCGCATGCTGGATGAGAAATACCTACGGGATTTCACCCGAATCAATTTAACGCACCGCAGCACTGAACATTCGCTGGAAATACCGTTTTCGGACAAAGCGTCTGTTGAAAATGCCATGTCATGCTTTTGCACCCTGGTTGCCCTGGAACGCTGGGATGCCTCACACACAGAGCAATTCAGGTATTTGCACGCGTTGGAAAACCGTCTTGCTTTTACCGAAGGCAGAAACGGCAATTACTTGGTGAATGACAGCTACAGCAATGACCCAGACAGTTTGCAGGTGGCGTTGGATTTTATGGTTCGGCAACAGCCGGATAAACCGGCCTGTGTCATCCTCAGCGATATGGACCAGAGCGACCCCGACAAACAACGTTTATCCTCTCAACTGGGGGGTGTTTTAGAACAAAAAGGAGTACGTCGCTTGTTGCTGGTGGGTGAGGTTCTGGCTGCATACAAGGACATATTCTCAGCATTCAACCCGGAGTTTTTTACAGATACAGCCTCGCTTATCCAATCCGGCAGGCTGGACACAATCAGTGGGGAGGCCATACTTATCAAAGGTTCTCGGCGTTTTGGCTTTGAGAAAATTCATGCGTTGCTCAAGAAGCAACTGCATAAAACTCATTTGCAAATAGACCTTGAAGTCCTGCGCCACAATTATCGGTACTTTAGAAACGCTGTTGCCCCTAAAACCCGCATCATGGCCATGGTAAAGGCATTTGGTTATGGAAGCGGCAGTTTTGAAGTAGCACGAACCTTACAGTTTATGGGCGTGGATTACCTGGCAGTGGCTTTTGCCGACGAAGGCGTGGCACTGCGTGAAGCAGGTATTCAAACCCCCATTATGGTAATGAATACAGGTGCCGAAGACATGGCAAGCCGATTGCAATACAACCTGGAGCCTGTGGTGTTTGACGAAGCCGGTTTGCAGGCGATGTCGGAGATTGCGGGCAGCAATGCAATTTCATTACACCTGGAAGTGGATACAGGCATGCACCGCCTGGGTTTTGCGCCCGGGGCGCTGAAAGATGTTGCCGGAAATATTCCGGGTAATGTGCGCATTGCTTCGGTATTTACACATCTTGCGGCCTCCGAAGATCCGGCGCAGGATGATTTTACCCGGACACAAATAGGTACATTTACGGAAGCAGTCAATGCCTTTGAAACGCAATTGGGATATGCTCCGTCGCGACACGCCCTGAATACAGGTGGCATACTGCGTTTCGCCGAATACGGAATGGATATGGTTAGGCTGGGTGTGGGTCTGTATGGTGTGGACCCACGTGCCGAGCAACAGGCAGATTTGAAACCGGTAACTACACTGTTTAGCAGTATTTCACAATTGCATACGCTGCAACCCGGTGAAGGCGTGGGTTACGGACGTCGTTCGATTGCCGATACCGTTCGTGTCATAGCCACCTTGCCCGTGGGTTATGCCGATGGGTTGAGACGCAGTTTGGGCAACGGTAAGTGGCATGTCTTGATAAAGGGCCAAAAAGCACCCATTGTAGGCAGTGTATGCATGGACATGTGCATGGTGGATGTAACCGGCATTGATTGCAGGGAAGGCGATGAAGTTGTTGTCTTTGGTGCCGAAAATTCGGTGGCTGAAATGGCTCATTGTGCCGATACGATTCCCTATGAGATTCTTACGGGAATTTCAGCACGGGTGCCCAGGGAGTATGTGGGGGAGAATTGATGACAAAAAAGCCCCGCGTCAGCAGGGCCTTTATGAACATTATGGGACTCAAAAACTTATTTCTTTTGCAGCGCGGTGAAAGTGTTTTTCAATCCTTCGTAGCTTGTAATATCTACCTTTAATGAACCGACTTGTATGGCAGTCTGCACGCGGATGGGAATGCGGTTGACGTCGTCACTTACCCATACGGTCATGTCGTTGCTGCTTTTGAATACCCTATCCACCACCAGTTTGGGTCTCAGTTTTATGCATTTTACCTTGCCAATATCGGTGCTGAGGGTTTCTTTGCCCAGGTAGGTGAAATTGAGGTTGTAAATCTTGTTATCCATGTAAATATCCAGCGGAAACACCTGATTTATTTTTTCACTTTCAAAATTCAAGTTTCTTGCATAGTACAAGGCCGAGGCAATATCCTGGGTATAAATGGGCATGGTCAGTTCCCCGTCGGTGTTGCACAGTTTCTTTTTGTCGTGCATATATATAGCCAGATCCTCATCATAATATTTATTCTCGCGCACGGTTTTTGCATAGCGTATGGGTGCGAGTGCCTCGGCATCAATCCAGCTTTGGAATTTGTCGCGCACCTTGTAGGCCCAGTCGAAACTTTTCAGGGTTTCCCCCTCGCAGCGCACAGCCAGTGCATCGCGGCCATTGATGGTGGTGACCTGGTCCACAGCCATGGTAATATTAGCGGCATTGATGATGCCGTAATGCACACGAAATTTCAGCTTTTCACCCACCTTAAATGCCTGGTTGTTCAGCTTTCGGTAATTGAACGGATCCGCTGAGGTGGTTTGATTTTGCGTGCTGAAGGATTGAACCAGCATGGCTAAACCGGCGGCAAGTGCGATGATAACAAAGCTGCGTTTCATAGTCTGTGTTTTTAGTAGCTGTTTCATACATATACACACAACGCGTGCCAAACCCCCAAGCCTGGTTAAAAATTAATTTGCGGTTTTATTTCATTGTACTTTTGCATCATGACCACCCCGAATCTTCTATCATTTGGCAAAGGCAGCGGCTGCGGCTGTAAAACGCCGCCAGAGGTATTAAAATCCATGCTTGCAGGCCTTTTATACAATAACGATATGGAAAATGTGGTTGTGGGAAATGACCTCTCGGACGATTGCTCTGTGTATGATTTGGGCAATGGCCAGTATCTGCTGCAAACGGTAGATTTTTTCACGCCCATGGTGAATGATGCTTTTGTATATGGTTCAGCAGCGGCAGCCAATGCGCTCAGCGATATCTGGGCTATGGGGGGCAAACCTGTTATGGCAAATGCTGTTTTTAGCTGGCCGGCGGAATTGCCGCTGGAAATGGGTCGGGACGTACTTCGCGGGGCGTGGGAAATTTGCCGGAAGGCAGATGTGGCAATGGCAGGTGGACATACCATTGATGGGCGCGAACCGCTGTTTGGTTTGTCGGTGATGGGTTTGGCAACCCCGCAAACCCTAAAACGCAATGCAGGCTCACAACCCGGCGATGTAATACTGCTCAGCAAACCGCTGGGTACGGGCATGTTGGCTGCAGCCTACAAACGAGCAGCGGCGGATGAACAACAGAAAAGAGCGCTGCAAACTGCACTGGTAAACCTCAACAGCGCCGGCGAACGGCTCGGAAACCTGTCTGCCGTTCATGCCATGACCGATGTTACCGGCTTTGGACTGGCCGGACATTTGCTGGAAATGATGCGTGCCGCAGGCTGTGGTGCAGAAATAAGTGGAGCAAGTCTGCCCAAGATTCCCGAAGCAGTGTCGCTGGCCGAATCTTTTGTACTGCCCGACAATGCGACCCGCAACTGGAATGCCTATGAAAGGGAAATACTAATGAACAATGCCGCCGCATTTCCGTGGGTTGCTGATCCCCAGACCAATGGAGGTCTGCTGATAGCGGTAGACCCTGATTATGTAGATTCTGTGCTGGAAATACTGCCTGCATGCAGTATTATCGGTTCATTTACCGAAAAGAATGATAAACCTGTGCTGGTAATTAATTAGTTTTTGTAGCAAACGGCTTTGGCCGCTTTTACGGTGCGCTCCACGCTGGGCAGGTAGGCATCCACGAATACACCGGCATAAGGCAGGTTGGTATCCTGACTGGTAACGCGGTGCACGGGCGCATCCAGATAATCAAATGCCCTGCGCTGCACCATATGGCTAATTTCTGAGCTGATGCTCGCCAATGGCCATGCTTCCTCCACAATTACAAGGCGGTTGGTCTTCTTCACGCTGTTGATGATGGTGTCATAGTCGATGGGGCGCACGGTACGCAAATCAATCAGTTCGGCATTGATGCTTTCTTTTGTCAGTTCTTCAACAGCCGTAATGGTGCGCAGCATCATTTTGCCGAAAGAAACGATGGTAACGTCACTGCCTTCTTTCACCACGTGCGCCTGACCAATGGGCAACAAATATTCTTCTTCAGGTACCACACCTTTCAGGCTGTACATCTGTTCGCTTTCCATGAAAATTACCGGATTATCATCACGGATGGCAGTTTTGAGCAAACCTTTCGCATCGGCGGGATTGCTGGGCACCACCACTTTCAGGCCCGGTGTATTGGCATACCAGTTTTCAAAATTCTGGCTGTGCTGTTGTGCCAGCTGTCCGGCGCTGCCGGTCGGACCTCTGAACACCATGGGGCAGGTATATTGCCCGTTGCTCATGCTGTTCATCTTTGCAGCCGCATTGATAACCTGATCTATGGCCACCAGCGAAAAGTTGAAAGTCATGAATTCGCAAATGGGACGCAGGCCGTTGGCTGCAGCACCCACCGCTACTCCTGCAAAGCCGAGCTCCGCAATGGGAGTATCTATCACACGTTTGGCACCAAATTCAGCGAGCATACCCTGGCTTACCTTGTAGGCACCATTGTATTCTGCAACTTCTTCACCGAGCAAAAACACACGCTCATCGCGGCGCATCTCTTCGGTCATGGCCTCGCGTAAGGCTTCTCTGAACGGAATTTCTCTCATGGTTTAAGAAAAAGAATCCAAAATAACACCTGTAAGGTTTGATTTTGGTGTTGCAAAAATAACGATTTTCCCTTGCATGGGTTCAGGACTTTTTCTAATATTCAGAATTAAGCAATTCTGCGGCTTATAACCCCCTCAACAGCTTCCTGCATCTGCCTTGGCGAGAGTTTGCGCCACTGAAATGCATCGAGATCGCCCCCAAAGTTGATGTAATAATCAATACGCGCCTTGCGGAATTCATTTAGCACGTGGTCTCTGAAATTGACAAACGCAATCCAGCCGTCTTCGGTTTCCTGAAACCATTCCTCATAGTAACTGTCGTCGCTGGCATGAAAATTCAGTACGTTTTCGCCAATGAGTATAAACTTCTGAATGCCAAAATCTCTCAAAATCTCTATCACTTCACGTTTTAGCATCATGATATCGTTGTAGAGGGCGTCGTTCCACTCGCCGATAAGCTCCAGAATGGTGAATCCATCTGTGTAATCCGTATACAGGATTTTCAGATACAGCGTGTTTGAGCCAAAAGAATCCCACTGAGGATGGATGAGGTAATTATACACCGCATGGGTGAAGGTAAATTCGCTGTATTCACGCCCGTAAAACGGCGATTGTTCGTCTTCTGCGGCGTTGTAAAGGTGCAACCAGTTGTAATATGGCTCTATATTGTGCACAGTGCAAAATTAAATTGCTTTGCCGCAAAGTGGATCCTGCTATTATATAATCAACGGATTTTTTCCAATTGGGCTATTTCTTCTTTTTCTTTGTTGTGTTGAAACGCGCTTTTCTCGGTAATTTATTTTTTTTACAGGCACTGAACTGGCTTATCAAGCCGGTGTGGATATTTTTCATTGAGGTTGCGGTGCAAAACAACCTAGGCGATGCCCTGTATGGTAAGTATTATGGCATTTTCGGACTGGCCTTGCTGTTTAATATTTTGCTGGATTTCGGGCTAAACAATTACACGGCTGCAAAGGTGGCTTCAGCAGCTGAACAGGCTGTTCCTAAAGGTTTGTTTGGGATGAGAATGTGGCTGGCATTGTCTTATGTGCTCATCACCGCCATTTTCGGTCTGGTTCAGCACATGGATATTCGTTTTTTGGGATTGGTTATTCTCAACCAGGTGCTGGCCGGTTTTACTTTGTATTTCAGGGCTATACTCCAGGGTAGGCATCTCTTTAAAACCGACAGTATTGCTTCGGTGGCCGACAGGTTGGCAGCCGTTGCACTGCTTTCATGGCTCATCGTCGGCAGCGGACTCAGCGGGGAAGAAGGACTGTTTTGTTTTCTGCTGGCACAAACAGCAGGTTACGCGGTTTCCCTGTTTTTCTCGTGGTTTTATTCACGTAAACAAGTGGATTCAGCTACCATGATTTCTCAGGCTGAGAGCTTTTCACTGCTTTCCTCCATGCGATGGTTTGCCGTGCTTTCCCTTTGCATGGCCGTATTTACACGCCTTGATACCCAGATGCTGCGTTACCTTGCGCCCGGTGGCGAGGCCGAAGTAGGGCAATATGCCCGCAGTTTTCGATTTCTGGATGCCGCCCTCATTTTTAGTTCCTTAATCAGCTCGCAGCTGCTGCCGCTGTTTAGCCGTATGATAAGCCGCAATGAGCCTACCGACGGACTGCTATGGCTGAATGTTAGGATAGTACTTTTTGTGGCTTTACCATTGCTGTTTACCGCAATATTTTTTGCTCCACCCTTATTGGGATTGTTTTATGCTGGCCCCGGCAAAGCCGGATTTACGGCATCGGATGCCACTGCTTTTGGCAGGTTGATGGCATGTTTTTTACCCATGGCAATGGTGCATATTTTCGGTACCTGGCTCACGGCTGCAGGAGAATTGAAAAAACTGGGACTTCTGGCCATGATTTGTGTGCTGGTGAATGCAGGCCTGAATAGCTGGTTGATACCGCTGCAGGGATTATCCGGAGCGGCCATGGCCGGACTGATTACGCAGACGCTTTTTGTGATAATTTGTATTTATTGGGTGATTCAGCGAAGCAGTTTTTCCCTGAAACTATTCAGATTATTTTACCTGCTGTTTTGCGCTTACGCGACCTATGCCATTTTTTCCGTTGTTTCACAAAATCTGCCTGACCTGAATGGACTTCTGCTGGCTTGTGGTCTGTGGGCGTTTACGGGTATGTTTCTTTTTGTGCCTGAGTGGAAAAAGTGGTTGGCCCGTGGCTAGAAAAACCGAAATATCTGCTTAAGCATACAGCGGATACCCTGCCATCAGTGCGTGAACCCTGCTTTTTACGCTGTCAAGCACAGCTGTGTTTTCCGGGTTCATTAGTGCTTCATCAATCAATCCGGCGATGCTGTCCATATCTGCCTCGTTAAGTCCGCGGGTGGTAATGGCTGCTGTGCCCAGGCGTATACCTGAGGTAACAAACGGACTTCGGGTTTCGAAAGGAACGGTATTTTTATTTACAGTGATATCACACAATCCAAGGGTGTTTTCGGCCAGTTTGCCGGTGAGGTTATCGCCTTTTGGCCTAAGGTCAATAAGCATGAGGTGGTTATCTGTTCCTCCGCTGATGATGCTGTAACCACGGCTGACCATGCCTGTTGCCAAGGCTGCGGCATTTTTCTTTACCTGCAGCTGGTATCGCTTAAACTCGGGCTTCAGTGCTTCGCCAAAGGCAATGGCTTTGGCTGCAATCACGTGTTCCAGTGGTCCGCCTTGCGTGCCAGGGAATACAGCTCCGTCAAGCAACGCGCTTGTCATCTTTACTTCGCCTTTGGGTGTGGTTTCACCCCATGGATTCGGAAAATCGTTGCCCATCATGATGATGCCGCCCCGCGGACCTCTTAGCGTTTTGTGGGTAGTGCTGGTGGCAATATGCACGTGTTTCAGCGGGTTTTCCAGTAAGCCGGCGGCAATGAGGCCTGCAGGGTGTGAGATATCGGCCAGTACCAATGCGCCAACCTCGTCGGCAACGGCGCGAATACGGGCATAATCCCATTCGCGGCTGTAGGAACTGGCACCGCATATAATCAGTTTGGGTTTTACTTCATGGGCTTTACTCTCTAGGGTTTCATAATCCACTAGTCCCGTATCTTGATTTACACCGTAAAAATGGGGTTTATATAATTTTCCGGAGAAGTTTACGGGAGAGCCGTGCGTAAGATGCCCGCCGTGGCTGAGGTCAAATCCCAATATGGAATCGCCGGGTTTCAAAACCGCCAGCATTACGGCGGCATTGGCCTGCGCCCCGCTGTGCGGCTGCACGTTGGCCCATGTGGCCCCAAAAAGTTGTTTTAAACGATCGATGGCGAGTTGTTCTACTTCGTCTACCACTGCGCAACCACCATAGTATCGCTTGCCGGGCAATCCTTCCGCGTATTTATTGGTTAACACGGATCCCATTGCGTCCATTACCTGCTGACTTACAAAGTTTTCGCTGGCAATCAATTCTATGCCTTCTTGCTGACGCTTAAGCTCGCGGTTTATCAGGCCAAATACAACTTCGTCTCGCTGCATATTTGATACTGCAAATTAAGCAGTAATTTTATTTATCCGAAATGTAATTTTTCAATTAGAAGTGTAGGCAAATTGCCTGAAATTAGTGAAATTCGCCACCTTAGTATGAAAATCAACAAGGATTTCCTCAAACAAGCAGGCGTGTTTCTGCTTTTTTTAATAGGATTCTGGTTAATTTCAGTAATATTCCTATTGCCTGCCACGGACGACAAAGCGCTTCAACAGGGCGATATGCAGCAAGTGCGGCTGATGGTAGATGCTGCCAATAAATACACAGAGGCAACGGAAATAAAACCCAATTGGAATGATCGCCTTTTTTCAGGCATGCCCGCCAACCTCATTACGGGTATTCCCACAGGAAATCTGATGCTGAAGCTCAGGCCGATGGAATTGTTCCAGCTGGTAAAGGGACCTTATAATTTCCTTTTTGTAGCCATGCTCAGCATGTTTGTGCTGCTGCTTTCCTGCAATGTGAACCGTTGGCTTTCTGCTGCCGGTGCCATTGGATATGCGTTTATGACGTTTTCTATAAGCTCTTATGAAGCAGGACACATTACCAAAGTGTTGGCAACCGATGTTATGCCCGGAATGCTCGCAGGCCTGGTATTGATTACCCGGCGAAAATATCTCCTTGGTGCGGGTGTACTGGGTATATTCTTCGCCATGCTTGTGGGTTATTTTCACTATCAGATTGCCTATTATGCGGGAATTGTAGCCGGTATCTATCTGCTCATAGAGATGATTATGGCGCTCAAAGCCGGTGAAATCAAACATGCGACCATCGCCACTACACTATCTGTGGTGATGCTGGGCATGGGAGCGGCCACCAATATTGGCAAAGCCATCGATACCGCCCGGTACAGTGAAGCCACCATGCGCGGTGGCAGCGCGGTTGCCAGCGAGGTTCCCACCAAAGATGGCCCTAAAAATCAAGTGGGCAGAAAAGGTCTGGATATAGATTACGCATTTTCCTGGAGTTATGGCATTGATGAATCCATGACTCTGTTGATACCGGGTTTTATGGGTGGTAGCAGCAATGAAAGGATTTCAAACGAAGATTTTGATCAGGCTATGAAAGACGTACAGGATGAAGGTACGGCCATTGAAATAGAGAAGCTATACGCGAAACGAGGGTACAGGGCACCGCTGTACCACGGTGATCTGCAATTTACCTCCGGTCCTGTCTATATTGGCGCTGTTTTTATATTTCTGTTTCTCCTTGCAATTGTTGCAGTTCTTCGTTACCTAACAGCAGATGCGACCGATTCCAAAGACAAAGCCATAGCGCGGACCCTGTTCTTTTTCAGCGTTGCTACTGTATTGGTTTCCCTGATGCTGGGCTGGGGAAGATATTTGGGACTTAACGAATGGCTGTTTAATCACCTGCCTTATTACAATAAGTTCCGCACACCCATGATGGCATTGGTTATCGCGCAGATGATCATTCCGTTTTTTGGGTTGTATGGCTTGCAGCTATTGCTTTCTGACCGTTTTGGAGAAAATGATAAAAAACAGGTATGGAAGGTGCCTGTTGTTGCCATAAGTGCACTGATGGCGGTTGCCGCACTCATGTTTTTTTCCGAAGATTTCAAAGGAAATGATGACCGTGAGATCATGTCGCAGATAAAGCAGGAGGCCATGAGAGACGGACAGGATGAAGGTGCGGCCATTGAAACAGCGAAAGAATACGTGAAACAAATTGTGGACATGCGCTCGGGG
>VGGQ01000023.1 GCA_016868535.1 Bacteroidota bacterium | reverse complement strand
ATACACCAAAAATGATGCGGCTGAAGCCCAAACCCCTGTAATCAGTGAATTTGTGCCCATGTTCACCCCCGAGCCTATGCCCTCTAACGAAAACGCAGCCATGCTGGAAACCGGCGGCGGTGTGAAAAACATGCAGGATCACCTGCGCGAAGCACAAAGCGATGCCCCCGCCTGTAACGTATGCGGACACATCACCATGCGCAGTGGCACATGTTACAAGTGCCTGAACTGTGGCAACAGTTTGGGTTGCAGCTAATCTAAATTTACACTTACAAGAAAGGGAGGCTAAAACCTCCCTTTTTTATTGTTCATTCTGTAAAATCACATTCCCGTCATCCGCACCATCAGTTATAACCGATTGCTGTATTTAACTCAATAATCCAGATTCAACCCCAACGTGAAGGTTAAAAACACCCGGTTGCGCGTGTAGGTAAGCTCCTGGCTCAAATCCTGAGAATCATTGGGTTTGAACTGAGGGTCCGTTATGGGATAAGGAGTATAAAAACCTGCCGCTGATTGTGAACTCAGGGCAAAATCAAAGTAATAGTCCTTGTCACGCAATCCAAACCCACATCCAAGAACCGTATTGGCTTTCTTAAGTTCGGTGTTCAAACCGGCCACATTGGGGTTGAACGGTGAAGGCAAAACGCCAAATCCCGCCCTAAAACGATACGCCTGATCCTTATTGTCCTTGTTAGGCATGTTCCACTCCGCACCAATGCGCACATTGGTCACATTGCGATAGTTACGCCTGATGGCGCTGTTTTCGGCATTGAAGGTAAACACATCATCAGCACGCAGGCGGGCAGAACCGTAATTGTAAAATTCAAAATCCGCATTGATGAGCATGGTTTTTTGAATCACAAAACCAATACCCGCATTGAATCGGGATGGTGTGGTAATCTTGTATTTATAAGTGTTCAACGGATCGTTGTACTGCGCTGTCCAGTCGCCTATGGAACCCGGATCGCCCTTTGGGGCAATAGAATATCCGTATTCGCTGTTTACCACATAGGTTCTGGGTGTGTGAACCGATGCCGCCAGGCGCAATTGCTCTGTGGGCCTCACGATTAAACCGACACGAGCTGCAAATTCCCCGCCCTTATCTGTAAACTTGCTCTGATAGTCCAGGGAAGCCATATCCAGCGTACTGATATCGTTGATGTCTACCTTACGCTTATCTTGCTCCAGCATGCTCAAATCTTCGCTGTAGCGCAGGGATGAGTACAACAAACCAAGCCCCAGCATCACCTTGTTGGAAAAATTCAATCCTACCGAACCCTGATACTCGTATATGGCACCTTTGCTCACGATTTCACCGGTCTGGTCATTGTTTCTTATACTATCCATATAGGCTGATGTATAACGACCGGAACCACCCCTGTCGTAATCAATAACCCATGCATTATAGGCCAGTCCGGGCAACGAACCTTCCACCAGTTTTGAAGGATCGCCCTCTCGGTTGGCAACTTCCGCAAAAAAATCGGTTATGGATGACCTCCGGTTATTTCCCTGAAATGTCATGATACCGCCGAAAGTAGCCAGCCTGTTTATATGAAATCCGTAGCAAACTGCGCTCAAACCCTTTTTACGGGGCTTACCGGTGGCATCATACTGCACATCCGCCTTGATATAGTTGAGGGAAGGTAAATTAAAATTCAATCTTGCTTCTCTCAAGTTCTCCCCCAGATAATAAACATGATAAATGGTGTTTTGGAACTGGGCGCCCATGTTAAACTCACTACGCCTGAAAGTAGCAATACCGGCCGGATTGGTCATAACGGCCGAAGCATCGGCGCCGATTGCAGAAAAGGACCCTGCCATGCCCATGGTTCTTGCTGTTCCGCCAGATCCAATAGTGCTGTAGCGAAGTGCATCAAACTCGCTTTGAGAAAAAAGGGAATAACAAACCCCGAATAACAGGGTCAATAGACTTAAAACCGACCTCATGTAAAACCGCAAGTATTAACGTCTGCGGCCTGTAGTACCCTGCACTGCGTTGGAAGAACGACTTGCCCCGCTATTGAATGAACCCTGTTGGGTATTCCCGCTGGGTGTCCAGCTTGAACTTCTAGATGTGCCACTGCCACCATTGTTATAACTACTCGATGATGTGCTACCGTTGCTCCAAGAAGAACTTCTGCCCGAAGTGGAAGAGGGTGTGCCGCTTTGATAGTTATTGCGACGCACACCATTGTTTGAAAATCCACTCGAACCGGAAACCGATTTGGGATTGTTCACAAATCCCCCCGAAGGACGGGTGTTAGTGGTGTTGGTATTATTATTCCAGTTGTTGCCTGACCAGTTATTCCAGCCGTTATTATTCCAGCCTCCAAAAGATCCGCCTCCCCAGTACATATTGGGATTATACATCTGGTTGTAATACATCCAGTATGGATCACCATATGAATACCAGGGCTGAAAACCCATCATCATAGGATTTCCCCAAGAATTACCCCATATATTTCCCATCATCCATGGATTAACCATCATCATAGAATTACAACCCATGTATGGACTATATCCCCATGGAGTAACACCCGCTCTGAAACGGTTACAGGGCTGGGTAATCATTGAGGGACTGGTAGTTGTGGCAGGCTGAATACTGCTACCACCAAAATGGCGCAAACGGTCAGAATACGTCTGGCCATAACTACCGGCCTTAGCTGAGGCCTCCCCGGCAGCTGAAGGTGTAGCGACACCTTCGGCATAAAACCCACGGCCATTCAGATCGGATGTTACAAAGTACGCATCGTCATAATTGTTGACTTTGCTCAAATTCTTTACACCGGAACATGAAGCCAAAAACATGGCACCGGCAAGAAAAAAATAAGTGGTTTTAATAAAATGAACTTTCATGGTGAACCTTCTTTTTGGGTACTACTTTTAGATAGTACCTTTGCACCATCAAAGTTACAAAAAGTATTCCATATTTCCAATACACATGGCATTTGAAAAGGTAAAACGCGAAGAAAACTACAGCGAATGGTATAACAACCTGGTAAAAAACGCCGATCTGGCCGAGCACAGTGCCGTTAAAGGCTGCATGATTATTAAGCCTTACGGCTTTGCCATTTGGGAAAAAATGCAGCAGCAGCTCGACAAAATGTTCAAGAATACCGGCCACCAGAATGCCTATTTCCCGCTGTTTGTGCCCAAAAGCCTGTTTGAGAAAGAGGAGAAAAATGCCGAAGGCTTTGCCAAAGAATGTGCCGTGGTTACCCATTACCGCCTCAAGGCCGACCCCTCCAAACCCGGCCGCCTCATGGTAGATTCTGATTCAAAACTGGAAGAAGAATTGGTAGTGCGTCCTACCAGCGAAGCCATCATATGGAATACCTATAAAAACTGGATACAAAGCTACCGTGACCTTCCCATTCTCATCAACCAATGGGCCAATGTGGTGCGCTGGGAAATGAGAACACGCCTGTTTCTAAGAACGGCTGAATTCCTCTGGCAGGAAGGCCATACTGCCCACGCTACCAAAGAAGAAGCGCTGGAAGAAACCCGCAAAATGCTTGATGTGTATGCCGAATTCGCCGAGGAGCACATGGCAGTGCCCGTTATCAAAGGCGTAAAATCTGAAAACGAACGATTTGCGGGTGCCGTCGATACTTATTGCATTGAAGGCATGATGCAGGACGGAAAAGCCCTGCAAATGGGTACCAGCCACTTTCTAGGACAAAACTTTGCCAAAGCATTTGACGTGAAGTTTCAGGACCGCAACAGCAAACTCGATTATGTGTGGGCTACCAGCTGGGGAGTTTCCACCCGACTGATGGGCGCACTCATTATGGTACACAGCGATGATGAAGGCTTGGTGCTGCCACCCAAACTGGCTCCCATCCATGTGGTGATTGTGCCGGTGTATAAAACCGAAGAAGAGCTGAACACCATCAGCGAAAAGGTAGCGGGCATCAAAAAAGAACTCGAAAAAGCCGGATTATGCGTAAAATTTGATAACCGCGATACCCACAAACCGGGCTTTAAGTTTGCCGAGTGGGAACTGAAAGGTGTTCCCGTACGCATTGCCATCGGACCGCGCGATTTGCAGAACAACGCCGCCGAAGTAGCTCGCCGCGATACCAAAACCAAGGAAGTGATTGGCATGGACAACCTGGTAAACCATGTTACAGGATTAATGGAGGAAATTCAGCAGAACCTATTTAACAGGGCTTTGGATCTTCGGGCCTCAAAAACCTGGAAAGCCGACAGCTGGGAGGAGTTTGTGGACATCGTTGAAAACCGCAACGGCTTTGCCCTGGCCCACTGGGATGGCAGCGGCGAAACCGAAGAAAAAATCAAAGAAATGACCAAAGCCACCGTTCGCTGTATTCCGTTGGATGCTCAGGAAAAGGTCGGCATTTGCATCCTCACCGGCAAACCTAGCAGCAGACGCGTGGTATTTGCAAAAGCCTATTGATGCGGCCGCTCACATTCGTAGCGCTTCTCATCCACCATTCCCACAAAGAAAAAACCTAGTTGCTTGCCGTTTTCAGGTAAACCGGTTTGTTGTTTCATAAAATTTGTTCCGGCACCGTTGCCTGTAGTCCAATATCCCGCCGCATGCGGATGATCCGCAAGGGTTAAATACATGTTTTGCACCGCCATGGCCGTGGCCGCCAGCTCTTCCCATTCGGGCACTTTACCCGAAAGCACAAAACCTACAGAAATGATATGCGATATTTTAAACGCATAGGTGCGGATTTTGGACAGTTTGCGCTCATCAAACAATTCTGAAGGGGTATTCTGCATGTAATACTGCTCCATAGCGTTGCAAAGAACAGTTTTTTCAGCACCTTCAAACACCCTGAAACGCCAGGGAAGCGTAAGTTTATGGCTGGGTGCCCAGCGGGCGTTTTGCATCATGCGGGCTATAACAACATGCGGGACGGACAGCCCGTTAAATTCCTTAACGAAATGACTTCGTCTGCCGCGAATAAGCTCATCCAGTGTTTTCATTTTCTGCAGATTGTTAGTTTTTCTTTCTATGGCGAAATTCGAGAAAAGATTGTATAAAAACTGAAGTCAATATCAGCGCAGCACCGAAGTAAAACTGTACACCCAAAGCGTCATGCTCGTGAAAAATAAATGCGCCCAATAAAATGCCGTAAACGGGCTCCAGATTTATCGATAGGTTAGCCGTAAACGCCGAGAGTTCCTTTAGGGCATGCGTACCCAGATAAAAGGTAAGATTGGTGCAAACCAGCGCCAGCATCAATATCCAAAGCAAATCATACTGCCCTTTTTGCAGATCGAATTCCGGAATCCAGGTGGCATTGGAATCTGCCATCAGCGGAAAAACCACACTCAGCAAAACCGCACCCGACAGCATCTCAATAGCTGAAATACTCAGGGAGGATGCCCGTGTGATATACCGCTTGTTTAATATGGTAAAAAGCGCCGCCAGCAAAGCACTGACGATGCCCGTGAGTATGGCCGCCGTATAATGGGTTTGCCCGTTTGAGCTGCTGCTCAGGGTATTGTTGACTATCAGAATTCCGGCAATTACTAGCAATCCCAGCAACAACTCCCTGATGCGGAAGGGCTTGCGGTTAACCAGCGGATCCAGAACGGCGGAGAAAAAACTTGCAGAGCCCAGGCAGGCAAGGGTTACGCTGGCGCTATTGCCCAGCTTGATGCTTCCATAAAACGTGAGCCAGTGCAGGGCCACAATTACCCCAATACCCAGAAAGATAAGCCAGTCTTTTCGCAACAAGCCCGAAATACCCCTCCAAACCGCCGGAATACAGAAATAAACAGCCGCAGTGATCAGCATGCGGTGCCATACCAGATTCAGTGAATTGTAAGAAATGAGCTTCCCCAGAATGGCTGTAAATCCCCATAGGAAAACCGCAATGTGAAGGAAGGTGAGTGCTTTGATACGGGGATTCATGGTTGGACTGCCCTAAAAAAATCAAAGCCACGCTGTAAAGCATGGCCAGGATGTTGGTATATAGTAGCGCGTAAGAGTTGGGCTGACGCTATCAGCACGACAGCAGTACAAATATAAATACACTTTTGTAAAATCTTAACTAACAAGTTTCCCCCGGCGAAAATCAGGTGAGGTTTCCTTTGTATTTGTCGCGCATGTCGATGACAATCTGCCTCAGCTCCTGTTCTTTGTCTTTGTGCATCACCAGCACGACATCTCGGCTGTCTACCACAACCACGTTTTCAAGGCCGTGTGTTATCACAATTCGATCCGTATTGGAAAACACCAGCGAATCAGAAGTTTCATAAGTATGAATCCCCTTGCCGATGGCAGCGGTATCAAGCTCGTTATGGCGGCTCACATCCCACAGACTTTTCCAGGTACCCAGGTCATTCCAGCCAAATGTAGCGGGATACACATACGCGCTGTCGTCTTTTTCCATAATGCCATAATCGATGGAAATGCTGGGACATTGACCGTAAGCAATTTCAAGGGCATTAAAATAATTTTCGTTCGAAAAATCTACTTCGGCAAACAGCTGATGTACTTCGGGCAAATACAGTTCTATTCGCTGCAAAATGGCCTTTACATTCCACACAAATATACCTGCATTCCACAGAAACTCTCCGCTTTCGATAAAGGTCTGTGCGAGTTCTTCGTTGGGCTTTTCGGTGAATGTTTTCACTTCGTAAAAGCCCGCATCCCCCGGAACTGTATTATACTGGATGTATCCGAAACCCGTATCGGGGCGTGTGGGTTTTATGCCCAGGGTAAGCAGGTGGTTGTAATTTCCGGCAAATGCGTAAGCCTCGTTGATGATGCGGAAAAACTCCAATTCCTGGGTAATGAGGTGGTCGCTGGGTGATACTACACAAATGGCATCCGGGTCTATCCGGGATATGATTTTGCTCGCGTAAGCTATGCAAGGCGCGGTGTTGCGTGCCTGAGGCTCTTTGAGAATACGGTCTTCGGCAATATCGGGGATATGTTCCTTTATCAGGGGTGTATATTCATAGTTGGTGACAATGAAAATGTTTTCCTTGGGAACCATCTGGCAGAATCGTCTGTAGGTTTGGGAAATCAGCGAATCACCGGTGCCTAATATGTCGATGAACTGCTTGGGCAAGCTTTTGCGGCTAACCGGCCAGAAGCGGCTCCCGATGCCGCCGGCCATAATCAGCACGTAGTGATGTTTGTTTTCGTTCATAGCAATCCCTCCCTGTTTAGGTCGTGAAAATGAACCATTCCTGCGTATTTTTGGTCGCTTAGTACAATAATTTGGGAAATTTTCTGACGGCTCATCCACTCAATAGCCTCCACAGCAAGGGTTTCAGCATCCAGTGTTTTCGGTGAGCGGGACATTATATCGGCGGCAGTAATCCCCTGCAAAGTATTGTGTTTTTCGAGCATTCTGCGGATATCGCCATCGGTAATTATGCCCAGCAGGCTGCCACCATCCAGCACGGCCGCGGCGCCCAGTCTGCTTTTGCTGATGCAAACAATTACTTCATTCACCGAAGCAGACGGAGCAACTGAAGGTTTCTCATTTCTGGCCGCAATTTCACCGCACCGCAGGTATAGTTTTTTACCCAATGCCCCGCCGGGATGGTATTTGCTGAAATCACTACCGCTGAAGTTGCGCATGCGAAGCAGAGCAATAGCAATGGCATCACCCATAAGCAGCTGTGCGGTTGTGCTGCTGGTCGGGGCAAGGTTATTTGGACAAGCTTCTTTATCTACCGTGGTATTTATAACTATATCTGCCTGAGAGGCCAGTTCACTCTGAATATTACCCACCATGACCACCAGCGGATTGCCAAAGGATTTTAATAAAGGAGCCAGCGCCTTGATTTCCGGTGTGTTTCCGCTCTTGGAAATGGCTATTACAACATCGCCAGGCTGAATAATTCCAAGATCGCCGTGTATGGCGTCGGCGGCGTGCATGAATACGGCAGGCTGTCCCGTGCTGTTCATGGTAGCCACTATTTTCTGGGCTATAATCGCACTTTTACCGATACCCGTAACCACAGCCCGGCCGGTGGAATCAAGCAAAAGCTCGACCAGACGGCAAAAAGAATCGTCTGCATATTGCGGAAGAACAGACAGAGAATTTAATTCATCTGTAATGGCCTGAATCCCGTAACTTTTTATTAAATTTACCTTGGTCTGTATCAAGCGGACAGGTTTGGAAATGCAAAACTAACTTAAATTTTGCATTTAACATGCGGGTTTGACAAGTAAAGAAGATTAAAAAAATTAATAAAAACCTAACAAAATTGCCGCCTATACATTAAATTTACTAACTGAAAGCATTTACTTTATCTATGAGCACGACAATGGGTGTTGCGGAAGACGCAAGAACTGACACAAGACGTACCCTTAAGGAATTCTTTGGTTTTGATTGCTTCAAAGGCAACCAAGAAGCGGTAATTAATCATATCCTGCAAGGCAATGATTGTTTTGTTGTTATGCCAACAGGCGCAGGAAAATCCCTTTGTTACCAACTTCCGGCTATGATGATGGAAGGAACCGCCATCGTTATTTCTCCACTGATCGCCCTGATGAAAAATCAGGTTGACAACATCCGCGGTTTCTCCAGCAGCAGTGCTTTGGCACATTTTCTGAATTCTTCTCTTAGCAAGGCAGATTTTACCAAAGTGCTGGAAGACGTTACCTCAGGCTGCACCAAATTGCTGTTTGTAGCACCCGAAACCCTAAAAAAAGACGAAACACTGGAACTGCTGCGTGGCATTAAAATTTCTTTTGTGGCTGTAGATGAAGCCCATTGCATCAGCGAATGGGGCCATGATTTCAGACCCGAATACCGCCGTATCAAACAAATGGTAAAAGCCATAGATGATGTTCCGATTATGGCACTGACAGCAACCGCTACACCTAAGGTTCAGCTTGACATCCAGAAAAACCTGGGCATGCTGGATGCAAAGCTTTTCAAATCTTCTTTTAATCGTTCTAATCTCTACTATGAGGTTCGCTCCAAAGGCAGAAAAGACCTGGTACATAAGGATATATTAACATTCATCAAAAACCATAGTAACAGCTCAGGAATTATCTACTGTCTGAGCCGCAAAAAGGTAGAGGAAATTGCCGAAATGCTGCAGATAAACGGCATTAAAGCACTTCCCTACCATGCCGGACTGGATGCCAAAACCCGTGCCGGTCATCAGGATGCATTTTTGATGGAAGACTGCAACGTAATTGTGGCGACCATTGCCTTCGGTATGGGTATTGACAAGCCCGATGTACGTTTTGTAATTCACTACGACGTACCGAAAAGCTTAGAAGGTTACTACCAGGAAACAGGACGGGGAGGACGCGACGGATTGCGTGGGGACTGCCTTCTTTTCTACAACCCCAACGACATAGAAAAGTTGGAAAAATTCATGAAGGATAAACCCGTGGCTGAACAGGAAATCGGGGGCCTTCTGATAGCTGAAACGGCCGCCTTTGCCGAAAGCAGCCAGTGCCGACGTAAATTGTTGCTGCACTATTTTGGTGAAAACTTCAATGAGGCCGATTGCAGCCACATGTGTGATAACTGCGCACGTCCCAAGCCAAAAAATGAAGTTACTCAGGATGTGATTAAGGCGCTGAATGCGTTGAAATCGCTGAATGGTGAATTCTCCATGACCCATATTGTAAACTTCATCATCGGCAAACGCATAGATAACATCAAAGACTATAAACATGATGAAATGCCCTTGTTTGCCTGCGGTAAAGACAAAGATAAGGTTTACTGGAAATCGTTAATGCGCCTGGCTTTGGTGCATAATTACCTCAATAAAAACATCGAAAAATATGGTTTGCTGAGTGTTTCAAAACGTGGAATAGCATTTCTCGCCGAGCCGGTGAAGCACGAAATGGCCGTGGATACTGAGTTTGAAAGTGTGAGCGAAGACGATTTTGAAAATTTCAAACTGGAAAGCGTTTGCGATGAAGAGCTTTTCGGGCACCTTAAGGATCTGCGCAAAAAATTAGCCAAGGAAAAAGGACTACCACCCTACGTAATTTTCCAGGATCCCAGCCTGGAGGACATGGCCACCAAATATCCCATTACCCTGGATGAACTGTCGAACATCACTGGTGTTGGCAAAAACAAGGCCGTCAAATTCGGGATGTCGTTTATCAACTACATCGCAGAGTTTGTTAAAGAAAACAACATTGAGCGACCTCAGGATATCGTTTTGAAAGGCAATGCAGAAAAATCAGCCAAGAAGGTTAGCATTATCCTAAATATCGACAAAAAAGTGGATTTAATGGAAATGGCCAAGCAGCTGGGAATTGAATTTGGCCAACTGGTGGAAGAACTTGAGCAGATTGCGAACACGGGAACCAAACTAAATCTGAAGTACTTTCTGAATCAGTTTCTGGATGAGGATCTGCAGCAAGAGATTTTTGATTATTTCAGGGGTGCACAGGAAGATGATCTAGAAATGGCATTCAATCACTTCTACGGAGAATTTACCCCTGAAGAACTTCAGCTCATGCGCATTCAATTCCTGAGTGATATGGGCAATTAAAAGTCCGTTTACCAGGCTTTTGTATATTTGTAACAGTGTCTGACAAACAAAATTCGTTTCATGCGCTCTACATTCGTTTCAGACCCGGTTTGAGCAGCTTTGCATCAACGATTGTAAAAAACGCCGAAGATGCCGATGAAATTGTAAACGATGTTTTTGTAAGTATTTGGGAGAAACAGCAACTGCTGATTCTTGACGATTCCCTGAAAAACTACCTTTTTAAAGCCGTAAAAAACAGGTGTTTAAACCGTATTAAAAAAGCAAGGCTGCCCTTCGCCGAAATGCCGGACGAATTTTTGGCGGTATCCCTGGAACACGCCGCAGACCGCATGCTGGAAGGCAAAGATCTTCAGCATCAAATTACGCTACTCATTGAGCAACTGCCCACTAAATGCAAACAGGTTTTTTTACTTAGCCGTATGTTTGATTTGAGCTATAAAGAAATTGCCCAAATCATGGACATCAGCACCAAAACAGTAGAAAACCAGATTGGGATTGCCTTAAAATTTCTAAAGGAAAGCACAGGACGAAATGCACGTTCCTGAGTTAATCAGGGTTGTAAACAACGCCTGTATATCTCCAAATATTCGTTCATGATTTTATCAAGGTCGAATTCTTTTGCGCGCTGAAGCGCATTGAATTTGAAGGATTTTAAAACCTCCTCATTTTCAAGAATTTTCATGGCGTTGTTCGCCATATCGGCCACATCACCCACGTTGCTTAAATAGCCGGTTACCCCATGAACATTCACTTCTGGTATTCCACCGGCATTGCTGCTGATTACAGGCACCTCACAGGCCATGGCTTCCAGAGCCGCCAGACCGAAACTTTCGGTTTCGGAGGGCAGAATAAACAAATCACAAACCGATAATATTTCCTCCACGGCTTCCTGTTTGCCCAGAAATGTAATGCTGTTGTGGCATTGCATATCGCGGCTCATTTTTTCTATATGGCTGCGCTCAAGGCCGTCTCCAATCATCAGTAGGCGAGAGGGAATGCGCTGGTTAACTAAACAGAACACCGATATAACATCTTCCACCCTTTTTACCTTACGGAAATTGGATGTGTGTACCAGAATCTTTTCCCCGTTGGGTGATATGGCTTTTTTAAAGTGTTCTTTCGGTTGTTTGTTGAAGCGCGTAAAATCAATAAAGTTGGGCACAACATCAATTTCACGCTTGATATTAAAATTTTCAAGCGTGTCGTTTTTCAGGCTTTGCGATACTGCCGTAACAGCATCCGAATGATTAATGCTCCAGCTAACAACGGGTTCAAAGGTTGCCTCGCGACCCACCAGCGTTATATCCGTGCCGTGCAGTGTAGTAATAACCGGAATATCGAGGCCTTCCTCAGACAATATCAATTTGGCCAGCAAAGCGGCCGAAGCATGTGGAATGGCATAATGTACATGCAACACATCCAGATTGGCAGTTTTTACCACATCCACTATCACCCCGGCCAGGGCCGTTTCGTAAGGGGCGTATTCAAACAACGGATACTTGAGAATACTTACCTCGTGATAAAAAACATTTTCGGTAAAAAAATCAAGGCGTGCCGGCTGATTGTAACTGATAAAATGCACCTGATGTCCTCGTGTGGCTAGCGCTTTACCCAGTTCCGTGGCCAACACCCCGCTTCCACCGAAGGTGGGATAACACACAATTCCGATGTTCATGCAAATAGAACAACAATGTTAGCGACAAGATTTCAAAATCTGTTAAAAAAATGAAGATTGACCGCATCTTTGCGTCATGGAAGTTTTCACCGACGCCTATTTCATGCAAAAAGCCCTGGCTGAAGCCCAAAAGGCGCTTGATGAAGATGAAATTCCTATCGGTGCGGTGGTGGTGTATGAAAATACTATCATCGGTAAGGGATACAACCAAACTGAAAAACTCAACGATGTGACCGCGCATGCGGAAATGCTCGCCATTACAGCGGCTGCCACCTACCTAAACAGCAAGTTTCTTGATGAATGCACGCTTTACGTAACCATAGAACCTTGCCTAATGTGCGCCGGTGCCATTAAGTGGGCGCGCTTCCACAAGATTGTGTTTGGTGCCGAAGAACCCAAAACCGGCTTTACGCACATAGATAAACATTTGCTGGGCAAAAAAACCGAGGTCTCCGGCGGTGTAATGGCAGAGAAATGCGCTGCCCTGATGCAGAATTTCTTCAAAAAGAAACGTGGCTGAGGGAAGATTTGACAACTTTCCAAAAGTTGTCAAATCTTGGATTGTTATTCCGGTCTTTCACACGCACCTATATCCGGTACCCCGATACGGGGTTTCCCATTCAGGTCTGTTATTACAGGCGGTGTGAGCAATATACCTGCGTTGTGCAATGGCGACAGGGTATCGGGGGTAAAGTCACCGGAGTTTATGTTTTTAAACAGCGGATCGCGGTTGTATGTGTTTGTAGGTGCGGCAAAGGGTTTGAACTTGCTCTTCATCAGGTTACCCAAAAAATCCGTGGTAAAGGCAGCACTGCCTCCCTTGTCGATGAGCAGTTCCTCCTGCAAATCGCCGTAAATGACAGAGTTATAGGCATTGCATTCCAGTGGTTTGGTATCAAGGATTCTCCCGTTTCCATCGCGCAGGGTGTTGGTAATGGCAAAGTGCCCGTCTTGCCGGGTTGTATAGTTGACATACGAGGCAAATGTGCAATGCCTGAAGTCATACTTGCCGCCCAATAATCCAAGAAAACTGTAGCTGCCGGTTTGGGCAAACAGGCAATTGGTGGCGCGTATGTACGCCGTGATGCCCGCTAGACAGGCTTGTCCGCAGTATTGAACTTTGGTGTTTTCCAGCACCAGGTTATCAGGACTGCCCACGGGCAGTGAATCCACACGAATGCCGATAGCGGCGTTCTGGATGTCAGCGTATTTAATGCTATTACCGGCGCTGCCCACGGTAAAATACAATCCCACCCACTGATTAGGCAGGGTGCGGGCTACAGAAACGGGCTTGTCGCCGGTGAACAGCACCCTGCTTCCGGGCGTGCCTTCCACAAAGAGTTTACCGGCAACATAAAATGTGCTTCGTGCAGAACAATACACCTGCACACCCTCTTTGATGGTGAAGGTACAGCCCTTGGGAACGAGAGCGTTGTCAACAATCACATAGGGTTTGGTTTTATCATCCCAGAAACCGCCACAGGGCAATGATGCTGCCCGAAAATAGTGGGCGTCCCAGCCGTAGGCCCCCAAAAACATCTTTTGTTCGCGCCCGTTCACTTGCATCATAAGGGAATCCAGCACGAGGGCCGGTCCTGTTTGTCCGTTAGCCTCCAGACTGCACTGTACGAATACAAACACACTGTCTTTGGCAGGAATCTCCACTTCGTTTATTACCGGTCCCGGAATGCCGTCTACATTGATGCGATAGGCCGATTTTATACCGCCTCCCAGCCTGAATGAAGCTTTTACCGTCTGGCTTTCAGGGTTTTTTATCCAGGTAATTTGCGTAACACTAATGGGATAGGTACTGCCCGCCTGACGGGTAAAAACTGTATCAAACCAAACGGTGTCGGAGGCAAGGGAAAGCGTTGTTTTTCCTTCAAAAAAGCGTTCCTTGCGGCAGGAAATCAGCAAGAGCAGAAATGCTATGAAAGGCAGAATTTTTCGCACCGTAACTATAACGCAAAGGTAGGGCTGTAAATTACCAATTTGGTTCATGCGGATGTAAACTTACACAAGCAGGCGGTTATAAAGGGCAAACACCTTTTCCATTTCGCCTGCCCACAGATATTTGTGTGTCCTTGTTTTTTCAGAATGTGTAATGCTTCTGCAATCTGCTGTAAGCCTTGCAATTCAAGGAGAATGCCCATATAAAAAATGCGGTTGGATTTGCGGTTCACATTTTCAGAAAAAAGCTTGAAAAAGGGCGAATCCACATAATTGAGCACGGTGGTAAAATCGGCGCCCATTTTCTGATAGAGCGCGCCTCATAGCTGTGCCCGGCTAAAATCACAGACATTCTTTTCACGGCCCTATTCTCAAAAAAATGAAAGCAGGCATACAATATTTTTTTTTTGCGGGAATCCGGGGTTGTCGAAAATATCTTCAGCCACATTTTCATGGATGTCAAGCACCACTTTTTGCCTATTAAACGCAATAGCAGGCCGCAGGGAATGAGTTCGGAGTCGTGGAGATTGTACAACTCGGCGCAAACTCGAACGGCCTTAAAAACATTAAAAACCATGTAAGAAAAACGCGCAGTAATTTGTTTTTAAACCGCCTGAACGGAACTATGTGAATGGCTTCCAGTGTTTCTTCTTTGGGGTGAACCGCGATTAGGGTCACCGCATAGTTTTCGGACAGGTGTTTGCAACAGCGGTAAAATATGCGCGTATCGGTGGCCACATGCACAGAACTGAGATGGCAGATACGCTTTTTCATAGACCCAGCTTGCGAAGTTACGCTTTTTAATACCCACTCATCGGGTTTGACGATGCTGTGTCGTATTTTTGTACCATGCGGTTGAGCAGTCACAACCTTTTGAAACAATACGGCTCCAAAAAAGTGGTGAACGATGTTTCCGTGGAAGTGAATCAGGGCGAGATTGTGGGGCTGCTGGGGCCCAACGGTGCTGGCAAAACCACCACTTTTTACATGGTAGTGGGTCTGGTAAGGCCGGATCAGGGCACCATCAGGCTGGATGAAGCCGATATTACTGCCCTGCCGATGTACAAACGTGCGCAACTGGGCATCGGTTATTTGCCCCAGGAAGCTTCTGTTTTCAGGGAGTTGAGCGTGGAAGACAACATCAAATCCATTTTGCAAATGACCAAATTAAGCAAAGAAGCACAGAGCGAAAAACTGGAATCCTTACTTGAGGAATTTGGCCTGAACCGGGTGCGCAAAAACAAGGGTAAGGTGCTTTCCGGAGGCGAAAGACGCCGTACTGAAATTGCCCGCGCACTAACTACAGATCCGAAATTCATATTGCTGGACGAACCCTTTGCCGGCGTGGATCCAATTGCAGTGGAGGATATTCAGGGTATTGTTTCCAAGCTGAAAGATAAACACATCGGCATCCTGATAACCGATCACAACGTGCAGGAAACCCTATCCATCACTGACCGTGCTTACCTCTTGCTTGAAGGCAAACTCCTGAAACAGGGCACCGCTGAAGAACTGGCAAACGATGAGCTGGTGCGCAAGGTGTATCTGGGTAAAAACTTTGCGTTTCGCAGGAAAAATCCTGCCCAATCCTGAGGCCATGCGCCTGATTATCAGCGAAAACAAGGACGTTTATTTTAACCTGTCACTGGAAGATGTGCTGCTGCACGGAACGAATGCGGATATGCTGATGCTGTGGCAAAGCCGCTCTGCGGTGGTTTGCGGAAAGCACCAGAATCTTTGCGGGGAAGCCAATTACGGATATTGTAAAAACCACAACATTGATCTGGCCCGGCGACTCAGCGGTGGCGGCAGCGTTTATCACGATGAAGGCAATGTGAACTTTACCTTCATTCAAAACCTGAAACCGCACGAAAAACTCAATATCAACTTCTGCAAATTCCTGAATCCTATGATGGACGTGCTCGCCTCTTTGGGTGTAAACACCACCTACAGCGGCCGAAATGATTTGTTGTTGAACGGGCTGAAAATCAGCGGCAATGCCGAACACCTGCAACAGCAAAGCAGAAAGGTACTGCACCACGGAACACTACTTTTCGACAGCAAACTGGATACTCTAAGCGAAGCCCTGCACAGCCAAGGACTTTATGAAAGTAAAGCAGTGAAAAGTGTGCGCAGCAAGGTTGGCAATATCAGACCCCACAACGCATTTGATGATGTGCAAGATTTTATCGAGGCACTGGCAGAAGGGTTTATGGTAAAATTTGGCTATTCCGCATCCAATATTACAACCGAGGAAAACACAAAGGCACAGCAGCTTTGCACAAGCAAATACAGCACAGACGCATGGATAGTGGGCTACTCGCCGGATTATCACGTTGAGAAAGAACTGGTTTTATACAATAAGTCCGTGAAAATTTCCTTGTCAGTTCATAAAGGAAACATTGATAAAGCCGCTATCATCGAAGGCACTGCGCATGGCCTGGATACGGCCGTTTCGGCACTTAACGGAAAACCCCTCAATATTGAAACCGAGCAACAATTCTTCGCTTCGCTGAAATTGCCTTACACGAAAGAACTAAAATACGCTTTATTTTAAACATGAACAAAAAAGAACGTGTGGCCTTTATCGCCGAAACACTGGAGCGGTTGTTCCCTGAAACCCCGATACCGCTGGACCACAGTGATGCTTACACCCTGCTGATTGCCGTTTTGCTTAGCGCCCAGTGTACCGATGAACGTGTAAACCAAATTACGCCAACGCTGTTTGCCAGGGCAGACAATCCTTACGATATGGTAAGGATGGGCGTGGAAGAAATCCGGGAAATCATTAAACCCTGTGGGTTAAGTCCTGCCAAGAGCAAAGCCATCTGGGGTTTATCGAATATTCTCATCAACCGACATAAGGGGCAGGTTCCTGAATCGTTTGAAGCACTGGAGGCATTGCCGGGTGTGGGACATAAAACTGCCAGCGTGGTGATGAGCCAGGCATTTGGACATCCTGCCTTTCCGGTAGATACGCACATTCACCGGCTGGCGCAAAGGTGGAAATTGAGCAATGGTAAAAATGTGGAACAAACCGAAAAGAACCTGAAACGACTGTTTCCAAAAGAAACCTGGAAAAAACTGCACCTGCGGATTATCTTTTTTGGCCGTAAATATTGTCCAGCGCGGGGTCACAAAGCAGAGGAATGCCCTATTTGCGGCCAAATTTGAATTTTTACAACAACGTGTTTACCAAATCATCGTTGCTCATGCCTTCGGCTTCAGCCTTGTAGTTGCGCACCAGCCGGTGCCTGAGCACGTTTTTGGCTACAGTCTTCACATCTTCCCTGTCGGGTGAAAACTTGCCGTTTATCAGCGCATGGCATTTGGCGCCAAGTATCAAAAACTGACCGGCACGGGGTCCTGCACCGTAACTCACAAATTCATTCACCAGCGGATCCGCCTGAGGCGTTCCCGGACGGGTTTTGCGCACCAGTGAAACCGCATATTCAAAAACGGCATCCGTAACGGGCACCTGCCTCACCAACTGCTGGTATTGCAGAATGTTGCCCGCTCCCAAAACCTGAGTGGCTGCCGCTTCCTCAGCGCCGGTGGTGCCCTTCAGAATCAGCATTTCCTCATCATATCCGGGATATTCAAGGGCAATGTTGAACATAAAACGGTCTAGCTGGGCCTCGGGTAAGGGATAGGTTCCCTCCTGCTCAATGGGGTTTTGGGTTGCAAGCACAAAAAACGGTTTGGGCAATGCATGGTGCTGCCCTACCACCGTAACATTGCGTTCCTGCATAGCTTCAAGCAATGCGGCCTGTGTTTTGGGCGGTGTACGGTTGATTTCGTCGGCCAGCACAATATTGGCAAACAAAGGACCTTTCACGAAGTGAAACTTGCGGTCTTCATCAAGAATTTCGTTACCGGTAATGTCGCCGGGCATCAAATCCGGAGTAAACTGTATGCGGTTGAAATCCAGATCCATGCTTTGGGCCACGGTTTTTACCAGCAGGGTTTTAGCCAGCCCCGGCACACCAACCAACAAAGCATGTCCGTTGCAGAAAATGGCGGTAAGCACCGCATCCACGGCATGCTCTTGCCCTACAATTACTTTGGAAATCTCCTTTTTTATTTCCGCAACCGAAGTGTAAAACGAATCTGCCAGTTCTTTTTCGTTCATCAGTTTTGCGCCTCCCATGCTTTCAAATCCGGGCACTGAATCAGATTGCTCTGCACGCGGATATAGGTATCTTTTTGGGTTTTATCGACCCAAGTATCAATGGCTTTTTGTTTTTTACGGGCTTCGGCTTCCAGCTGAATACGACCGTAGTCCTGTGATAAATTCGCCTGGTGCGGAGCCGTGAATGATTTAAGGTAAACCATGCGGTAAATCACGCGACCGTCAGGCGTAAAGGTTCTTCCAGGTTCTGAAAATTCGCCAGACTTCAGCTTGTCCACTATCATCTTAATTTCTGGTGGCAATTCATCAAAAATCATCTTCTGGCTACCGGAGGTCTCGTCGGTAAAAAAACCGCAGTAGCCTCTGTTTCCGATATCTGCAGAAGCATAGCGTTTTACAGCAGTGCACCAGTCTATTTTCTTCTCGTAAAGCAGGTCAAAGGCGGAGTCTATCCGCTTCTGCGTTGCATTGAAATCAGTTGTGGTGTATTCCGCACGGATAAGTATGTGAGAAGCCAGCACCCTTTCACCCATGCGCTTGCCAACCTTCATTAGGTGAAAACCAAAGGGGCTTTCAAAAACGGGACTTAAGGAGTCTGGCTTGAGTTTAAAAGCCATGCGTTCAAACTCGGGAACCATCTCTCCGCGACCAAACTCAGGCAGCAGGCCGTTGTTTTCTTTTGAACCCGGGTCCTGACTGAATTTTTTTGCCAGTTTTTCAAAACTTTCACCGGCTTGAATGCGCATACGCAGCATCTGGAGTTGTTCGCGGGCAAAATCTTTGGCTTCAGCAGAAACAGGTGGTTCTATAAGCAACTGGGCCACTTCCACTTCTGCCGGAATTATTGGCAGGCTGTCTTTTTGAATGTCGATGTAAAACTGCTTTACCTCCTGCGGACTGATTTTGACCGATGATGTAATTTTGTTCTCCATTTCCTGTGCCAGGAGCTGTTCTTTCATTTTGGGACGTATAACTTCTTTGTATTCAGAAAGGGTTTTACCAAGGTACCTTTCCAGATCTGCCTGACTCCCTGCCTGCCGCTGAAAATAGCGAAGTCTATTGTCTATTTCAGCATCAATCCGCTCATCAGACAAGGGCAAAGAATCTATCTCTGCCTGATTGAGCATAAGCTTGCGAAGAATTAGTTTACGAAGCACCAGACATGGCAGTTGCTGGCTGTCCTGTAAATTGGCGGAGCGGGCTAACTGATCCATCTCCGTCTCATAATCACTGCGAAGCACAACCTTATCACCCACCACAGCAATGGTACCATCCACATGCAAGGGCTGGCCTTTCAGCACGGCTGTCGTTAGTGCAAAAAGCACCAACAAAAAACGTCCGGCATTATGAATGGAAAAATTCCGCATTCTTTTTATTTACCTGCACTTTTCTCTTCAAGCATGCGCTTGCTGAAAGCATCAAATACAGGCTGGTTTATGCTGTAGGGATATGATTTTAGCAGGTCTTTCAACCACTGCGCCTCCAAAAATGTCTGGTAGTCGTTGGCAGCCAGACCACGGCATTCCTCCAGTTTTTTGGGGCCGGCAGGTAAAAATTGGTTTACTTTAACTACTACCCAGTTGGACCCAATCTGTTTCAAATTATAAATTTTCCCTGATTTTTCGCTGTATTCGGGATTTCCAAACAAGGTAGCCAGAATGCGACCGTCGGGGAACAGGAAAGTATCGGTGCTTTCGTATTTGCCCATACGGTAATCCATGCTTACAGTATTGGAGCGGGTGTGTTTTCTGCGAATGCTGTCGGGCCGTATGCCTTTTTTCACCATTTTGGCCACAGAGCCGGCCATTATATTGTCTGCACAGAGATATACTTCACATTCAAAACGGTCATCCCACTTATACTTTGTCTTATTTTCTTCGTAGAATGCTTGCAGTCCGGCAGTATCTTCATTGGCTTTGTCCCAAACCTTTTGCTGCATGCGGGCAAACATCAGGATACCTTCTTTAAACTCTTGATACAGGTGCTTAAACTCGGTAGATTTCTCTTCCAGGTGCTGGTCCTGAAAAATAATGCATTTACTTTTTACCCATTCCTTGAAAATGGAATTCACAAACTCCATATTGCTACCAGATACCGGCTGCATGGAAACCTCAAGGTGGCTTACAAACTGGCCTATGGTATTTTTTTGGCCTCCCAATTCAAACAGTGACAAATTGCGCAAAGGGGTTTTGGTGCTGTTGGGTTTCACATAAACACGACCTTTTTTACCCTGATTGGAAGCTGCAAATTCAGGCAAACCTTCGGCTTTGAATTTTCCTTTGGCAAAATTGGTGTCCAGCACAGCTATGAGTGCGTTCATGTTTTCAGGCTGCTCTTTGTACCCGTTTTCCTTTTTTACTTTTTCAACCAATGCATCTACGCTCTTTTGGGCCCTCTGATTGTTTTGCACCTGATTTTTCAGCGTGGTTTTCATCATATCGAAGGTCCCCAAAGGCCTTACTTCCATTTTCTGGATGATATGCCAGCCCAGAGAGGTGCGGAAAGGTTCGCAGTAATCACCAATATTTTTGAGGTTGAAACCACGGTCAACCAATGATTGGCGGTCGGGGTCTCCAATAAACATGGTTACATTGATGAAATCCATTTCGCCGCCGGCACCATTGCTGCGGCTGTTAAAATCCTCGCTGAAATTGCGCGCCATATCGGCCACAGTCGATTCACCGGTTTTGATTTTCTGATAGATATCTTCAATCTTTCTTTTCTGGTTTTCTTCTGTTCCCTCCGGCG
>VGGQ01000022.1 GCA_016868535.1 Bacteroidota bacterium | reverse complement strand
AATATCACCATGCGCATGGAGCGGCTGGGCGCCAAAATCTTGGAACTGCACCACGTGAAAAAGGCCTTTGGCGACCTGAAAATACTGGATGATTTCAACTATATCTTCCGCCGTGGCGAAAAAGTGGGCATCGTAGGCCCCAATGGTGTGGGCAAATCCACCCTGCTGAACATGATCATAGACCTGGAAACGCCCGATTCTGGAAAGATTATAACCGGCGACAACATGGTGTTCGGGTACTTTAGTCAGCAAGCCCTTAAGGTGGATGACCATAAAAAAGTGATTGATGTGGTGCGCGATGTAGCTGAATGGATTCCCATGGCCAACGGCCATAAACTAACAGCCTCGCAACTTTTACTGCGGTTTGGGTTTTCATACGACAAACAGTGGGATTTCGTATCCAAACTCTCCGGTGGCGAGAAACGGCGCCTGTTTTTGATGAGCATTCTGATGAAAGCCCCAAATTTTCTGATTCTGGACGAACCCACCAACGACCTCGACATCGAAACGCTGGGCGTACTGGAACAGTTTCTGCTCGATTACAAGGGCTGTGCTATTGTGGTGAGCCACGACCGATACTTTATGGACAAGGTGGTGGACCACCTGTTTGTCTTCGAGGGCAACGGCATTATCCGCGATTTTCCGGGCAGCTACAGTGATTACCGCGAATGGAAAGAGCTGCAGGAGCAAATGCAGTCGGCACCCAAGCCCTTAGAAACGCCTGTAGCTGAAAAAATGCCGGAAGCGACCGAGAAACGGAAGTTGTCATTCAAGGAAAAATTTGAACTGGAGCAACTGGAAAAGGAGATACCGCAGATGGAAGCCCGTAAGGCGGAAATAGAGCAGGCACTGGCCTCACGGTTCGACGATTACGAACAAATAGTGAAATTAACCACCGAACTGGAAAAGCTGAAGGAAGACCTGGACGAAAAGGGCATGCGCTGGCTGGAGTTGAGTGAGACGTGAGGAGCGTTTTATACTGGTTTATTTGTTTTTATTTGACCAAAATTTTGTATATTTCATGCTGGTGGTCGAACCGTCAGGCATCCCCGAAGAATATGGTCACACATCTTGATCCTGTTTTCTGTGCTTTTCCATGCCTAACTTTGCCCCATGGCTAAACACGCTTTTGTATTTCCCGGCCAGGGCAGCCAGTTCGCGGGCATGGGAAATGACCTCTACAACAACGACCCTGCGGCAAAGACCCTGTTTGAACAGGCCAACGATATCCTGGGGTTCCGCATCACCGACCTCATGTTTGCAGGCACCGACGAAGACCTGAAACAAACCCGGGTAACCCAGCCCGCTATATTCCTGCACAGCGTTGTCCGTTTGCGCATGCTTCACAATTTCCACCCAGATATGGTAGCAGGCCACTCCCTCGGCGAATTCAGTGCGCTGGTGGCCAACGGCACCCTTTCCTTTGAAGACGGCCTCAATCTTGTGTACCAAAGGGCCATAGCTATGCAGCAAGCCTGTGAAATACAACCCTCTACCATGGCCGCTGTGCTGGCGCTGGAAGACAACAAAGTAGAAGAAATATGTGCCGGCATTAATGGTGTGGTGGTCCCTGCCAACTACAACTGCCCCGGACAGCTGGTGATTTCTGGCAGTTTGGACGCCGTGAACGAAGCCTGCGAAGCTCTGAAAGCCGCAGGCGCCAGGCGTGCCCTAGTACTGCCCGTAGGCGGTGCCTTCCACAGCCCGCTGATGGAGCCTGCACGCGAAAAGCTGGCAAAAGCCATAGAAAATACGCCTTTCGGCGAACCTTCGTGCCCGGTGTACCAGAACGTGACCGCTTCTGCCGTTACCGATAAGGAAAGCATACGCAAAAACCTGGTGGCACAGCTCACAGCACCCGTTAGGTGGACCCAAAGCGTGCAGGCCATGTGGGCCGATGGCGCTACCCTGTTTACAGAAATGGGACCGGGTAAGGTATTGCAGGGCCTGGTGAAAAAGATTGCCCCTGAAGCCGAGACAGAAGGTTTTCAGTAAGCTGATCAGCGTATAAGGTTCACCGAACCGCTGATCACCTTGTCCTTCTTGCTGTTCCTGTCTTTTAACATAATCTGGTAAAAATACGTTCCTTCGGGAAGCCAAACCTTATTGTTGTCTACCGTGCCATCCCAGCAGGCTTCTAGGTTATCGCTGTAGTATATGCGTTCGCCCCAGCGGTTAAAAATCTTGAGGTTGCCTGTATTACAATTTTTGTTCAGTCCAACCACCTTGTAACAATCGTTTTTACCATCCTGATTGGGCGTAAACACGTTGGCCAGACGAATATCCTGTAGACTGTCGGCATTGATGGAAATCCGCCTTCCCAGCGTGTCTTTGCAACCCGAGGTAGGGTGGGTAATATATACCATCAACATATATATACCGGGATTGTATTTATGGGTTACATCCAGACCATTTGTATAGGTGCTGTCGCCAAAATCCCAGTAGGGATTGCCAATGCCCTGCCCTTCAATCCTGAATTTCCATTCGGAAGAGCATAACTCTGATTCAGAAGTCAGCAATGCCAGCGGGTTTTCCAGCACTTCCACCTCGAGCTGAAAACTGTCCAGCTTGTTGCAGGCTGAGGAGTCTATCATTCGCAGTTTTACCCGGTATTTTCCGGGTTTGGAATAGGTGTGTTTCGGATTGAGAACGGAATCGGTATTGCCATCGCCGAAATCCCAGTAGTATTTTGACCTGACGCCCGGCGTGGTAACGGTAAATTGAATGGGATTGGGCATACATACCGGATTGGGGGTTGCTGTGAATGGCGAACTGATTAAGTAGGAAACCCCGAATTCCAGTTTAAAACTGGCGTTGCTGCAGCGATAACTTACGTTGGTGGGAAACGCCGAGCCCGATGTGGTGGGGAAATCATTCAGTCCGGGTGGGTTATCCGGACAACTGGCACAAACAGACTGGTAAACCACACCGCGCTTGTCGAATCGGCTGGTGCCGCCGTCCACGTGGTCATCACTCTGATTGCCGCCAAAGTATGTGGCATACAGAACATTTGTGGCGTCTTTGCTCAGTGCCAGCAGGTAAAAGTCAGATCCGTCGGTGTTTTTTTGGTTAGCATCGTCTGTAACAGGAAGCCCGGCAGTAGTGCCGGCATTGCCTGCACCCACATCACTCCCCCAACCGCTGAAATAAATGTTGTAACACTTATCGACCATAAAGGCACAGGGACTCAGCTCAGGTGTGCCGGTGCGGCCACCGAGGGTGGTTACCCATTCCTGGGAGCTCAAATCATTGCTAAGTTTGCCAATAAACTGTGTGGTATTGTCTTTGCCATATTTACCAGCACTGCGGATAATCCGCCCCTCCGTTTGTCCGTTGATATAAATGTTTTGCTCAGGATCATAATCCAGAAAATACACCTGGTCATAGGCTGACGTCCCCCAGAAACTGCTTTTTAGCACCGAGCCTGTATCGGGATTCATTTTCACCACAAATCCATCAGCCCTTCCCCCTTGATAACTTGATTGATAGACATTACCTACCGCAGGGAAACTGTTACTCGCAGTTCCGCCACCCACAAACAGGTTTGCACTGTCATCCAGTTTAACGGAATAGGCAGCATCTTCAGCGGACCCGCCTAAAAATGTGCTCCAGCGCAATGAACTTAAACTGCCATCCAGCGAGAAAACAGCTGCCTCCAGAGATCCTTTGAGTGAGTTGTAAGCAGCTTTCTGAACAGGAAAGTTGCTTGACTGTGTGCAGGTTGCGGCATAAATATTTCCTTTGCCGTCAGCCAGAATATCACCCCGAAAATCATCGGCATAGTTGAAGTGTAAAGCACCCGTATTGATACCATCGTTGGCAGAACCACCCACGTAGGTAGACCCTATCAGGGTTTTGCCGTCACTGCTTATTTTGGCTACGTACAGATCGTGGTTACCATTATGGGTTTGATCAAAGGCGCTCCCCGAAACCGGGAAATCAGTAGATAAAGTTGTTCCCAGCACCAGCAGGTTGTTTTTTTCGTCAATACACAAACTGTGGGGATACTCATTGCTGCTGCCGCCCAGGTAGCTGGCATATACCAGGCTGCTTCCATTGGGCTTGTATTTGGAAATAGCCACATCACAGGGCAGATTAACAGGCGCCGCAACAGGACCACTACCGCCATATACAGTCTGAAATGCACCCGAAGTAACCGGATATGCCCCCTGATCCGTATCTACAATACCTCCGGCATATAAATGTCCGGTGGAATCGTAGGTGGCGGTAAAACCAAAGTTATCGCCACGCGAACCGGAATAAGTACTGAAAATCAGTACCGGATCGATAATCAGCGGCTTGCTTTTGTCAAAGTTACCCAAACCAAAAGACAGTGAATTTTGTGCATGCTTAAATCCGCATTCCACCAGCCTTTCGCCCTGAAAAGCCATAGGTTTTTTAAAAGTGAAATTTCCGACGGATGTTCCGCAAACCGCATCATTTTCAAGCAATGAAATCTGGTTTTGACCCTGCATTTCCAGCTTAATAAGGGTCGGATCTGCACCGGGATTAACCAACCAGTCAAATTCTATTTCCTCGCCCCGTGAATACACAATAAAATCAATCTCAGGATATACATTTTTTAATTTAATACGGTTGACAGGATATACCTCTGTGCGCCAATTAGCGGGGTTTTCCCCAAAAAAATAATTTTCGTAATACGATGCTTCACCACTCTGTTCAATGGTAATATTTTCTGAAGCATTACACCCTGAAAAGCTTACTTTTATCACATGTCCGCGGAGTGCAAATTGCGTGTCTTTACCTCTGTAGTGAAAAGCCTTGTGCACATTGGGCAAATCGTCATTGTGCAACATTTTGATGCTGAACCCGTTTTTTTCAATGAAGATTGCCCCACCCTTAAATACCGCCTTGGCCACTATAGGCTCATTCCATTGTCCATCGTTGGGCGTAAAATACAGCGATGACTGCGATTGCAAGGTGATTGCGGAAAGCAAAAGCCATATCAATATAAATAAGCGCAACTGCACGCAATACAAAGATATAGCGATAGACGCCATGCAATCATTCCCTGTTGTCTTTGCAAGGTAAAAAAGAGGGATGAATACCATCAGCACCCTGTCTTTAAGGGGTAACTGTGCGAAAATTGCAATTAATGGCAATATTTCGGTTTATGTATTTCTTCGTCATTTTTTGGCGCCCGCACAGATGCTGCCAAAACCGGTCCCCTCTCAAAGAGTAAAATTTGTGGCTGCGAAAACATCGCAGGAATTATTTCAGCGTCATCTTCAATCCCAGCGCCGTATTCAGCGTATTCAGGATGAATTGCGGAGATGTTCCGGGCTCAAAACTGCCTGTAAACACGCGGTTTTTATCGGCGGCATTTTGCCACACCAGCCCTTTTCCAAAGCGATTCTTCATCACTACAGAAATTTCATTGAGTTGCGCACCCTTGAATATGAGTTTGCCTTCCTGCCACCTGCAAGCAGCATCCGCTGTGTTGCTGAAGAGCTTGCCATTTCTTACACGGGCCATCATATTCTTTGTAAGCGTAGTGCGCTGCCCTTCGGCATCCACCTGCACACGGCCATGGGACACTTCAACAGCAGGGTCTTCATATTTATAATCCGTTACATTAAATCCTGTGCCAATCACCGTAACATTCATGTGCGTGCTTTGAACCACAAAAGGCAGTAATTCATTCTTTTTCACCTCAAAATAGGCCTGACCTGACAAGACAATATGCCTATTGTGATTACTAAACTCTGCATCATACGCCAGTCTGCTGTTGCTGTTTAGGGTTACTTCAGAACCGTCGGGCAGGGTAAGTATTTTCACTTCGCCCGTACCGGTGGTGGCAACCAGTGGTTCCACATGTCTTCCTGCAAAATTGCTGTAGATAACAGCAGCAAAACCCGCTACAAGGGCTACTGTTGCAGCAGCCAAAAACCACTTGCGCGTTAGCAGCGGCCTATGCGTTACTCTCAGGTTGCGGCTGCTTATTTTGGCCTGCAGTGCTTCCCATTGCTCCGAATTGTGCGCAGCTTCAGGATAGGTATAGCCTCCTGCCGTTTCCCAAACATCCTTAAACTCTTCTGTTATGCGGTTTTTTTTCTGTTCATTCATCTTATCCCAAAACCCTTCCTGCCGCATTAACCAGGGCATCTACCTGCTGCTTGATAATGGCAACGGTAACATTGTACTGTGGATTTTTCTTCAACCATTCTTCAAGATGCTTCATTTCCTTGCGCGACATCAGACCGGCGGCATACTTGGTAATCAGGTTGGATTCAAGTTGTTCCTTCATTCCTTTTTGTGACCTAAAATACCACAAAAGGGAACCTTACCCCCAAAAAAAATGAAAATAATTTTTTATCCTCTCGGATAAGTATCATCCAGAATATATTTTTTGCTTTCCGGATATGGGTTTGAGGCATAAATACGCTCAATAATTTCCACCACTTTCAAACCCTCCAGCGCGTTGGTGGTAGGTGCCACATTGCGGTTGATGGTATCCACCACGTTCTCAATCACAAAATTGTGATTGGCCGCACTGCCTTTGTAATGTCCGTAATCATTGGCCGGATTGGCAGGAGGTAGTTCAGGCATGGTATAATCCTTGATGTGGCAGTATTCCACTTCATTCATGTATTGCCCGCCTATCTTCACAGTGCCATTTTCTGCTATAATGGTAACAGAGCTTTCAAAGTTCTTGTCCCAAACACTGGTTGAGTAATTGATGCAGCCCAGACCACCGTTCAGAAAACGGAATTGTATCATGCCTGAATCCTCAAACTCAGTATTGGTTTTATGGATAAAATCCTCAAACTGAGCACGGATATCGGTGATATCTCCAAACAGCCAGTACATGATGTCTATGAAGTGTGAAAACTGCGTGAACAGGGTTCCGCCATCCAGCACCTGCAGGCCTTTCCAGTTACCGGCTTTGTAGTAGCGTTCATCACGGTTCCAGTAGCAGTTTACCTGCACCATAAAGATTTTTCCCAGTTTACCGCTGTTCAGCAAATCCTTAATCCAAACGGAAGGCGGTGAATAGCGGTTCTGCATCACACAAAAAACCAGTTTATGATGTGCCATGGCATTGTGTACCACCTGCTCACACTCTGCCTTGCTGAGCGCCATTGGCTTTTCAATTACCACGTGCTTATTGGCCTTCAGGGCGGCTATGGCATGTTGTCCGTGCAAACCGTTTGGAGTGGCAATGTTCAGTACATCAAAATCCGGGCCTTCTGCCAGCAGGCTTTGTAGCGAGTTGTAGAAAGGCACACCGAAAATTTCTACACCCAGATCGTTTTTGGGACTGATATCAGCCAGGGCCACCAGTTCGGCAGCGGGGTTGCGAGAAATCATTTCGGCATGGCGCTTTCCGATGTGTCCAGTGCCCAGAACGGCAAATTTTACTTTCATTGTTGGTAAGGAGATAAGCGCTTATTTTCTAAAGTGTAAACGGTGTCACAAATGTCGAAAAATTTTTCGCGATTGGCAATAATAAAGAGCGTTTTCCCCTGATTTTTTTAAACCTTTGAGATGCTGAAACAATATTTTCTCTGTGGCATCATCCAGCTTGCTGCTGGGTTCATCCAGTATCAGTACCTCGCTGTTTTGGTAAATGGCTATTGCCAGTGCCAGGCGCTGTTTCTCACCTTCACTAAGGCGGGATCCGTGTTCGCCTAATTCTGCAGCAAGTAAATGACGAAAGCCCCTGTGTGCGGTGAGTATGATTTGCCTGGCATTCAACGCTAACAAAGGTAAGTAGATAAATGAATTTTGTAAATCACTGTCGTTTGTCAACCTTTGCAGTGAAATGCAGAAAGAAACCGTTTTGGTAATTGGTGCCTGCGGGCAACTGGGTGCGGAGCTTACAGAAACTCTCAGGGGAATTTATGGCGAAAATCATGTGGTGGCGAGCGATGTAAAGAAAAGCGACAACTCCGTTTTTCAGACCGGCCCTTTTGAAGCACTGGATATTCTCGACAAACCCAAACTGCTTGAAATTCTTGTAAAATATAAACCCACCCAGGTGTATCACCTGGCCGCATTGCTGAGTGCCACTGCGGAAAAAATGCCGGAATTTGCCTGGAAACTCAACATGGACGGGCTATTTCACCTGCTGGATGCCGCCCGTGATACGGGTATTGTTAAAAAAGTATACTGGCCCAGCAGCATTGCGGCTTTCGGACCAAATACCCCCCGTATCAATACTCCGCAATATGGGGCCATGGATCCCACTACGGTTTACGGAATAAGCAAACTGACCGGTGAATTATACGCGCAGTATTACTTCAACCGCTGGGGTGTGGATACCCGCAGTTTGCGTTATCCCGGCCTCATTGGCTATAAATCGGCACCGGGCGGCGGCACCACTGATTACGCGGTGGCCATTTACCACGATGCCCTAACCGCGGGCAAACACCACTGCTTTTTGAAACCCGGCACGGTATTGCCCATGCTCTACATGCCCGATGCCCTCAAAGCCGCGTTGGATATCATGCACGCGCCGGCAGAAAAAGTGAAAATTCGCACGAGTTATAACCTGGCCGGCATGAGTTTTGGCCCAGAAGAAATTACAGCCGCCATCCAAAAGCATATTCCTTCGTTTAGCAGCACCTACGAACCCGATTACCGGCAGGCTATCGCCGATTCATGGCCCGACGTGATTGACGACAGCCGTGCCCGCGAAGACTGGGGTTGGAAACCCGACTACAACCTCGACAGGATGACAGCCGATATGCTGAAGAACCTGAAAAGGATGGGAGTGGCTGGGATTGATGATATTTAATTTATTGGACTATTAGTTTTTTGCTCTAATGGTTTAGGTACAAATTGTAAACCTCTTCTGGGACGGGACATGCTTCGACAAATACAGCACGGCAAATTGAATAAAGGGCTTGGTGACAGATTATTAAACGAATAGGTAATCAAACTAAATTCCCCTTGACTTCCCCCCTCAAAAATTCTGTATATTGCATTTCGGGGATGAGAAACAAGGGCTATTACATAGACAAGTACCTGGATGTTTACCTGAAACTTAAAGCTAAAAACCGGCAATGTATATTTTAGTTAATTGTTTGTTTACGATCAAAAAGACAACTTAAAAAATATTGACATGAGGGTTAAGGCTGATACTTCCCGTAAAGCCGAGGTCTTTTCGGTTTCAGACTGGCAGAAATCAGACACCAAAGCCCGGGGCTAACATGTCATTTTTGGGGTTAAATCCTTAATAAGCGAGGGCACATCCACGACCTTGCAGCAAATGATCTATCCTGCAGGCAATACGTCGAGTAAAAAACGCGATATTACCATGTTCCCAAATCCCACCCAAAACGAGGTTTATTCACCTGTATTTGTAGGTAAGGATATACGAATTTTCCAAATCAATGGCGCTTTGGTAAAAACTGTAAAATCAGTTTCTGAAAGGTTTCCGTTACAGATCTTTCAGACGGAACCTATATGAGTGAGACCTTTGATAACTACAGGACCTTACTGCTGATTCGGCACTAACTCTTTGAGGGAATCAATTTTATTGACCTTCCCGTTTGCCACACGATAAATAGTTCCGCCAAACTCTTCTATGAGGCGGTAATCGTGGGTTGCCATTACGACAGAACGGCCCTCAAGGCAAACATCCTGAAGCATCCGCATTACTTCATCTGATACATCGGGGTCCAGATTGCCGGTAGGCTCATCTGCCAAAATTACCTCAGGATTGTTGAGCAATGCCCTGGCGATTACCAGCCTTTGCTGCTCTCCACCACTGAGTTCTGCTGGAATTTTATACCCTTTGTTTTCCAGACCTACTTTAGCCAGCACTTCATTGGCTCTGTCAAGCCGCTCCTGCTTGTCTTTCCAGCCGGTAGCCTTGAGCACAAATAATAGATTTTCCAAGGCGGTTCTATCGGTCAGCAGCTGAAAATCCTGAAACACGATGCCCAGTTTTCTGCGCAGGTATGGAATTTGTGATTTTTTGAGGTTTTGCAGACCCATTCCGGCCACCTGCCCGCCACCTTCCGTAAGCGGCAATTCGCCGTATAAAGTTTTGAGCAGGCTTGATTTACCAGAACCGGTTTTACCGATGAGATAGACAAATTCTCCTTTATTGATGAGTAGATTTACGTCTGTCAGCACCGGAATAAGACCCTGATAAATGGTTGCGTTATGTATTTCTACGGGTAATCCCACACTTCAAAGAAAAGCTACCTTAAAAAAGATTGTGCGACAAGATGTCCACACCCTGCAGGAAAATGTCAGTATTGTAACGGATTCCAGTCTATGGGTTCAATACCACGATTCTCAAGCCAGTGGTTGGTGCGGCTAAAGTGCTGATTGCCGAAGAAACCCTTTTCTGCGGAATAAGGACTGGGATGGTGGGATTTTAAAATGAGGTGTTTCGACGAATCGATGAGCTCCTCTTTCATTTGCGCTTCGCGACCCCACAGAATAAACACCAGATTTTCGTGCATGTCGCTGAGTTTTTGAATTGCGACCGCAGTAAATTCTTCCCAGCCGTGTCCATGATGGGATTTTGGCTGGCCGGCTCTCACAGTGAGAATGGTATTGAGCAACAGCACGCCTTTGTGTGCCCATGGCTCGAGGTTTCCGCTATAGGGAATGGGGCAGCTGATATCATCGTGCAGTTCCTTGAAAATATTAACCAAGGATGGTGGCTTTTTTTGTCCGTCGCTTACCGAAAAGCAAAGACCATTTGCCTGTCTGGGACCATGATATGGATCCTGCCCCAAGATAACGCATTTTACATCCCAAAACGGGGTGTTATCAAATGCGGCAAATATACGTGAACCGGGAGGGTAAATAATGTAACCGGCTTGTCTTTCCTTGACCAGAAATTGTTTGAGATAATGAAAATAAGGCTTCTCGAATTCTTCCTTCAGAATTTCATACCAGCTGTCTTCAATTTGAACCGATTTTTCCGATCTTGCTGCTGATACCATTGTTTCTATAATTTATTGATATATATACAAAATAAAACACAAATATGCAAGTTTTTCGTGGGATTTCAAAGTAGAAACAAGTTTAAAAATCAGGCTAGAAGCTCTTCAAGTTCCTGCACATTCAGGCCTGACAAAATGCTATCTTCATCGGGGATAATGCTTTCTGCGAGGTGTGTTTTCTTTTTCTGTAAATCAAGGATTTTCTCTTCTATGGTGTTTTTGGTAATAAATTTATACGAAAACACCGCTTTCTCCTGTCCAATTCGGTGCGCCCTGTCTTCAGCCTGCCGCATGGTAAAAGGATTCCACCAAGGATCGGCCAGGAAAACGTAATCTGCGGCTGTCAGATTCAGTCCGGTGTTTCCGGCACGCAAACTCAGCAAAAACACCCTTACATGGTCATTTTCCTGAAAACGTTTGATGGCCTTTGCCCTCTCCTTTTCGTCCATGCTGCCATCAAGGTAACTATATTCTATCCCGTCAGACTGCAGCATGTCTTCATACACTGAAAGGTAACTCACAAACTGACTAAAGAGTAAAACCTTGTGCCCGCCTTCTAATGCCCTTTGAAGCATCCGTCTTATTTCATCGTCTTTACCCGATTGGCCTTCATAATCATTATCTTTAAGCACAGGGTTTAAAGCCAGTTGTCGAAGGTGCATCAATCCGTTAAAAATTTTCAGCCTGGAGCGCGCTATACCTACCTGGCTGACATGCTCCATAATTTCATTTCGGTATTGGCTTTTGGTTTTCTCATAGCACTCGGCCTGTTCCGGTGTCATTTCGCAGTAGTGAACTTTTTCAACCTTCGGGGGCAGTTCCTTGGCCACCTGTTTTTTGGTTCTGCGCAACACAAATGGATTCAGAATTCTCTTTAACTCGGCAGTGCGGCCGGCATCCTGGTTTTTCTCGATGGGACGAATAAAATTCTTTTCAAAATAGCCGTAAGAACCCAAAAGGCCTCGGTTCAGGAAATTCATCTGACTCCACACGTCCAGCAGGGTATTTTCTATGGGTGTACCTGTTAACGCAAGTCTATAGGCTGCATCTATCTTGAGCAGGCTTCTCGCGGTAAGCGAAGCTGGATTTTTAATGGCCTGGCTTTCGTCGATAACCAGCAGCCTGAAAGCAATACGTTGCAATTCCTCAATATCGTTGCGCATGGTACCATAGCTCATTATAATCAGATCGTTTTGCGCAAATTTTGGCAACAGTCTATTTCGGGTAATGCCGGTATAAATGAGAGTTTTGAGTGATGGACAAAACTTCTCGGCCTCGGCCTGCCAGTTGTAAAGCAATGATTTGGGCGCAACTACCAGGCAAGGCATCCGCTTATCTGCCGTCACCGAACTTTTACCGTTAAACACAACTTCAGCAGGGGCAAACAAATCCGGCTGCAGAATCTCGTCAGAAACAGGCGTTTCGCCGGTAATCAAGCTGTCTTCTCCCCTGATTTCAGAAAAAGGTAAGCCGGAAATATGTTTTATGACAGCGAGGGTTTGCAGGGTTTTACCCAGACCCATATCATCGGCTAGCAAGGCACCCATTTTGTGTTCAAAAAGAAACCTAATCCAGTTGTAGCCTTCTAACTGATAGTGGCGCAATTCAGCGTTCATACCGTCAGGCAAAGGATATTCGGGTATTTTATCGGATTGCAGCAGTTTTTCCCAACCTGATTTGGCCACATCCATGTCCACATATTCCGACAAATCATCAAGCAACGAAATATGCATATTTCTCACCCGAAAACAATCACCCTCCACATCGGCCAGATGGGCTATTTTTCCAAATCGTGTAAACCATTCATAGGGCAAAATGGCAATTTCACCATTGGGTAATACAAACTCCCTGCGCTTTTCCAGTATATTCTTTTTTAGACGGATAAAAGGAATTTCAAATGTGCCAAAACGAACTACTGCGAGCACATCAAACCAGTCTGCCCCCTTAGTAAGCTTCACATCCAGGCTCACCGCTCCAAGATAAAAGCGAACATCAAAAGCTTCCTGATCCACCTTAAAACCATTGCGCTGCAGCAATTCTGAGTGTGTGTTCAGCCATGAAATAAGCTCATATGACTGACCTTCGTTTTGCAAGGCAAATAAGCAGCCCTCTACGTTTTCCAATCCCAGTTCTTTTAGCAGTGCAATTTTCTCACTTTCCAGACTCAGCGAACGGCGAATGCGGTGAAAAATAAAAACATTGCCCTTTTTCTCCATCGATACATTCACTTTTTTGTGGATATGAAACGGGAAATTCCAGCCTCCATATTGAAAGTACAAACTGAGATATTGTTTGTCCTGAAAAGGCTTATTGAGGCTAATAACGGGCCTTGCGGGCAGCTGTTCCGTAACAATTTGCAAGCCTTTTGCAAATACATCGTGGTTTTCCAGCAAGGGTTTCACAAACTTATCCATGTAGCTGCCTTCCTGATGAGGCTCTACATGAATGTATTTTTTACTTAAAAAAGGTCTGATTTTTTTTCCGTCGATGTGCTTGGGAAAATAAAGTAGCCTATTCGGCGTAATAAGCCATGAAGGGTTTTCTGATATTATCTCTGAATCGTTGTGGTAAAAGTCGACTTTTTCATTGTTGTTGCGGATGGTGGCAAAATAATTGGTGCCTTGTTCATCCCTTCTGAGATGAAACAAAACAGTAGCCGGTTCTTCGGAATAATGTATTTCTTCTCCCTGTGCCTGGCCAGTTTTACCCGCCCAGTACATGGGATAGTTCTTAATGATATCGAGTACCCTAGACAGTTTTTTCTCAATATAAGGTCTAACTATTTTATGCAATTCAGGGGTGTAGTGTTTCAGTAAGAATTCATTGGAACGTATGCGTTTATTACCAGTGTAAAAACGCCTCATAATACCATCAACTTCAAATTCTTCCAGAATTTTAACCACCTCAGTTTGTTCGTTGTTCAGGTTAAAATAGCCGGTTGTTTGCTGTCTCACCCGCTGAAAGGTAAGCGAATAATCTCCATTAGCCAGCAGCTGTATGGCATTGGCCTCAACCAGTAGACCGAAATACGGATGTCTTACAAATGTAAAAACCGTCTCAAACGGCTGGTTATTGACCACTTCCATAGCCATGCTTCACAGGATAAACCTTCAAACTAACTACATTTGGGACAGCCTCACAAACGTTTTCGTCTTATTTTCGCAACCACTTATCCACTTATAGCCCATGAGCGCAAATCATTCTACTGAGCTGAAAGAAAACGTCTATAAAGATTGCCTGAAAAGAATTCAGGGGTTACTAGATCAGGAAAACGATCAAATTGCGGGTCTAGCCAATGTTTCTGCTGTATTGAAAGGCGCCTTTCAATGGTGGTGGGTGGGTTTTTATTTGGTAAAACACAATGAACTGGTACTCGGTCCGTTTCAGGGCCCCGTAGCCTGCACGCGCATAGCACATGGAAAGGGTATTTGTGGCGCTGCATGGGCTGAAAATCAATCTATTGTGGTGAAAGATGTGCAAGATTTTCCCGGTCATATTGCATGCTCTACAGAAAGCAACAGCGAAATTGTAGTTCCTGTTCGCAATAATGGCGAAGTAGTGGCTGTGCTGGATGCAGACAGCCAATATTTTTCCTGTTTTGATGAAACGGACCGCTTGTTCCTGGAGAAAATTTGTGCAACTTTGGAAAATCTCTTCTGAGCAAACAGCATGGCAGGCAAAAAGAACATTGTATTGCTGATAGTGGTAGCCTCGCTGGGCTATTTCGTGGATATTTACGATCTGATTCTCTTTAACATTATCAAGAAAGAGAGTATGGAATCCTTGCATATGGCTCCGGAATTTGGAATCACACTGTTTAACTGGCAAATGACCGGTATGCTTATCGGTGGGCTGCTTTGGGGTATCTGGGGTGATCGGAAAGGCCGTGTTTCAGTCCTCTTCGGCAGCATTCTGCTATACAGTTTTGCCAATATTGCCAATGCTTTTGTGAGTAACCTAACGGAATATTCCATCTGGAGATTTATTGCCGGTGTGGGTCTTGCGGGTGAGCTTGGTGCAGCGATAACCCTCGTGGCTGAAAATATGCCTACCAAAAAGCGTGGCATAGGTACCATGATTATTGTAACCTTTGGTGCGCTGGGTGCTGTATTTGCTTTCTGGGTTTCCAACCTCAGTCAGTTGAGTGCATTTATCCAAGATCTTGCAGGCATAAAAATTGAAAACTGGCAAACCGCCTACATCATGGGAGGTGTTTTAGGGCTTGTACTACTGGCCTTAAGAGCAGGTACATTTGAGAGTTCCATGTTTCATGAAATTAAGAATACCAAAGTAACAAAAGGCAACTTTTTTATGTTGCTTCGCGACTGGCCCACCTTTAAAAAATACATGGCTTGCATCGTAATAGGATTACCTGTTTGGTTTGTGGTGGGTGTGCTGATTGCCTTGTCGGATTTGTTTATTGAGAAATATCATCCCGGTGCGGTCGGACAGATAAAAACATCAGAAATGTTGATGTGGAGCTACCTTGGTCTTAGTAGTGGAGATTTGCTTTCGGGGTTGTTATCACAGCTTTTGAAAAGTCGTCGCAGGGTTATTTTTCTCAATCTTATGGGCATAGTGGTGCTTACCGGTATTTACTTATTCAATCAAAACTTATCACCGGCCGGACTCAAAACCATGAGCTACCTGCTGGGACTGGCAACAGGCTACTGGGCATTGTTTGTAACCAATGCTAGCGAGCAGTTTGGCACCAATATTCGCAGTACGGTTACCGCTACGGTTCCCAATTTTGTGAGGGGCGGTGTAGTTCCAATTACTCTTGGTTTTATGACTTTAGCCAAAGGGTTCAGTATAGTTTTCTGGAATGTAAAACTAGAGTTTGAGGGCATGGCCTATGCCTATGCCGCAATAATTGTAGGCGCAGTTTGCATATTGCTCGCTATTTGGGGTACCTACACCGTAAAGGAAAGCTTCCACAAGGAATTAAATTACGTGGAGGAGTAATTTAAACCAGAAAAACAGAAAGATTATTGGGATCAGCGCTGTCAAACTGCACATGCTCCTGCAGCGTAGTGGCAATAGAAATGCCCACATAATCAGCTTTTACGGGAAAATTGCGGTGTTCCCGTTTGGCCAGGAAAACGGTACCAATACTTACAGGCTTTTGACGGTAAATTTCCGATAAGACGAGCATCAGTGTGCTTCCTGTATTGATAACATCATCCATCACCAGCACATGTTTACCGGAAAATCCCGCTGAAGGCTTGAATGAAACAGAATCCCCATCCACAACCGCGTTGACATTCACCACGCTCAATTTACTGTCAATAGCGTTAATTTTTTCACTTAGCAACTTAGACAACGCAAAACCACGTCTGTTAAGACCACAAATTACCAGTGCGCCGCTGTTGGTGTGCTTTTCACAAATTTCGCAGGCCATTCTTTCCAGCTTGATTAGAATCTCGGTATGGCTGAGAATGTGGGTTTTGGCGGTTGTCATGGCATTTATACAGCAAACTTACGAATTCTGCTCAGAGTTCTGTAATTCCCGAAAGATTTTTACGAAGGCGGTTAAGGTAGCAATGTTGCTGGTATAATGCGGCAGCTTTCATCAATATTTCACTTGAAGAGCTTAATGCATCGTCTTTTGCAGAAAGAGAATGGAGTGTTTTTTCATTTTCCTTAAAGTAACGGCCTAATTTGGTCTCTGCTTCTTCCCTGCTATTCTGATTTCCACGAAGAGCTTCCTCAATAATATCGCTTAATTCCATCATTTCCATAAGAAAAGCCTGTGGCAGCACCTGTTCCCTTTCCGCTTCGATATTGTTCAAGCTGAGCAGACATTTTAAACGGCTGTAAGTATCTGATAAAATAGCATACGCCTGATTGTTTGCAGCTGTTTGTTCCAGCGCCTGTCTGTATATTTCGGGATTGGCAGCATGAAAATCCGGGTGCCATTTGCGCTGGTTGGCCAAAAAAAGTTTGCGAAGTACCTGGCTATCAATCTGAAAACGCGGCTCCAAACCAAAAAAGGCAAATGGGTTCATGGTAATTTAAAAGCCAAGGGCTCTTGTGATATCTACCCAGAAAATAAAAATCATCAGTGTGGCCAAAATAACCATACCGATTACCTGTCCAAAATACAGTGCCTTTTCACTTACGGGTTTTCTAGTAATCATTTCCCACAACAAAAACATCACATGTCCGCCATCCAATGCGGGTATAGGCAAAATATTCAGGAATGCAAGGCCCAGTGAAATCATGGCTGTAAGTCCCCAGAAGTTAACCCAGTCCCATGTAGAACCATACATTTGCGCCATTCCCACCGGCCCGGCCAGTGATTTGCGGGGATCTATCTCTCCACTGAGTATTTTTCCAAATCCTGTAACATTTGCTGCAAGAAATAAAAACGCTTTTTGCGCTCCCATACCTGCAGATTCAAAAAATCCGTACTCAATGACTTTTTCTTTGTCTTCAAATCCAAATAATTTGGGCTTGAAACCTATGGTACCATCTGCCTCAACTTTGAGCGATACATTAACATTTTCTGTGGCTTTGTCCTTGAGTACTGTCAGCACAACAGTCTTGTTCTTTTTCTGCTGAATAGTTTCTTTAAATTCCAGAAAACCAGGCACTTTCTGGCTGTCAATAGCAATAATTAGATCCTCCTTTGTCAATCCTGCCTTGGCTGCGGGTGTGCCTTCTACTACCGAGGCTATTTTAAAATTAAATCGGGGGGAAATAATAGGCAAATCCGATTTCTCAGCCAATACTTCTTCCAATTTAGACGGCAGACTCAAGGTAGTATCTTTCCCGTTTCTGTTAATCTTAATTTCATGTTTATAACCCATGATAAAATCCGGATTGGCAAATTCTTCCAGAAAATTCTCACTGGGTTTTCCGTTGAACGCTATGATTTTATCTCCTGTGCGGAAACCTATTTTTTGACCTACCGGACCAGCGTAAATTCCACCTGCTTCATTTACAGCCTTTGTTGGTACGTATTTCTCACCCTGGCTCCATATCATAATCCAGAAAATGAGAATCCCCAGTAACAGATTCACAACCACCCCGCCAATCATAAATATCAGGCGCTGCCATGCAGGCTTGCTTCGAAATTCCCAGGGCTGTGGCTCTGATTTCATTTGCTCAGTATCCAGGCTTTCATCCACCATCCCAGCAATTTTTACGTAGCCACCCAAAGGCAGCCAGCCAATGCCATACTCAGTATCCCCTTTCTTAAATTTAAAAAGCTTGATCCCCCAGGCATCAAAAAAGAGGTAGAATTTTTCAACCTTGATGCCAAAAAAACTAGCCGCCAAAAAATGGCCGAGTTCGTGCAGAATAATCAGGATGGATAAGGCCAGTAAAAACTGTGAAACGGTAATCAGTGTTCCCATAAAGTTGCAAATATACGGGCTGCACAATGCTGACATCCATAAATCGGATTAAAAACACCGAAAACCCGATAAGTCAATCCATGATTACAAGCAGTTTGGAATGGCTGTAAAATCATTGTTTTTTAAAAACTACAATGGGTAATTGCAACCATAATGAGAATAAAATCCAGCATGATTGTTTTACTATTTTTACCTTGGTTTGTGATGTCGCAGCCTATAGAAACAATCCGGCCGCAAACACATATAATTTCCCGGTATACAACAGGCGGAATGGGTTTTCGTCTAGTGTGGAACTCTGCGGTGAAAAGATACTATGCGGTGGTGTTTGGAACCGGTGAACGGGGGCAGCATAGCATTTTATTATACAGCGGCCGTGACGGCTGATGCACACCTATTTTACAACTCCAAAATGAAAATGGTCTCAAGCTACTGTGCGGAGACTTTGCCTACTCAAATGGAATTTTCTGGTTATATAACCGCAAAACCAGAAACTGGTATGATTACCTTTAATTCAGAGCTGAAGGAACATTTTTACATGCGGGATGCCCACTTCCTCAAATTCATCACCTTCAGAAAAATAGCCCAGAGAATGATAAAATGGAACTGCTGTCTTCCGAGCGTGGAGTTCAATTCTTGCTATACCTTCCCGCCTACACAATTCTTCTGAAAAACGCACAAGATCGTTTCCAATCCCTTTTCCCTGCAAAGCTTCCGCCACAGCTACCTGACGCATTTTGGCAATATTACCGTCTATTTTCTTCAACAAAAGAACAGCCACTACCCTTTCTCCCCGGACCATACCAATATGCCACTGATTAACTTCCTCACCAAGCTCTTCAGGCGTATAAAATAAACCCAGCGGTCTTCTCAGCACTTCATAGCGCAGTCCTATGCTTTGAACCTGAAGTTTACTGCCCCATTCGAGCAATTGCGGTGAAGGTGCACTCATGATTTTTCCTGTGCCTCGCAAACAGCCAGGGCAACCATATTTACGATTTCCCGCACATTACTGGTATGATGCAGTACATGAACGCTCTTCTCAAAACCCAGTAATACCGGACCGATGATATCTACCATACCCATTCCCCGCATCAGCTGGTATGCGGCATTTCCGCTGTTCAGACCCGGGAAAATGAGGGTATTGGCCGATTTATTTCCCAGCTTGTTAAATGGATATTGTTTGGCACGCGCTTCGCCGTCCATCGCATAGGTAGTTTGCATTTCACCGTCCACCAAAATATGCGGATGTTGTTCATGTAACAATTCAACGGCTTTTCGCATTTGTATCGGGGCTGGCCCGCGGCTACTTCCAAAATTGCTGTAGGTAACGAGGGCTATCCGGGGCTCAATCTGAAACTTGCTCACGCGTTCGTGTACTTTAAGCACCAGATCCACCAGTTCTTCCGGTTTATAATCGATATTTACAGTTGTGTCTGACAGAAACACAGGGCCGTTTTTTGTCATTACAATGTGCATGCCGGCAATGCGTTTGGAGGCACCTGTCACTGGAATGCATTCCAGCATAGGACGCAACGCAATGGGGTAATTACGCGTCAGGCCGCTGATAAGCGCATCACACTTGCCGGTTTCCACCAACATGGCACCAAAGTAGTTGCGATAGCGCATCTTTTTAACTGCCTCGGTCTGGGTGAGTCCATTGCGCTTGCGCTTTTCGTAAAGCAATGCACCAAATTCTTCACACAATGCATCTTCTGTCCACGGATCCAGCATGTTTACCTGCCCCATATCAATATTGTTTTCTTCCATCACTTGCCCGATGAGTTGGGTACGCCCAAGCAACACAGGAGTTGCAATACCCTCATTCATGCAAATCTGTGCGGCACGCAGAATTTTCACATCTTCCGCTTCTGAGAAAACCACCCGTTTGGGTTGCTTTCTGGCACGCTGAACCATGCGGTTCACAAAATCGTTATCGATACCCAAGCGCTTCCTGAGTGTGGTTTTGTAGGCATCCCAGTCGGTAATGGGGTTTCGGGCCACACCACTATCCATAGCGGCCTTGGCCACGGCCGGCGCAACGGTTGTAAGAAGGCGTGGATCCATAGGCTTGGGAATGATGTAACTACTGCCGAAATCAAGGTCATAATCGTTGTAGGCCATCATTACCACGTCCGGAACAGGCTCGAGGGCCAGATCTGCAATTGCGCGCACAGCGGCGAGTTTCATTTCTTCATTAATGGCTGTGGCTCGCACATCTAACGCTCCGCGAAATATGAACGGAAACCCAAGTACATTATTCACTTGATTGGGATAGTCGCTTCTGCCTGTTGCCATCAGAATATCAGGGCGGGTAGAAATGGCCAGTTTGTAATCTATTTCAGGATCCGGATTAGCCAAAGCAAATACAATGGGCTTTTCAGCCATGCTAAGTATCATTTCAGGACTCAGAATATTGCCTTTGGAAAGGCCTACAAAGACATCAGCTCCTGCCATCGCCTCTTCCAATGTTCGGACATTGGTGGTACTTACAAACTGGCTTTTGTATTTGTCAAGGTCATTTCTATCGGCATATATCACCCCTTTCCTATCAAGCATTGTAAGGTTTTGGGGATTTACACCTAGACTGACGAACAGTTTAGAGCAGGCTATAGCACTGGCACCGGCACCGTTTACCACAAGTTTTACATGTCCTATTTCTTTATTTACGATGCGCAAGGCATTGAGCAGTGCGGCCCCGCTGATGATGGCCGTTCCATGCTGATCATCATGCATAATGGGAATATTCAGCTCGGCTTTCAGACGCTCCTCTATTTCAAAACTTTCAGGTGCTTTTATGTCTTCCAGGTTAATG
>VGGQ01000021.1 GCA_016868535.1 Bacteroidota bacterium | reverse complement strand
AATCTATGCACCCGCCATTATTCAAAATAATTGCGAGTATGGAACCCGCCTTTGCGCAGGTAATCCTCTTTTTTCATGAGCTGCAAATCGCTCTGCATCATGTCTTTTACCAGATCATCCAACGTGTGGCGGGGCGTCCAGCCCAGTTTTTCACGAGCCTTGCTGGCATCGCCCAGCAGCAAATCCACTTCGGTAGGTCTGAAATAGCGGGGATCCACGCATACTAGTTCTCTTCCGGGTTTCAGGTGCGCTGTGTCCAGGCCACAGGCTGATGCTATTTCTTCGTCCACAAAACCCAAAACGCCTTTTTCTTCCAGGCCGTTGCCGAGAAACTCAATGCCCAGTCCCACTTCGCTGAAAGCTTTGCGCACAAAATCGCGGATTTCAGTGGTTTGTCCGGTGGCAATAACGAAATCTTCGGGATTATCCTGCTGCAGAACCAGATACATGGCATCCACATAATCCTTGGCATGTCCCCAGTCACGTTTGCTATTTAAATTTCCCAAATACAGTTTATCCTGCAATCCCAGTGCAATTCGCGCTGCAGCCCGGGTAATCTTGCGGGTTACAAAAGTTTCCCCGCGGATAGGGCTTTCATGGTTGAACAAAATTCCATTGCAAGCATACATTTTATAGGCCTCGCGGTAGTTTACCGTAATCCAGTAGGCATACATCTTTGCTACTGCATAAGGGCTGCGAGGGTAAAAGGGCGTGGTTTCGTTCTGCGGAACAGCCTTTACCAGACCATATAACTCGGATGTGCTAGCCTGATAGACACGGGTTTTATTGGTTAAACCCAGAATGCGTATTGCTTCAAGGATGCGCAATGTTCCCAGCGCATCGCTGTTGGCGGTGTATTCAGGCGTTTCAAAACTCACCTGCACATGGCTCTGGGCGGCAAGGTTGTAGATTTCATCCGGTTGTACTTCCTGTATGATACGGATAAGGTTGGTTGAATCGGTAAGATCACCGTAATGCAGGTGCATTTTAGCCCCTGCTATGTGCGGATCCTCATAAATATGGTCAATGCGGTCGGTATTAAACAGGGAGCTTCTGCGCTTGATGCCATGCACCACGTATCCTTTTTTCAGCAGAAATTCGGCGAGGTATGCGCCATCCTGTCCGGTTATGCCGGTAATGAGTGCAGTTTTCATGCACGGCAAAAATACAACATGAGGGGCGTTGTTCGATAAATGAAAAGATCAATCTATGAACACCCCAGAAAACCGAAAGAAAACAAATGGGAAAAAGATGACTTTGTTAATGCTTTGATTTTTTGTCAGTTGTTTGCTTTTGCATTCAGCATTAGGTCGTGACCCCGCACGATTTGGTTAGCACAGTGGTTTTTTAAAAAAAACTGCCATAGGACTCCAAGGGCAGTTTATGGTTATCGAATTCAGCGAAAAACAGGGGTATTTTTTACAGCCTGTCCGCATTCATCACTTTGTTCCATGCGGCCACAAAGTCTTTGATGAATTTCTGGTGTCCGTCGGCACAGGCGTAAACCTCTGCAATGGCCCTAAGTTCTGAGTTAGAACCGAAAATTAGGTCTGCGCGGGTGGCAGTCCATTTCACGGCTCCGGTTTTGCGGTCTGTGCCTTCAAACTGCTCCTGAGCGTGGTCTGTGGCCTTCCAGGTGGTGCCAAAATCCAGCAGATTTACGTAGAAATCGTTGCTGAGCTTGCCGGGGTTATGGGTAAACATACCGTGTTTGGAATTATCCCAGTTAGTGTTCAGCACACGCATACCACCCACCAATGCTGTCATTTCAGGCGCGGTCAGGGTCAGCAGCTGCGCTTTGTCCACCAGCATTTCTTCAGCAGAAGCACGGAAACCTGCTTTTTTATAGTTACGGAAACCATCGCCCATGGGCTCAAGCACTGCAAACGATTCCACGTCGGTTTGTTCTGCACTCGCATCCATGCGGCCGGCGGTGAAGGGTACGCTCACATTGTGGCCTGCATCGGCAGCGGCATTTTCAATGGCAGCGCAGCCACCAAGCACAATCATATCGGCCAGTGAAATGCGCTTGTTTCCGCGCTGAGTGCTGTTAAACGCCTGCTGAATACTTTTCAGTTTATCCAGTACATTCCCAAGCTGTGCAGGATTGTTCACTTCCCAGAATTTCTGGGGTGCCAGGCGCACACGGGCACCGTTGGCACCACCGCGCTTGTCGGAGTTTCTGTAGGTAGAAGCTGAAGCCCAGGCAGTGCTCACCAGCTGAGAAACGGTCAGTCCTGAAGACAGTATCTGATTTTTAAGATGGGCGACGTCGTTTACATCCACCAGCTCGTGGTTTACAGCAGGGATTGGATCTTGCCAGATGAGCTCTTCGGCGGGCACTTCAGGTCCCAAGTAACGATGCTTGGGTCCCATATCGCGGTGGGTGAGCTTAAACCAGGCACGGGCGAAGGCATCGGCGAACTGGTCGGGGTTTTCATAGAAACGGCGTGATATTTTTTCGTAGGCAGGGTCCATGCGAAGCGACAAATCGGTAGTCAGCATCATGGGCGCATGGGTTTTGCCTGCAATGTGCGCATCAGGCACTGAACCGGCTCCGGCTCCGCCTTTGGGGCGCCACTGCTTGGCTCCTGCGGGGCTTTCGGTCAGTTCCCATTCGTAACCAAACAGATTTTTGAAATAGTTGTTGCTCCATTCTGTGGGTGTGGCAGTCCAGGCTCCTTCCAGGCCGCTGGTAATGGTGTTTTCGGCGTTGCCCGAACCCTTGGTGTTTTTCCAGCCCATGCTTTGTTCTTCGATGGAAGCACCTGCGGGCTCTTTGCCCACATATGTACCGGCATCACCGGCACCGTGTGCCTTACCGAAGGTGTGACCGCCGGCTATCAGCGCCACGGTCTCTTCATCGTTCATGGCCATGCGGCGGAAGGTTTCACGAATATCGCGGGCAGCGGCAATCGGGTCGGGGTTGCCGTTAGGTCCTTGTGGATTTACATAGATCAAACCCATTTGCACAGCTGCCAGGGGAGTTTCCAGGTCACGGTCGCCTGAATAGCGCTTGTCGGCCAGCCATTCAGCCTCAGAGCCCCAGTAAATATCCTCTTCGGGTTCCCACACATCCTCGCGTCCACCGCCAAAACCAAAAGTTTTAAAACCCATGCTTTCCAAGGCGCTATTACCCGCCAGAATCATCAAATCGGCCCAGGAAATTTTGTTTCCGTACTTCTGTTTCACCGGCCACAAGAGCAGGCGTGCTTTATCCAGGTTTGTGTTGTCGGGCCAGCTGTTCAGCGGCGCAAAACGCTGGGTTCCGGCTCCACCGCCACCACGGCCATCCGAAATACGGTAGGTTCCGGCAGAGTGCCATGCCATGCGGATAAACAGAGGTCCGTAGTGCCCGTAATCGGCAGGCCACCAGTCCTGTGACTTGGTCATCAGGTCATTGATGTCTTTTTTCACTTCATTCAAATCCAGCGATTTGAAGGCATCCGCATAGTTGAAACCCTCCTCCATGGGATTGGACAGGTTTGAATGCATGCGCAAAATACCCAGAGGCAACTGATTGGGCCACCAATCGCGGTTGCGGGTACCGCGGCCTGCGCTTGGACTAGCCATTTTTCCTGAGTAAGGACACTTGCCTTCTTCACTGCTATTGTTGTGATTTTCCATTTGATATTTTGATTTTTTTCCTTTAATAATTGGTTGGGGGCTTTGTTTCTGCTTAGCTTTCCCTAAGGCACAAATTTCAGCACGAAAAACGGATTATAAAAGTATCTTCTGTTGCTTTTCAGATAATTTTTGTTTTAACCGATTAAGCTTCAAAGGCCCCGAATTCGCTTTTTATACAAAACCAAATTTAGTGTAACAAGTAAACTATTGTTTTTACCATAATTGGACGAGGGTCATTAAAGCATCTTCAATTTTGCAGCGGGGTAGATTTTAGTTTTCATGGCTTGCAATGCCCTGTCTTTTGGCCGGGTCTTGTTCTTTTATGGCCTTTCTGTTTTAATGACGTTATTTTGCCAGAGGATGCTGTCAGGCAAGAATATCTTTTTCAATAGGTGGTTTTTACCTGCCACGTATGTATTACTGGCACTTTTTATCAGTATTCGAGGCTATTATGCACCGGGAAAAGACATGACCGGTTTTGAAGGGAAGGTTACTGCCTACAACAATTATGTAATCTTCAGCAACAGTTTCTTCCACTTAATTGACGGCAAAAACCTGTATGCACAATATCCCACGGAACAATACGATGTATTCAAATATTCCCCCACTTTTGCCCTGTTCTTTGCGCCACTCTCGTTTCTTCCGCACGGGGTTGGACTTGCGCTTTGGAACCTGCTGAATGCACTGGTGTTTCTTTACGCCCTAAAACAACTGAAGCTTCCTCTTTTGCGTGAATTGGGATTTGGTGTGCTTGCCATTCCGGAAATTTTCACCACAACCACCAACAGCCAGAGCAACTTGCTAATCGCCGGCCTGCTCATTCTGGCTTACGTTTACCTTGAAAGGGGGAAAATACTGCTACCCATTTTGCTGATTTCACTTACCGTGTTCATAAAAATGTTCGGCATTTTGTTTTTTGCCCTTGTATTGTTATATCCTCAAAGGCTGAAAGCCATACCTGCAGGGGCGGCTGTGATGCTTGGATTGTTTATTTTGCCCTTGCCCTTTGGCGGCTGGGACAGGCTTATTCAGCACTACCGCGATTATTTTGGTCTCATCGCAGGCGATCACGGCTTTTTTGTGAAATACAGTGTTATGGGATGGCTTGAAAGCTGGTTTGGCTGGCAGCCCGATAAAAACTACGTTGTGCTGGCAGGACTTATAATACAATGTGTTCCGCTGTTATTCTGGAGTAAATTCCTTGAACCGTTTTTTAGTTCTGTTTATGCTTCCTCCTGGCTTATCTGGCTGGTAATCTTCAACCACATGGCCGAAAGTGCTACCTTCATTATTGCTGTAGCGGGTGTGTTTCTTTGGTATTTTTCGGTTCCAGAAAGAAAACCGTGGCAAATAGCACTCTTGGTTCTGGTGATGCTGTTCACCTGCCTCGGACCCTCGGATATTTATCCCAAAGCCTTGAGAATACTGATTGTGGAAAACTGGCAACTGAAAGTATTTCCTTGTATTTTGGTTTGGTCAATCTGTATTTTTCAGCTGCTGAATAAAAACATCAGAAATACTTTTTTTTCAGCGCAAACGCCAGCCGCACCATAAGTATAAGCACAGGCACTTCCACCAGCGGACCAATCACACCTGCAAAAGCCTGTCCGCTGTTTAATCCAAAGACGCCTATCGCAACCGCTATTGCCAGCTCAAAATTATTGCCGGCAGCAGAAAATGAAACAGATGTTGTTTCAGGGTAGGCTGCCCCCAGCTTTTTGGCCACAAAGAACATCAGCCCAAACATGATGCAGAAATACAATACCAAAGGAATAGCCACTCGAATTACATCAAGAGGAAGTTTAAATATGAGTTCTCCCTTGAGCGAAAACATGATAACAATAGTGAGCAACAGCGCAATAAGTGTAATAGGAGAAATGCGGGGAATGTATTTTTGGTTAAACCATGTTTCTCCCTTCAATGTAACCAAACCATAACGGCTCACCACACCCATTAAAAAAGGTATACCCAGGTAAATGCCCACTGTTTTGGCAATTTCTGCAATACCGATGTCTAACTTAATAGAATTCAATCCAAAAACAGGTGGCAGTTTTTCCAAAAAAAACCAGGCATAAATGCTAAAGAGCAGTAACTGCAATACGCTGTTGATACCCACGAGTGCAGCAATATACTCACGGTTTCCTTCTGCCAGTTCATTCCAAACAATTACCATGGCAATGCAGGGGGCAATTCCAATCAAAATAAGGCCTGTCGTGTATTCCGGATAACCATTAAGAAACAACACGCTGAGAAAAAACATCAACAAGGGTCCAACAAACCAGGTAACCAACATATTGGAAAAGAAAAGTGCTTTGTTGGCAAACAATGCCGGAATCTTTGCATAGTGAACTTTTGCCAGCGGCGGGTACATCATCAATATAAGTCCAATAGCCAGGGGTATGTTGGTGGTACCATCACCCATTGATTTTATGGTTGACGGAACTGAAGGGAAAAGCACACCGACCGCAACGCCTAAGCCCATCGCGAGGAAAATCCATAAGGTGAGATAGCGGTCTAAAAATCCGAGTCTTTTATTACCGGGCATTTTCAGTGGCTTTGGGCAATTGCTGATAGAAGCGTAGTAAAAGGTTTCTGGCAACTTCCGGTAAAGCCGTGCCGGGGTCGGTAAATCCTTTGACCGATGTTCCACTGATGTCTGCACAACGCATACTCCCCAAAGATGGTTTTGCGGGTTTCCTGCAAAAGCCAGGCTATCCGTAAATCATATAATCCGTTTTGCGTATTTTGCCAGAAAAATTCATCGTAGTTCGCATCCTGGTTTCTCACATCTCCGCACAGCCCGCTGCTTATACTGCAAACTTTTTCTGCAGTTATGCGGTAGCTGATTACCCCCATATTCTTGCGCTCCATACTGCAAAAACGTTCAGTCTCTGCGTGCGATGAATTGCCGTTGATGTTAATGGTGAACTTTCTTTTCAGGAACCCATTTTTCATGCCCAGCTCAAGACGAAAATGTATCGGGGCTGTCTTTGCCATATCGATTGGGATGCCGTCAACAGATGTATCTGTTAGCATACCATCCAGGTCGAAGATTACACCATGAATCATGCCTTCTCTGCGTTGCTGTGAGCTTCCTCCTTGGCCAGGTGATATTTGAGCAGTGACATACCCGGATTTTTATCTATTTTACCGAGGGTAAAACCTTTCTCCTGGGCTACTTTTTGCATAATTTCCGTGAAATAAAATACCACCGAACCTACAAAATGAACCGGAACTTCACGGTAATTAGGAAAACAGCAGATATGAATTTCCGCGAAGCGGGAAAGACCTTCATACACCAGCTCTTTCATATAGGGATGGTTCTTGTGCGGAACAATAAACCGCGTGAAAGACGCCAGGAACACATTGGCTTTATTGGTGTTGTAAACCTGATGAAATATTTCTTCCTTCTGCAGTTTATATTGCTTATAAAAAGCAGTCTGCAAATCTGAGGGCAATCTTTTGTACAAATAATCAGAAACTATTTTTTTACCGAAGTAGGAGCCACTGCCCTCATCGCCCAGAATATAGCCCAAAGCAGGAACCTGTTCTGAAACATTATGTCCGTCATAATAACAACTGTTACTTCCGGTGCCAATAATACAGATGATGGCTGGTCTGCCATCCCAGCTGGCAAATGCCGAAGCATTTAAATCGTGGTTTACCTCACAGTGTGCCCCGGTAAAGAACTGCCTGAGTGCTGTTAAAATTACTTCATTCCTGTCGGCACTTGAACAGCCGGCTCCGTAAAAATAAACTGCACTCGCCTGATTGGCAGCTTTGCTCAAGTCTTCATTGCCTCTGAGGTGTGCCAGTATCTCATCAGGCTGATGAAAAAAAGGATTGAAACCCATGGTGTGGGTTTCTAAAACATCTCCGGCCTGATTTTTAATTAGCCAATCACATTTGGTAGAACCACTTTCAGCTACAATTATCATTTCTAGGTATAACCACAAACTTAGTGTAATTATTGCACATAGCCAACAGAAGCTTATTTAATAATGACACAAAAGAAGTCAAAATTGCTATGTTTTTTAGCCCCATATTTGCTATGCCCCAACATGCCATTAACCCCAATGTTTCCGTAGCTTCTGTTATTTTTAGTTTTAACAATCAGGAGCTGGAAGTACTGTTGATAGAGCGCTCGGCCGGCAACAACGACAAGGCAGATAAAATCAAGGCTTTGCCGGGCAATCTTATTTACGAGGATGAAACAATGGATTGTGCCGTAGAAAGCGTTTTAACGTCATTAACCGGACTTGAAAACATCTTTCTGAATGGTTTACACCTTCGGTGATCCTGACAAAATATGCAAAAAATATGACCAGGACTGGCTGATAAGCATACGTGCCCATCCGGGAGCGAGGGTAATTACGGTTGCATACACTTCATTGATAAACAAGGAAAGGTTTAACCTCACGTCCTCAAGCTTTGCTCGCAATGCCGTTTGGATTAAAGTGAAAGACTTTCCCCAGCTGGGTTTTGACCAAAACGATATCCTGGGAAAAACACTCGACCACCTGAAACAAAAAATCTATATAGATCCGCTGGGCAGAAGAAAACCCTACTTTCTGGCAGGCACAATGCTGTGTTGTATCGCCATTGTAATGCTGCCCAACAGCACTGCCTGGTTTTCCGGAAAATCCGCCTTGCTTTTGGGCACTTTTTTTCTTGCATTAATGGATGCCAGTACCAACGTAGCCATGCAACCCTTCCGCGCGTTGGTGGCAGACAATCTCAGCGATGAACAACGGGAAACTGATAAAAATGAAGCACCAATAGCTTGGGGAAATATTGTCTGATTAAATGGTACAAAATACTAGATTTTTCCGCTGAATTATTAATCTTTAAAAACTTAATGCAATAAAAAAGGGACATTTTTTTATGCCCCTTTTTTATTGCATTAAGTTTTTGTTTTAAAAATATAAATTGAGCCGCAAGCTTGCTGTGCCTACTGGGCCAATCCCAAAGCCGGAAGATTTTGGAATATTATTTGTTATTGTAGAGCCTGTCCAATTGGTGGTCTTTTGTTCACCCTCACCGGAAGAATAAAGGCTGACACCGGCTTCATACTGCGCACCCACAGACATTTTTGGTAATACAAAATATTCAGCTCCAATAAATCCATTTACCCCAATGCCAAATCCTAAACCTGATGAAGTTTCAACTTCTTTATTGCCGACACCATTTAGTGAATTGGTTTCTGTTCTTGAACTACTGCCCACAGTAAATAATGCATCAGCTCCATAATAGCCCTGAAGGCGAGTTTTACCACGACGATACTCTCTGCCGAGTCCGTATACTACTCCAAAATTATTTTCCTTTACTTCGTTCGTGTTTCCACCAGAAGCAGTGCTGTTATTACCACTGGATATTTCGAAACCAACAGTGTACCGTTTTGCAGTGTTGTCAGAAGTGAATTTTTTTCCAACTACTGCTGCATCAATAACTGAAGAAACATTAGGAGCCGCGTTGTTTTCGTTACCATTAGCAATGTTACCCAACCATGTAAGAATAGATTCAGGATTTACACTGATAGCCCAGTCACCATTCTCAGGAAGATAATTTTCCCCTTTTTTGGAGGAAAGATTTTGTGCACCTGCTCCAACCAAAATAGCTGAAGACAGGATGAATAATAATGTTTTTTTCATGATTTTCATATTTTGGTGATGGCGAAATTAATTTACATGGCGATTGTGGTAAAAACTTCAGAAAAATAGTTTTCAACATGTTCTGTTTGTAATTTTTTTAATTAATTGAATATCTTTTATTTACAATCCAAGAACAGGATTAAATTATTTAAATAAAAAACTAATCAAATGTTTCATAATGTCAATATACAAGGTTATCATTCCGTCATTTATTTTCAATTAATACTACCATTAAATAAAAGAATAAATACTGTAAACAAAATCCTACATTAATGAAATAGGTTTTGAAAATTCACTAAATATCAAACTTAATGCCCTGGGCCAGAGGCATTTTCACGCTGTAATTAACGGTATTGGTTTGCCTGCGCATGTAATTTTTCCATGAATCGCTGCCGCTTTCCCTGCCGCCACCGGTTTCTTTTTCTCCGCCGAACGCGCCGCCAATCTCCGCTCCGCTGGTTCCTATATTCACATTGGCAATGCCGCAATCACTGCCAGCTCCTGAGAGGAATATTTCTGCCTCAGAAAGGCTTTCGGTGAATATAGCACTGCTCAAACCTTGTTTCACATCGTTCTGCATGGTGATGGCCTGTTCCAGCGTTTCATATGACATTACATACAATATCGGAGCAAATGTTTCTTCCTGCACGATATGATATTGGTTTTGGGCTTCTGCCAGTGTAGGTTGCACATAACATCCGCTTTCGTAGCCCGCTCCTTTAAGCACTTTACCTCCGTATAAAATTTTACCGCCTTCACTTTCCAGCTGTGTGAGTGCACGGGTATAGGTGTTCACGGCCTGTTTATCAATCAGTGGCCCCATCAGGTTGGTTTCCAGCAGCGGGCTGCCGATAGAAACCTGGGCATAAGCTTTTTTCAGCTTATCTACAAAGGCTTTGTAAATAGAGCTGTGTATGATAACACGGCGTGTGGTGGTGCAACGCTGTCCGGCTGTGCCTACGGCACCGAATAATACGGCACGGAGTGCCAAATCCTGATTGGCTTTTTCACTTACAATAATGGCGTTATTGCCGCCAAGTTCCAGCAGGGTTTTTCCCAAACGTGTGCCCACTACTTCGGCTACGCGCCTACCCATGCGTGTGCTTCCGGTTGCACTTACCAGCGCCACGCGCCTGTCTGCTGCCATTCGTTCACCTATCTCTCTGTCACCCTGTATAATGCTGAAAACACCCTCGGGTAGCTTGTTGGCCATGAGCACTTTTCTAATTATATGCTGAACTGCCGCAGCCGAGGCGGGAGTTTTCTCGCTGGGTTTCCAGATACAAACGTCACCGCATATTGCCGCAAGCATAGCATTCCAGCTCCATACAGCAACCGGAAAGTTAAAAGCAGATATAATCCCGACCACTCCCAGTGGATGCCATTGTTCAAACATGCGGTGTCCCGGTCTTTCACTTTGCATGGTCAATCCGAATAGCTGACGGCTTAATCCAACGGCGTAATCACAGATATCAATCATTTCTTGCACCTCTCCAAGGCCTTCCTGCAGGCTTTTTCCCATTTCATAACTCACAAGCGCACCGAGATTCTTTTTTTGTTCACGAAATCCTTCTCCCATTTGACGAACAATCTCACCACGGGCAGGAGCCGGCATGGCACGCCATACCAAAAATGCTGCTTCGGCACGTTTCATCACCGCTTCATATTCGGTTTCGCCTGCATATACCAATGTGGTAATTTTTTTTCCATTTACCGGACTGAAGATGTCGCGGGTTCCTGTTCTCAGCGCTGTGAGCCATTGCGTGCCTGTAGAGGCGCTTTCCAATTGCGGGCCTATACCCAACGCTTTTAGTACGAATTTTATGTCCATTATACTGCAAAGTTAGTGTTTACAAGGTGTTCAGCCATAATTTAAAGCAAAAAATAGCCATGACAAAGGGTTTCAGCGGGGTTAAATTCCTGAAATGCGGATAAAATGTGGATTACATCTACATTGAAAATAACCAAAACACTTGCTATGAAGGGTTGTTTATGTCTTATTTAGCGGCATAACTTTAAATAAATAAAAAATCATGAACAAATCCGAACTCATCGACGCAATCGCAGCCGGTTCAAAACTGACTAAGGCTGACTCAGGCAAAGCACTTGACGCCGCTATCGAAGCCATCAGCAAATCTCTCAAAAAAGGTGACAACGTGACCCTCGTAGGTTTCGGTACCTTCTCAGTAGGCAAGCGTGCTGCCCGCACCGGCCGCAACCCTCAGACTGGTAAGAGCATCCAGATCAAAGCCAAGAAAGTTGCTAAGTTTAAGGCTGGCGCGACTCTGGCTTCTACCGTAAACAAGTAATTCTTACTTGATGACATAAAAAAGCCCGGTCATCCGGGCTTTTTTATGTCTTTTCTGCTGGCTTATTAATAATCAGGTAAATACCCGCCAGTGAAAACAGCAGACCCACTATCATGTTCCAGGTGATGGGTTCATTTTCTACAATCCCCCATGCCACAGCTACCACCGGAATAATAAACGTATTGGTACTGGCCACCAGCGCTGTTGTGTGTTTAATCAGAATATTGAAAGCAATCATACTCAGCGCACTGCCCACCACACCCAGTATGGCCAGGTAGCCCAGTGCGGTCCAGGCTTTGTCCTCAGAAGCGTTCCAATGGTCCATTATTCCGGTCATTATCAATACCATAAAATACAGGCTTCCCATAAAGAAAAAGGGATATGCCGTTTTTACCATAGCCGGCAGGTGGCTCAGTTTATGCCTAATAAGGTTGATGTTGTAACCGTACATCATAGCTGCAGCAGATACCATTATTACACCCAACGGACTAATAGGCTGACCAGAATGAAAAACAAAACCCGGAGCCAGCAGAACAACTGCACCAAGAATCCCGAGAATTACACCTATTAGACCATTACCGGTGAACCGGTCTTTGAAAAAAGCTACACCCAGCAACAAAGTAAACATGGGCGTAAAAGCATTTATAATACCGCTTAAACTGCTTGGAATAAGGGTTCCGGCATAGCTAAACAAAAAAGCGGGGATGCCGTTGCCGATGAGCCCGGATATAAAAAGAAAATAATAATCGCCCCAGCTGATTTTGAGTGCTGCAGATTTGTCTTCCTTTTTCAAAGAATTGCCCAGGCTGTATTGAAAAATCCAGGGAAGCAATACCAGTCCGGCCAAAAACTGCCTTAATCCCGCTACCTGTATGGGCTGAAAAACCTCTAGCCCGCGCTTGATCAGTATAAATGAACTGCCCCAGATGCCTCCGAGTAAAATTATCAGGGATATAGGCCACCAGGATTTTTTCACAACGCAAAGGTATGGGGGCATGGGGGCCTCAGCTTTAACTTTCTTGTGCCCATAAAATAAAATCTGACAAATACCTGAGCATTTTATACCGAAATTTGTTGCCTGTAAATAAGATGTTTCGTATTGTTTTTGCATTTGCATTATTGTTTTACTGCGCAACGTTTGCCCGTGCCCAGGGCATTGTGCCGGATGCCTTGCTTTGTGCCGAAAAACAACACCTGCATAACCGCCTGAATTTTCGGATTAATCCCAATATTTATCACGGCTACAACATACATTACCACAAGCTTAACTTACGTATTAATCCCCATCACAACGGATATCTTAAAGGTTCTGTTTCAAGCATTTTTACCATAGAGAAAGATGCAGACAGCATAGGTTTTGACATGAAGTATTTCCTGCAAACCGATAGCGTTCTGCACCATGGTTCTGGTATTCGTTTTACCCGCGCAGCCGATGTGTTGTTTGTGCACAAACCGGGCGGCTGGAAAGCCGGAAAAACCGATTCCCTGACCGTTTACTACCAGGGAAACCCAGCCATACTTGGTGGTAAAGGTTATTATGTTTATGATTTTCATGCTACCGGTCCAAGTGTTCATACCCTCAGCCAGCCTTATGGTGCCTACTACTGGTGGCCCTGTAAGCAAACCCTTTCCGATAAGATAGATTCCCTAGACCTGGTAGTAAGTACCCACTCGGATTTTAAGGTCGCGGGGAATGGACTGCTGGTTCAGGATCAAACAATCAATGACACCACACGGATTTTTCACTGGAAACACCGCTATCCCATTGCCACGTATTTGGTGGCTACGGCCATGACCAATTACGAAGAGTTTAATCAATACGCCAGATTCCACAATCGCCCCGATTCCCTTTTGGTGCAGAATTATGTTTTTCCGCAAAGCAAGACAGAACTGATGCGCGATGCAGAACCCATTTTGCCCATGCTGCGCCTTTTTGACAGCCTGTTTGGCGAATATCCTTTTATGAAGGAAAAATACGGGCATGCACAGTTTACATGGGGTGGTGGTATGGAACACCAGACCATGAGTTTTATGGTCAATTTTAGTTTCGACCTTATGGCCCACGAGCTCGCACACATGTGGTTTGGCGACAAGGTTACCTGCGGCAGTTGGCGCGATTTGTGGCTGAATGAAGGGTTTGCTACCTACCTGACTGCACTAAGTTATAAGTATCTCAAACCCCGCAGCGAATATCTGCGCATCATGCGGGGAATCAGGGATGCAGTAACCGGAGTGGATGATGGTAGCGTATTCCCCAATGATACCGCACAGGTAAATCGCCTTTTCAGCGGACGTCTTACCTACAACAAGGGTGCATTTGTACTGCACATGCTGCGGGTTAAAATTGGGGATGCCGCTTTCTATAACGCTTGCCGTAAATACCTTAATGGATCTTCCAGAGCCTATTCCTTTGCTACCACGAAAGACCTGCAAATTCTGATGGAACAGGAGTCCGGACAAAATCTGGACACGTTTTTTCAGCGCTGGTATATGGGAGAAGGTTTTCCTTACCTGACCATCAAATGGGTGCAAAAAGGCACTTCCATGCAGGTAACCGTAAAACAAAGGCCATCCCATCCTTCTGTGCCCTTTTTCCGGGTTCCTGTGCCCATTTTGTTTGAAGGGAAATCACAAGACACCCTCATTACCCTGAGTCCCACCCAATTAGAGCAAACATTTTCATTATTGCTCCCTTTTGCAGCAGATACCGCCCTGTTCGACCCTGAGGTGGAAGTGCTTGCCAAAACATCGCTCGGCGGCATGAACCAGGATAAAACCATCAAAGACTGGGTGGTTATTAAAGGTAACCCGGTTAAAGGCGATAAGCTGGAACTGGTAACCCTGAATATGAAGATTGATAAAATGGAAATTTTCAATGTCAGCGGTCAAAAATGCATGGAAACCGGAGCTGATTTCTTGCACAATCCGGGGGAAAATGCTATATTTGACATAAGTACACTGGCAGCCGGTATGTATGTAACCAAAATCACGGGAAGCAACCAACAAACCGCATTAACCTTTGTTAAATTATAAAATGAAAAACATCCTTTATACACTTCTGTTTTTGGGCCTTACGTCGGGTTTTCAGTCATGCAAAAAAGATCCGCCCAAACAGGAGGAACCCAAAACACAAAAGGGACTTACCCTTACCGTGTTGCCGACCTGGGAAGGGGCTACCATGGTAACCGGTAAAATGCAGTACAGCAAGCCCGACGGGGAGGTTTTGCAGCTCCGCACCTGGGGTATGATTCTTGCCAAACTAGCTTTATTGAAGAACGACAACTCCCTGGTGTTGCTGGGCGATGGTTATCAGTGGGTGGACGTAGCCAGTGGCCGCCTGTCGTTTAATTACCCCGACGCGCCAATTGGAACATACAAAGGCATTCAGTTTCAGCTGGGCCCGGATTCTGCCCAAAATCATGGCGATCCTACCATCTGGCCTGCCAGTCATCCACTGAACGGCAACCTGACAGGTTTACACTGGGGATGGGCCGGCGGCTATGTTTTTCAGGCATTTGACGGCGAATTCAAGGACAATGCCTCTGCCACGGTTATCAAAGGGTTCTCTTTTCACACCGCAGGGAATATATTCAACAAGGTGTTTTTCATGCCGTTTAATTTCGAACTGGCAGGTACGCCAAAAACCGCTGTGCTGGAGTTTAGGGCAGACGAGTTTTTCAAAAATCCCACTGAACTGCACCTGAAGGATAAGGCGGTTTCACATAGCACCGGCAATGACGAAATTACCCTCATGAGCAAGCTCATTGGCAATGCTGCAGATGCCTTTTCTGTTAAAAGTGTGAATTGATATGAAGAAAGGTCTTGTAGGGTTTTGTTTGCTTGTGGCTGTGGCAATGATGTTCAATGCATGCCGCAGAGATCCGTCACTGCCTGATGAGAAAACACCCTATGCTGTTACTTACATCAACCCCAAAAGCATTTTCCCGGATAAATACGGAATGCCGGCCCTGCCTGCTGACAATCCCCTTACAGAAGAAGGGGTTTTTCTGGGCAGAATGTTGTTTTATGATCCGGTTTTATCCATAGACAGCAGCATTTCCTGTTCCTCTTGCCATTCTCAGCAGCATGCCTTTGCCGATCTCAAACCTTATTCCAGTGGCGTTTTTGGACTAACAACCAACCGCAATGCCCAGCCCTTGTTCAACCTGGCTTACAGCCGTGTATTTTTCTGGGACGGGCGCCAGAAAACCCTGCGTGAACTGGTGCTGGAGCCAATCCAGGCGCACAACGAAATGGCCATGACCTTGCCCTACCTGCGCAAACGCCTCTCCGCCATTCCCCGCTACCGCGATGCGTTTCGCAAAGCCTTTAACAGCGAACCCGATTTTTTCAATATGACCCTGGCCATGGAGCAGTTTCTGCTTACCATTGTGAGCAGGGATTCCCGCTTTACCCAAATGTGGCCCGGTAATTTCAACATACTCACCCAGGAAGAAAAAATGGGTTTGCAGCTATACAACGGACTGGTGGATGTAGATCCGGCGACCGGTGCTTTGCGTGGCGGTGCCGATTGTTTTCACTGCCACGGCAGTGTGTTTGCCCAAGCCAACAATCCCAATTTCGGGGGCATTGCCAACAATGGGCTAGATGCCGTTATCACAGACAAAGGTTTTGGCGGTATTTCAGGCAAAAGCAACGATATCGGTACCTTCAAGACACCATCCCTGTTGAACGTTGGTCTCACTGCACCCTATATGCACGATGGCCGATTTGCCACGCTGGATGAGGTGATTGACCATTACAGCGACCATATCAATTTTAATTCACCCAACCTCAATCCGCAGATTAAGGTGCACGGGCCCAAGCAGCGTTTGCTCACCCCTCAGGAGAAGGCTGCGCTGAAGGCGTTTCTGCTCACCATGACCGACACGGTGTTCATCAACAACCCTGCGTATAAAAATCCGTTTTAACAGGCTTTAATAACCCAGCACGGGCCCGAGCCAGCGCTCTGCTTCCTCTAGTGTCCAGCCTTTGCGGTTGGCATAATCTTGCACCTGGTCTTTTCCGATTTTACCCAGTCCGAAGTATTGACTTTCAGGGTGACCGAAATAAAAACCGCTGACCGCCGCCGCCGGCATCATTGCCATGCTTTCGGTGAGTGAAATTCCTGCGTTTTCGGTGGCATTAAGCAGTTTGAAGAGCGTTGTTTTTTCAGTATGTTCCGGACAAGCGGGGTAACCCGGCGCAGGACGAATGCCACGGTAATTTTCGCGGATCAGATCTTCATTGCTCAAGGTTTCGGTCTGCGCGTAGCCCCACCAGCGGGTGCGCACCTCGCGGTGCAGGTATTCGGCAAAAGCCTCTGCAAGCCTGTCAGCAAGGGCTTTTGCCATGATGCTCTTGTAGTCGTCGTTTTCCTTGTCGTACCGGGCCGCCAGTGCATCTGCACCCAGTCCTGCGGTTACGGCAAAACCGCCCAGATAATCGATTACATCGCTTTCCTGTGTTGCAATGTAATCCGCCAGACAAATATTGGGAATGACGCCGGCCATTTTTCGCTGCTGACGCAGGAAGTGGAAGGTATGAAGTACCTGCGTTCTTGCAACATCTGCATACACGTTAACGTCTTCATCATTGCTGCTCGCCGGATAAATAAAAATCACACCTTTGGCCTGAAGGCTTTTGCGCTGTATAATTTCATCCATCATTTCATTGGCATCGGCAAAGAGTTTGCGAGCTTCATCGCCCACAATGTTGTCCTGCAGGATATTGGGGTAGCGTCCTGCCAGTTCCCATGTCTGGAAAAAAGGTGTCCAGTCTATAAATTCACGCAGCACCTTCAAATCCACATTTTCAAAGCTTTTTACGCCGATAAATGCGGGTTTTTCGGGGCTGTAATCCGTTTTTGAAGTTTGAAAACGGTTGGCGCGGGCCTCGTTCAGCGTGAGCAGCTGTTTGTTGCTTTGCCTGAGGGCATGGTCAGCGGCCATGCGCTTGTATTCATCGCGAAGTTGTTTTTCAAAACCCGGCTTTGTTTCGGGGTTTAGTAGGTTTCCGGCTACGGGCACGCTGCGGCTAGCGTCCAGAACATGCACAACAGGGTGTTTGTATTTGGGTGCAATCTTAACAGCAGTATGTATCTTGCTGGTGGTGGCACCACCAATCAGCAGAGGGGTATTCATTCCCAGGCGGTCCATTTCGGAGGCTACATGCACCATTTCATCCAGACTGGGCGTTATGAGGCCGCTGAGGCCAATAATATCAGCGCCCCATTCGCGGGCTTTGGCCAGAATTTTTTCCGTAGGCACCATCACCCCGATGTCTTTTATCTCGTAGTTGTTGCAGGCCATGACCACGCCCACAATGTTCTTGCCGATGTCGTGGACATCACCTTTCACCGTGGCCAGCAGAATTTTACCCTGCGCCCTGGCACCGGGATTGGCGGCCTTTTGGGCTTCTAGGAAGGGTTGAAGGTAAGCAACAGCTTTTTTCATTACCCGCGCACTTTTTACCACCTGGGGAAGAAACATTTTGCCTTCACCAAACAGGTCACCCACCAAGTTCATACCATCCATCAGCGGACCTTCAATCACTTTCAGCGGCTCCCTCAGTTTTTGACGTGCTTCTTCAGTGTCCTCTTCGATAAATTCGGTAATGCCTTTGATCAGGCTGTGCGTCAAACGTGCTTCTACTGTGCCTTTGCGCCATTCTGCCTCTTCCACCGTTTCTTCCTTTTTGGGTTTCACGGTTTCGGCAAAAGTAACCAGGCGTTCGGTTGCGTCGTCCCGGCGGTTTAGCAGCACATCCTCCACGTGTTCGAGCAGGGCAGGCGGAATTTCATCGTAAACCTCAATCATGCCCGCATTCACAATGCCCATGTCTAGTCCGGCCTTGATGGCATGGTACAGAAATGCGCTGTGCATAGCTTCGCGTACCACATCGTTGCCGCGGAAGCTGAAAGAGATATTGGAAATGCCGCCGCTCACGCGGGCGCCGGGCAGGTTTTGTTTGATCCAGCGGGTGGCTTCAATAAAATCCACCGCGTAGTTATTGTGTTCGTCTATGCCGGTAGCAACGGTCAGAATGTTGGGGTCAAAAATGATATCGTAGGCAGGAAAACCGGCCTTTTGAGTGAGGATGTCGTAACTGCGCTGGCATATCTCAATTTTTCTGGCAAAGGTATCGGCTTGTCCGGTTTCATCGAAAGCCATCACCACCACCGCAGCGCCGTATTTGCGAACTTTTTTGGCCCGTTTGATAAATTCCTCTTCTCCGTCTTTTAAGCTGATGGAATTGACAATACCTTTTCCCTGAAGGCATTTCAGTCCGGCTTCAATCACTTCCCATTTGGAGGAATCAATCACCACGGGCACGCGGCTGATATCGGGTTCGGAGGCAAGCAGATTTAGGAAAGTAACCATGGCGGCAGGCCCGTCTAGCATACCTTCGTCCATGTTCACGTCAATGATCTGGGCACCGTTTGCAACCTGCTGCCGGGCAACATCCAGCGCCGCAGTGTTGTCGCCGGCCAGAATGAGTTTGGCGAATTTGCGGCTGCCGGTAACATTGGTTCGTTCGCCAATATTCACAAAATTGGTCTCTGCGGTGAGAGTAAAGGCCTCTAATCCGCTGAGTCTAAGGGTAGGGACAATGTGCACGTGCCGTAAAATTGAACTGCAAATTTCGTGTTTTTCAATGGGATTCTAATATTTTAAAAGAATTGCCGTACCTTCGTGGAACAAATGGGGTTGCATTTCCCTGAATTTTTACACGACGACATCTGCCAAACCCCGCATTCACACATTATTAATGACTAAATTTAAAAAACTGGGTTTAGATCCTGAAATTCTGCTTGCCCTGGATAAACTGGGCTTTGAAACGCCCACCCCGGTTCAGGCCCAAGCCATACCTGCATTACTTGAAGAAAACACGGATCTTGTTGCGCTGGCCCAAACCGGGACTGGCAAAACAGCTGCCTTTGGATTGCCTTTGCTCCAAAAACTGGAATTCACCGGTTTTACCGAAGGGTTGGTACTTGCACCCACACGTGAGCTTTGCATGCAAATCTCCTGCGATCTGGAAACCTATGCCGCCTTCAAACCTGGCGTGAGCATCGTGCCGATATACGGTGGTGCCAGTATCCGCGACCAGATTTCACTCCTGAAAAAAGGCGCCAATGTGGTTGTTGCTACCCCCGGCCGCCTGATTGACCTACTGGAAAGAAAGGCCGTTTACCTGGACCAGATCCGCGTGATTGTGCTGGACGAAGCCGATGAAATGCTCAACATGGGCTTTCAGGAAGCCATAGACCACATTCTTTCACACGCTCCAAAAGAGCGTCAGACCTGCCTGTTTAGCGCTACCATGCCGCCTGAAGTGCACAGCATCTCCAAGCGCTACATGCACAATCCCCGTGAAATCAGCCTGGCGGCCAACACCTCCAATGCCAACATCGAACACCATTATTATGTGGTGCGGGAAAAACACCGTTACGAGGCCGTTAAACGCATTTTGGACGTAGTTCCGGATGTGTATGGTATCTTGTTTGTCCAGACCCGCAGTTTGTGCCAGGAACTGGCTGAAAAGCTGATACACGATGGCTACAATGCCGACTCCCTGCACGGTGATCTGAGCCAGGTGCAGCGCGATAAGGTAATGGGGCGTTTCCGCAATAAAAACCTCAATGTGCTGGTGGCTACAGATGTGGCTGCGCGTGGCATAGACGTGAGCGATATTACCCACGTTATCAATTACAGTTTGCCCAACGAACTGGAAGTTTACACTCACCGCAGCGGCAGAACCGCACGGGCAGGCAAAAAGGGTATTTCTATCAGCATTATCGGGCAACGCGACTTACAAAAAGTGCACCGCCTGGAAAAAATAAACAAGGCACAATTCACCCAGATGCAGGTGCCCGCAGGCGATGAAGTGGTAAGGGCTAAATTTTCTCATTTTGTAGACGAACTCGCTGCAGAAGAACCCGATCAGCAGAGCATACACGTCTATCTGAGCATTTTCTATGATAAAATGAAAAAGATTACCCGCGAGGAGCTGATTGAAAAACTGGCCAGCCTTGAATTGCGCAAGTTTATTGAGTATTACAAAGGTGCTTCGGACATTAATGATTCTTCTTCAGGCAGGCGCGAACGCGGCAGCGAAGGAGGAAACGGGCAGTTTCAGAAGTTTTTCCTTTCGGTGGGCGAACTGGATGGTTTTGATAAAAAGACCATGCTGCGCTGGCTGAACGATTGCGGCCTGGGTAATGTGGATTTTGGCAAAATCAGAATTCACCGCACCCACACCTTTGTGGAGGCCGATCAAGACAATACACAACGCATTCTGGACACCCTGAACAAGGAAAAAGTGAACGACCGCAAGGTGCGTGTGGAATTGCAGGGAATGTCGGAAAATGGTTTCACCAAGCGCAAAAAGCCCGGTGACAAAAGCAAACCAGGCGAATACGGCAAGCGCGACTATTACAACAAAGGCAAAGACGGTAACAAAGACAAAAAGAAGTTTAAAAAGCGCTACTGAACAATAAGGGCATTACCCTTGTTAGTTTGGCGTGAAACATTTTGTTATTGCAGGCGGAAGCCACGGAATTGGTCTGGAGATTGCTCAGCAATTGCTGAATCAAGGACATAAAGTAACCAGTATCAGCCGCACGGCGCCCAGCATCAGCCATTCTGCGCTCAGCCATATAGCACACGATTTTTCTCAACCTTCCGAAATGCCAGGTATTGAAGGCCTGATAGACGGTGTTGCCTATTGCCCCGGCAGTATAAACCTGAAGATGTTCAGAAGCTTAAAGCCTGAAGAATTTCAGCAGGATTTTGACCTGAACGTTATGGGTGCGGTACGTTTGTTGCAAAAACTACAACCCGGACTAAAAGCCGTGCAAGGTTCATCGGTAGTGCTTTTCAGCACGGTGGCCGTACAACAGGGAATGGCGTTTCACAGCAGCATTGCCGCCGCCAAAGGCGCAATTGAAGGATTAACACGCAGTCTGGCTGCAGAATGGGCCCCTTCC
>VGGQ01000020.1 GCA_016868535.1 Bacteroidota bacterium | reverse complement strand
TGTGGGGACACCGGAACGTGCAATGATGGCACGTAGTGAATTGACTTGTCTCATTAACTCAATAACCTTGGGATTGTTAGGACCTTCTAGTTCTTCAATTCGTCCTGTTAATCTAGAATTCTCCTCCTGATAGCTTGAAATTAATGGGCGGAGAGAATCTTCCATTCGCTGCAGTTCGCGCTGCAGAGAATCTTTCATTTGAAGAACCTGCATCTTTTCTTTTTCCGCTTTTGTGAGTTCGCCTTTCTTGGAGTATAAGTAGGCATTTCCACCTATGGATGCAATCAAAAGCACTCCCAAAACAGCGGCCAAAACGTTCTTATTCATAGCTTATTTCTTTTATGCAATATTATAGTTTTTTCGCTAAAAAAACTACTCCGCCATTTTATTTACTTTATCATTCAGATATACAATCACTTCTGAAGGAGAAATAGAAGAATTTAAAATTCTTTGCTTTTTATTCAGTAATATCCCTGTAGGTATTTTCCTGATTTTGAGTTTTTTATTTATTTTGTTTGAGCTGTATCCTTGATATATAAGGGATTCATGCCGGCCGGAATATCGATGCAGATATTGACCGCTTGCTCCATAATTCAACATAACAACTTTAATACCTGCGTTTTTCATCCGGCCGATTGCATGAAGCGCAGCGCTATCTTTAATATAATCTGTCGCCTGATCGTGCCACACATACAAATAAAGTTTTTCACCTTTAAATCTGCGTATTTTTCGGTTTTTGGTTTTCTCTTTGCCCGTAGGCTCAGCATACCTGAATCTAGGCAATTTCTGACCTTTATTTAGAATAAACTTTAATTTGGCGCCTGTAAGCCTTCTAAACTTTATAAAATATCCTTCAGGATTAATAAACTCAATATAAAAAGCCGAATTGTGCCATTCCAAATATGCTTTACCGTTTTTAACCGCGCAGCTTTGAATATTTTGAAATGAATTGCCGTCATCAGCAATCATAACCTCATCTACACCATTGTCTGCATACGTTCCGTTGCAATTGGCATCTTTTACACAAATGGCAAATTTTTCTTTACCTTCGCAGCAAGTGCCAAACAATACATTCATGCGCCTGATACGAAATGAATTTTCTGTACCGGAGAAGAGTCTGCTTCCCTGCAGCTGGTAAATGGCTTTATCATTCATAGTCGCAAACTGTTTGAATTGATTCACAGGAAAATGTTCAAGCATTACCCTGAAACCATTGGGTTTATTATCAACGGCAATGGTGGTGGTTTTATGGGGTTTAATGGTATCGGGTGAACCGTCATCGGTCAAATCATAGTTGTGGTTTCGGTCCGTCCAAATTAACGTATTATAGGCAATCCAACCGGGATTTTCTATCAATAGCAAAGTATGATTTGCTGCAAAATCATCGGATTTTATGGCGCTAAAAACCCAGGTGAACCCCTTCCGAAAATGGTGACTCATGACGGGAGACTTCACTTTTTTCCAAACTGTAGCATCATTGACTTTAGCCGATGCAAAATCCAATGGATTTGCTATCGAATCTCCCCGAAATTCAAACACATTGGATACCATCATGGTTTTTGTAAACTCAGCATCAGTCCCCCTATCCGTTAAGGCAAGTTGAATATTTTGAGCCGAGAGAGGCCCTATAGCCAACCCCATTAACCAAATGAATTGTTTATTCATCTTTGCCTACTCCAATAAACTGCAAGAGAAAATACAATAAATTCACCAATGCACCTAAAGCTGCGGCCACATAAGTCATAGCTGCCCATTTTAAACAATCCTGCGCTCCGGCCAATTCGGGTTGCGAAACCAAATTTCTTTGCTTCATCCAAGTTAAAGCCCGTTTGCTGGCGTCAAATTCCACCGGAAGAGTTAACAGCGCAAACAAAGTTATCACGGCATAACAGGCAAGAATAATCCCAAGAATCAGTTGTGTGCCGCCCCCAATCCCAAATCCGATAAAGGCAGCTCCAAAAATGACCACATTTAGAATAGTTGCACTGATATGCTGAAGTGGCACCAGTTTGCTGCGCAATTGAAGCATTGAATAGGCAGCGGCATGCTGAACTGCATGTCCGCACTCATGCGCAGCCACGGAAGCAGCTGCCGCATTTTCGCCATAATACACCTCCCTGCTTAAGTTTACGGTACGATTTACCGGATTGTAGTGATCTGTCAACTCCCCGTCTATCTGAATAATCTGCACATTTGAAATTCCGTGATCACGCAGCATCCTTTCTGCAATTTCTTTTCCGGAAAGTCGGTTAGACAAATGCACATTGGTATAATGATTAAACTTTAATTTTAATCTACGCTGAACAGCCATGCTTATCAGCATCATGATGATCATTATGAAGAAATATCCTGACATTACGATGGTTCTAACTATTTACAAAAACGCACAAGCATCACCACAACAGCAACCAAAAATATAAGGATACTGATACGGTTTATTCCATGCATCATGCTTAGGTACGAACTTTTTGGCCCATCCTGCTTACGAAAAGTCAGATAGGAAATAAATTTTCTTATTATCATTATTTAATAATTACATTTTCAGATTTGGTAATTGATTTTCGCACAGGCTCCATCAAATCCAGCGGGTTGTCGGCAAACTCCTGCAACAAGGCAATATCTAATACCTGCAACAAGTTGCCCACATAGTGAAACCTCATTCCCTTAAGGTAACTTTCATTTATTTCCTGCACATCTTTCCTGTTTGCTTCACATATGATAACATCCGTAATTCCGGCTCTTTTTGCAGCCAGAATTTTTTCTTTGATTCCGCCCACAGGAAGAACTTTACCCCGCAATGTAATTTCACCTGTCATTGCCACATGACTTTTTACTTTTCTCTGCGTAAAGAGAGATGCCAGTGAAGTGAGTATGGTAATACCAGCTGAAGGCCCATCCTTCGGGATGGCTCCTGCCGGAAAATGGACATGTACATCCCAGTGGTCAAAAACACGGTTGTCTATTTCCAGATAGGATGCATGTGCTTTTAAAAATGTGCGGGCTATGGTTACACTCTCTTTCATAACATCGCCCAACTGACCTGTAATGGTAAGATTGCCTTTACCCTGCATCAGTGTGCTTTCTACAAACAAAACCGAACCTCCCATCGGGCTCCAGGCAAGGCCGGTTGCGACACCCGGGGTAAGGTTGTTTTCGTAGGTTTCAAGTTCCATTTTTTCTGCGCCCAATATTTCCTGCACAATCCCCTGATTTATGGTTTTTGTGTACTTTTCTCCCATAGCCAGGCTTTTGGCCGCAGAACGTGCCAGCGCAGCAATTTTCTTGTCCAGTCCACGCACACCGCTCTCCCGTGTATATTGTTCCACAACCATTTCTAGGGCTTTGTCCTTAAGCTTGAAATCGGATGCCTTTAATCCATGCGCCTTGCTCTGTTTTGGTATAAGGTATTTTTTGGCAATTTCAATTTTCTCTTCCAGGCTATATCCGCTTATTTCGATAATCTCCATTCTATCCAGCAGGGCCGGCTGAATGGTATCTAGGTTGTTGGCCGTAGCCACAAATAGTACCTTGCTCAAATCATAATCCAGTTCGAGATAATTGTCATAGAAAGTGCTGTTCTGTTCAGGATCAAGCACTTCCAGCATTGCACTGCCCGGATCTCCCCGAAAGTCTCTGCCCATTTTGTCAATTTCATCCAGCACAAAAACCGGATTGCTGCTTCCCACTTTCTTCAAATTTTGAATGACACGACCGGGCATGGCGCCAATGTAGGTTTTGCGGTGACCTCTGATTTCACTTTCGTCGTGCAAACCACCAAGACTCATTCTCACGTACTTTCGACCCAAAGCGCGTGCAACGCTTTTGCCAAGACTTGTTTTACCCACGCCCGGAGGACCATACAGACAAATAATCGGACTCTTCATATCGCCCTTCAGTTTCAGCACTGCCAGGTACTCTAGAATACGTTTTTTTACTTTATCCAATCCAAAATGGTCTTCGTCTAGTACTTTTTGGGCAAACTTCAAATCGAAATTGTCTGTGGTTTGATTATCCCAAGGCAATTCAATCATGAGTTGTACATAATTCAAACCCACACTGTAATCCGGAGATGCAGGATTCACGCGCATCAGCCTGTCCAGTTCTTTGTTAAAATGCTGATGTACTGTTTTTGACCAGTTTTTAGCATTCCCCTTTTCCCGCAAATTCTGAATTTCCTTATCAGGTGTTTCACCACCCAGTTCTTCCTGTATGGCGCGAATCTGCTGATGCAGAAAATACTCACGTTGCTGTTTATCAATATCGGTGCGTACTTTATTCTGGATTTCATCCTTAAGCTCTAAAATCTGCAGCTCCTTGGTCAGCATCTCAAGCACCTTTACTGCCCTATCCCTCGGATTAACGTTGGCAAGGACCATTTGCTTCTCTGCCACGCCAATATTAAGATTGCTTGCAACGAAATGCACCAGAAAATTATTGCTGTCAATATTTCGTATCGCGATATTGGCTTCTGTCGGAATGTTGGGAGCCAGGTTGATAATCTTCTCTGAAATATCGCGAATGCTATGAATAATGGCATCAAATTCACCATCCTCGGTAATGGGCGCATCCAAAAGATTGCTTATTTTAGCTTTGAAATAGGGCTCTGTTTGTGTGTATTCATCAATGTTGATTCGTTTTCGCCCCTGGATAATCAGCGTAGTGGTTCCGTCGGGCATGCGCATGGTACGAATAATGTGAGCCAATGTACCTACAGTGTACAAGTCTTCCTGGGCCGGATCTTCAATATCCGGATTTTGCTGGGCCACAACCGCAATTATTTTGTCTTTTTTGGCAGCCTCCCGCACCAGCTTGATAGACTTGTCACGACCCAGTGTTATCGGAAAAATCACCCCCGGAAATAAAACCGTGTTGCGAATGGTCAATACGGGCACCTCATCAGGAAGTACCATTTTCCCAAATTCTTCTTCATCCTGTCTAGAAAACAATGGCATAAACTCCGGATTGTCATCGCCACCATCAAAATCAGAATTCAAGCTCAGATATAATTCTTTGGTATCAAACATGTAATATCTTGAAGTCAACCAATGTGCCAATTTTATCAAACCAACGTAAAAATTTAAATCCTGTTGTTTGGATATTGGAAAAACAGTTCAATTATAAGACTCAACCGCTAAAATAACTATAAAGCATGACATTATGGCAACTTCGCTGACACAAATTAATGCATTGAGATTTTCGATGAAGTTTGTTTGAAATTTAACAGTCTTTACCGAATTTTGCAGTTAACTAAAATTACAACACATGAAAATGAAGCACGTACTTTTTGCCCTGGCCATTCCGGCACTGGCATTCCTGTCCTCCTGCGGAGGTGGTTCAGATCCTGATGCAGCGCCCAAGCCCACCTTGTCTTTCCAGACCGGTAGTGGTTTCACATTTGACGATGCACAGGCTGGTGTGGATGACATCCTGAAAATTGGTGTAATTGCCAAAAGCAACGATTCCAAACTCAACAAAGTAACCATCAATCTAAGCACAAACGGTGGCACACCCGGTGTTATTTTTGATACTACAGTAAATGCCAACGGCGCTACCTTTACCTACAATTTCAAGGTTCAGGGCAGCGTAACTGATGTTTTGAAGTTGACCGTAACCGCCAGCGATGCCAACGGAACTACCGCTGAACAGAGCCTGAGCATTGAAATCACCCCTGCTACTGTGGCTATCGGGCTTCAGCAAAACCAGTATATCTACAACCTGCAGAGCCCTGCCGGTTACAACGGAGCCTATGATTTAACCAAATCTTCGGCTAAATATTCTAACGACAACCGCACCGAAAAAGATATCATTGATGGTACTCCCAGCTCGGCTGTTTTCAGCAAGTCATGGACAACAGGTAATGGCAGCAAATTCGTGAAGGTTTCTGCCAATGATTACAACCTGTCAACAAGCAGTACCTTCATATATAACCTCTGGAAAACCAATGCAGCCAACGCAACTGCTACTGCTACCGACCTAAAACTCGGCGACGTTATCCTGGTAAAATCCGGTCAGAGCGTTCCTTTCGGTCTTTACATCGTCAAAATAACTGAAGTTAAGGAAACCACCACCGACAACCTGGATTACATCAGGTTTGAATATAAAGGCGATATTTAATCTGCCTGAAAACAGATTAAAAACCCCGGCCCGGTGAGTCGGGGTTTTTTGTTGAAAAACAAACCTGAAATTTTGTTTCTTTTGCATATCATGAGAAGAATTGGAATTTTTACTTCGGGTGGTGACTCCCCTGGCATGAATGCCTGCATCAGAGCAGCAGTAAGAACCTGTCTGGCATTCAATATTGAGCCCTATGGCATCAGACGTGGTTATGAAGGCATGATAGAAGACGATATTTATCTCTTGAATGCGGGTAGTGTATCAAACATCATTCAGTACGGTGGCACTGTATTAAAGACCGCCAGAAGTGTCGAATTCAGAACACCCGAAGGGAGGGCAAAAGCTGCAGAAAACCTTAAAAACCGCGGAATTGAGGGCCTCGTCTGTATTGGTGGAAATGGCTCATACACCGGTACACTTTATTTGCAAAAAGAACACGGCATTCCTACTGTAGGTTGTCCCGGAACCATTGACAACGATCTAGCCGGAACCGACTACACCATTGGGTTTGATACGGCAGTTAACACAGCTATGGATGCCATAGACAGAATCCGCGATACCGCAGAAAGTCACGGACGCGTTTTCTTTGTGGAGGTAATGGGACGTGATTCAGGTTATATCGGCCTGTATGCCGGGCTGGCAGGCGGTGCCGAAGGAATTCTCATTCCCGAAAAAGGCAACCAGTTTGATGTGCTGATCAAACATTACAAGCAAAAGAGTCGTAAAAAAGAGTTCTCCATTTACGTAGTGGCCGAAGGCGATGAAGAAGGAAAAGCCCTGGAGCTTTCTAGGCGCTTTTTGCAGCATTATCCGCTTAGTGACACACGCGTTGTAGTTTTGGGCCACATACAGCGTGGCGGTAAACCCACCGCAAGGGACAGAATTCTAGCCAGCAGGCTGGGTGCACATGCGGTAAAAGGACTTGCCGAAGGAAAAAACAACTGCGCCGTGGGGGTTATAGGTGATGAGATTGTATATACAAGCTTTGAAGAAGCCATCAAAGGCAAAAAGGAACTCAATGATAACCTTTGGGTGCTTAATGAAATAATCTGCCGTTAAAATGCTCCTACAACTCAGGGTCAGAAACTTTGCCCTAATCCGCTTTTTAACGTTCAGTCCGCAAGCAGGCATGAATGTTATTACCGGCGAAACCGGTGCGGGAAAGAGCATACTACTGGGTGCCCTGGGTTTGGTGACGGGAAATCGTGCGGAAATGTCGGCCCTGCTGAATCAAAATGAGAAATGTATTGTTGAGGCCGAATTTAATATTCAGTCATTGAATCTGAAAGACTTGTTTGAATCGCTTGAACTGGATTATGAACCTGTTTGTATTGTGAGGCGTGAAATAACCGCACAGGGAAAAAGCCGTGCCTTTGTGAATGATACACCCGTTCAGTTGTCCACGCTAAAACAGCTCTCAGGACATCTTGTGCAGATTCACACCCAAAATACAGGCACCTTCATTGCCGATCAGCTCGAGCAATTAATGGTAATTGACGATTTTGCAGAAAACACTTTGCTGAAAAACGAATACAAGACAGTATTCCGGGAATGGAAAACCGAATTAAAAAACCGAGAACTGCTGCTTGAGAAGAAAGCCACATTCGAGCGCGAGCAGGATTTCATTCGCTTTCAGCACGAGGAATTGTCTGGGTTTGCACCTGCAGAAAACGAAGAAACTGAACTGGAGACCCAGATACAAATTCTTGCCAATGCCGACGATATAAGCAGAACCTGCAGTCAGGCAGCAGACGAACTCACAGAAAGTGAAATGTCCATCACCGATAGAATTAATGGTGTTAAACTATTGTTCAGGAAGGCAGAACGATTTCTAGGCAGTGCCGAAGATTACAAAAATCGCCTTCAAAGTATTGCTGAAGAACTGAAGGAATTATCCCGGGAAATAGAACACACAGGTCAACTCGCAGAGAACAAGCCCGATTTGCTGGAAACCTTGCAGGAGCGTCAGGCACGCATGCAATTGTTGTTCAGAAAACACAACGTGGACAGCAGTGCGGCTTTGCAGGTAATTTTACAAAACCTCGAAGAGAAGCTTCAGGAAGCCCATCACCTGGATGAGGCAATTGATAATACAGATGAACGCATTGCAGCATGTGAGAAAAAAGTATTGTTGAGCGGACATATGCTTCAGGTGAGCAGGGATCGGGCCGGAAATTTGTTGATGGTTGCCGTAGGCGAACAACTGCAGAAACTGGGAATGCCCCATGCAAAACTGGCAAGTGAATGGATTAATCATACTGAAAAACCGGACATAAACGGTCTGTCATCACTCCGGATGACCTTCAGAGCCAACGCCGGCTCTCCCCTGCTACCGCTTGAAAAAGTGGCCTCCGGCGGGGAACTGTCGAGGGTGAATTTTTGCCTGAGAAGCCTCACAGCCATGAAGAAAACATTGCCAACCCTGATTTATGATGAGGCAGATACGGGCATCAGCGGTGAAATAGCTTTGCAAATGGCCCGCATGATGCGTCATATGGCCACGGGGCATCAACTGATTTGCATCACACACCTTCCGCAGGTAGCGGCAGCTGGCAATAGCCATTTTCGTATTTTAAAGGAAGAGTCGGAAGAATTTACCGAGAGTAAAATTACATTGTTAAACTCCGATGAAATAATACACCAACTGGCTTACATGCTTTCTGGGAGCACTGCCGGAACAGCCGCGGTGGGCAATGCCAATGAATTGCTCCAAATGTTTGCAGATTAAAGCAGTGTATCCGATGCGCCAATGTTGGTTTCATACCATGTGTCCTTTTCAAACGGACCATTGGCTGCGGCTTGTGTTGCCAGCACATCGCAGCGTTCGTTTTCAGGAACACTCGAATGGCCTTTAACCCAGTGAAACTGGGGTTTAAACAATTCATACAGCGGATAAAACCGTTGCCACAAATCTGGGTTTTTTACTTTTACCCAGCCTTTCTTTTTCCAGCCAAACAGCCAGCCTTTGAGAATGGCATTGCACACATACTGGCTATCGGAATAAATATGCACGGGGATGCCACGGCTTTTGATATTATCTAGTGCGCGAATAACCGCAAGCAATTCCATGCGATTATTGGTGGTGAACGCATAGGCACCAAAAATCTCTTTTCGCTTATCGCCATAAATCAGCACTGCAGCATAGCCCCCCTGACCGGGATTTCCCAGTGCAGCACCGTCTGTATACACCACTATTGGTAGCACAGGGCAAAGTTTAAATACACCACACTTATTCACAAAAATTGTGCACAACTCAGTTAAAAAGGTTGATAACCTCATACAAGTGTCTTATAATGTTGCAATGCTGATTTACCCCCACAAATCAATTGAAATAGCACCCCTTTTCCTTTTCATTATAGAAAGCCCGTCCGGAAATGGCCGGGTTTTCTCTTTAATACCCTTAATAATAAAATGAAATAGGCTAAAAGAAACCGTGCTGTCATATTTTTGTGTGGCCTGAATTCAAACATACCATGAATTCATAGGATTATTGAAGAGATGAATGCCGAAATTTTAACCATTGGAGATGAATTGCTGATTGGGCAAACCGTTGACACCAACAGTGCCTGGATTGGTAAAAATCTGGCATCATTTGGCATTCAAATTACTAGAAAAACAGCCATAAGCGACAGTGAAAACGAAATCATTTCCGCCATTAATGAAGCTTTTGAAAGGGTAGATTTTCTGCTGATAACCGGTGGTCTGGGTCCAACCAAAGATGATATTACCAAAAAAACGCTTGCCAAGCTTTACGACTGCGGTTTCAGACGTGATAAAGGGATAACGGTCCACCTTGAGGCCATTTTTGCTCGTAGGGGCCGACAGATGCTCGAAATAAATAAACAGCAGGCCGATGTGCCCGAAATTTGTGAAGTTTTGGCGAACGAAGAGGGAACGGCACCGGGCATGTGGTTCGATCAAAACGGCAAAGTGCTGGTGAGCATGCCGGGTGTGCCGAATGAAATGATGCATATTATGGAAAACAGGGTTTTTCCACGCATCAAAAACAGGTTCAAAACACCTGAGATATTACATTATACGGCTGTAACGGTAGGCGTACCCGAAAGCCTGCTCAGCAAACAGCTGGAAGATTTTGAAAAGACACTCCCGCCCCACCTCAATCTGGCTTATTTGCCGGCGCTCAATACGGTAAAACTTCGTTTATCGGGACGATCCGATGATGCAGCGCTGCTGAAAGCAGAAATGGCCGGTTATTTTGACAACATGTGCGAAGTATGCGGCGATGCCATTTTTGTGCGGGAAGACATAAGCCCAGTAAAACATATTGCCCGACAATTGATTCAAAGCAATATTAAGATCTCACTGGCCGAAAGCTGCACAGGAGGTTTCATTGCCAATCAGTTGGTAATAGAACCGGGAATTTCCAAGGTTTTTAACGGAAGTATTATCTCCTACGCCAATGAAATCAAGCAACATGAGCTTGGCGTTCCCGCCGAAATATTCAGCACCGTGGGCGCAGTGAGTAAAGAATGTGCACAATACATGTGCGAATCGGCACTTAAAAAATTTAACGCAGATATTGCGGTCAGCACCACAGGCATTTCCGGTCCGGGTGGCGCCACAGATGAGAAGCCGGTTGGTCTGATTTACATAGGCATTGCTACTGCACGGGGTTCACGGGTAAAGAAATACCACCTGTTTGGCACGCGCGAACAATTCATGCACCGGGCCGCCAATTACGCCATGATGCTTGTGAAGGATGCGCTGCTACAAGAGTTTGATGTACATTAGTACCTCTGGGCAACATTAATTAATGTAAATTTTGTCAAAACATTTAATAAGAAAAACCCTGTTGTATATTATCTGCGAACTTTTTAAAACATGTATTTGTATTGCTTGGTCATAATCCCTGCGGTCATTTGATTTACCAGAGAATCAAAAACTTGAAACCTGCAGCCAAGTATTTATGAAAAATGAGGGACAATGGCTACAACCGCTGGGGTGAAAAAATCTGGGAAAACCTTTAAGAACAAAACACTTGAGAAGGAAACTACGAAAGTGTTTCTGCACAGGATGGCGTTTATACTTGGACTGCCCAGTTTTAGAAGCATTTTTAAACCCTAATATAAATCAGGGGTGCTGACGCTGATGCGTTAAAAATCAATACGGAACTTTTCTCTTCTCAGCTCTGCATAAAGCAGGGGATTTTCATAATCCTCATGATGCTGCAAACGGTTACGCACTATGCCAATAGCCTCATAAATGGCGTTGCGGAAAGAGAGCGTTTCGCAGGTGCCCTTCCCTGCCAGGTCGTAGGCAGTTCCGTGATCCGGGCTGGTTCGCACCACATTCAAACCTGCGGTGTAATTGACTCCATCGTAAAATGCAAATGTTTTGAACGGAATCAATCCCTGATCGTGGTACATAGCCAGTATGCCATCGAAGGTTTTGTATGCACCACTGCCAAAGAAACTGTCGGCCGAATATGGTCCGTAAACCAGCTTGCCTTCGCCAAACACTTTGGCTATAGCGGGTTTGATTATTTCAATTTCTTCTTTTCCCAGCAAACCACCATCACCGGCGTGGGGATTTAGTCCCAGAACAGCTAAGCGTGGTTTGGTACAGGCAAAATCTTCACGCAGGGAAGTATGCAGAATATTGAGTTTTGCAACTATTTTATCCGTAGTAATAGCCTGCGATATCTGACTAACAGGTAAATGTTCAGTAACCAGCCCCACACGCAATTTTTCACTCACCAACACCATGGCATAGCATTCCACACCCAATTTATCAGCGATGTAACCTGTGTGTCCGCTGAAACCCGGCAAATTGGCCGACACGGTATTTTTATCCAGCGGCGCGGTAACCATGGCCTGTAAATGACCTGAGGCGGCATCCATCAGGGCTTTATCCAGCGCCAGCAGTGCCTCTTTGCCGGCGGCATCCGAAGCTTGTCCAGGCGTGATTTCCATGCCGGCATCGCTGCTCACAACCAGATTCAGTCTTCCTTCCTTGGCTTCAGCAGCGCTTTGCACCAGGTGATACATAGGTTCTTGAAGGTTTAGCTGTTTCATATAGAATAAAAAGCTTTTAGGCGATGCATACACAACAGGTGTGCAGTATTTGTAGATATGCTCTTCGGCAAAGGTGCGAATGATGAGTTCCAGCCCTACACCATTGGGATCTCCCTGGGTTATCCCGATTACAGGTTTTTTATAATCCATTTGCTTTGTTCATTAAAAACTGAACTACCATACGCACACCCACACCGGTTCCGCCTTTTACGCGGTATGCATCCGGGGCGTGGTTGAATGCGGTTCCGGCTATATCAAAATGCAGCCAGGGGTAATCGGTAAAATATTTGAGGAAAGCACCGGCTGTCTGGGCGCCGCCTTCGGCTTTACCCAGGTTTTTCAGGTCGCTGATATCACCTTTAATCTCTTCGCTGTATTCATCCCACAAAGGAAATTCTGCCAGACGCTCGTATACTGAATCTCCGGCAAATTTCACAGCCTGTTTAACCGATTCGTCTGCCGTTCCCATCATGGCGCTACCGTAGGCTCCCAAAGCACGTGCTGCAGCGCCTGTAAGCGTGGCAAAATCCATCACCAGTTCGGGTTCAAATTTTTTGGCAAAAGCAAGTGCATCGCACAAAATCAGGCGACCTTCCGCATCGGTGTTGAGAACTTCCACGGTGGTTCCGTCAAATGTGATTATGATATCACCGGGACAAATGGCGTTTTCGCCGGGGCGGTTGTCGGTAGCAGGCACCAGCCCGATAACCCACAGCGGCAAGTTTAATTTCCCAACGGCATACATCACCCCGCCCACAACGGCAGAACCCGCCATATCGCATTTCATGTATTCCATGCTGGCCGGGGTGGGTTTCAGGCTCAGTCCGCCAGTATCAAAAACCACGCCTTTGCCTACCAGAACTATCGGTTTGGCGTTTTTGGCATTGGCAGGCTTGTATTCCATAATGCTGAAAGTGGGTGGATCCTGGCTTCCTTTATTCACCGACAACAGTCCGCCCATTTTCTGGCTCTTAATTTTGGCTTTATTCCAAACTTCAACGCTGAAGCCGGCATCTTGTCCCATTTGAACAAACTTATCGGCCAAACCGGTTGCATTGAGGCCTAGAACAGGCTCATTAACCATATCGCGGGCCACAAAGACAGACTCCACAATGGTTTGAACCGCGTTCCATTTTTCAGCACCGGCGCCTATAAATTCAATGGTTTTAAGTGAAAGGGCTGTTTTTTTACGGTCTTTCAAGTATTTGTCAAATTTATAGTTTGTAAGTGCCAGTCCCTCGGCAAGCGCCAGACCAAATTCGGCTTCTGCATCTACATTGTGTATTTTTACAGCATTTGCTTTATCGGTATTGAGCGATTTAGCGATATTGCTACCTGCTTTTCTCAGCCTTTCCGATTCGTCATAGCTTTGGTTTTTCCCCGCTTTTTCCAGGTAAAAAACACCTTCCTGACCACGGTAAACATGGCTCCAGCTATCGCTGCTCAGGGCATTGGAAAAATATTGTTTCACCGTCTCGGGAATTGACACCCCCGTTATGGCATCTTTGGATTGAATTAATAAGACAGTTGACATATTAAACTGGACTGCGAAATTACGCATTTACGGGTAAAAATCGCCCTGTTTTCAGCACTCATCCACAGCATGTGCATTACATCACCTAAAAAGCAGGCGGGCATAGCATAAATTTGCAACAATGACATCTAAAATCCGTGTAGGAATTTTCTTTGGAGGCGCCTCCCGCGAACGCGAAGTCTCTTTTGCCGGTGGGCGAACCGTATATGACAACTTGGATAAAAACCTGTTTGAAGCAGTTCCTATTTTTGTGGATTCGTTTGGCAACTTTGTAATACTGAACTGGGAATACGTTTATAAAGGCAGTATCCGCGATTTTTATCCACCTGCATCCTTTCTCTCCGATTTGCACAATGGTTTTCAGGTGTACGCAGAAAGCCTGAATCCGGATGCTGATATGCAGCAGCAAATGCTGTCTGCCCTTGGGCAAACCATCACAGCCAACGATTTAAAAAAACATATCGATTTCGCATTTCTGGCTTTGCATGGCACGCTGGGCGAAGACGGAACCATTCAGGGTCTCCTGGAATGGCACAACATTCCATATTCCGGTTCCGGAATTTTTGCATCTGCCTTGGGCATGAATAAAGCACGGCAGAAAGATTTTCAGGAAAGAGCCGGATTGTATGTAAACCATTACCAGACACTGAAACGCGATGCCTGGCTTCAGGCCGACGACAGAAGAAAGGGAAACCTGTTTATCTTTTACAACCGCGAATTCAAGGAACATTTTGTTGTAAAACCCGCAAACCAGGGTAGTTCGCTTGGGATGAGTGTGCTTAAAAACCCCGATTACTGCGCCTTTGAAAAGGCAGTTGATCTGGCCTTCTTCCGCATGCGTTTGAATCATGATGAATGGGCGGTTTTATCGGAAGGGGAGAAAATTGATTACATCAAAGAAATCGCTGACCTACGTAGCGGACTTGGCCTGCCTTTGCTCATGAATGGAGAATGGTGTTTCATGCCCAATGATTTGATGAATCGCCTGAACGCATTGCTGGCCGAACCGGGCAACAGCGTCCTTCTGGAATCGCCCGACGCGGAAACGGAAATTGTGTTTGAAGAGTTTATCCGAGGGCGTGAATTCAGTTGCATTGTAATCCGCGATGATAGCGGTAATCCCTTAGCCCTGCCTCCTACCGAAATACGCAAGAAAATCAATTATTTCGATTACCGCAGCAAATACCTGCCAGGGCTGAGTCACAAAATCACGCCCATGCCCGGTTCGGCCGAACTGCTGGAAGAAATAAGAACTGCCTGCACAGCTTTGTACAATTTCTTTGGCTTCAATGTATATGCGCGTATCGATGGTTTTGTTTCGGATGGCGATGAAGTTTTCCTGAACGATCCCAACACCACCAGTGGTATGATGCCCAGCAGTTTCTTCTTTCACCAGGCTGCCGAAATCGGGCTCAATCCTGTAAAATTCCTGACGTTCATTATACGCAATTCTCTGGCTGAGCGCATTGAATCCCAGCCACGCTCGCAATGGCTGAGAAACACGCTGAAAGCACTGGACAGTAAAATAGATGCTTTGTCATCAGGTCAGTCCATGCAGCAGAAAATTGCCGTCATCATGGGTGGTTACAGCTACGAGCGACACATCAGCATGGAAAGCGGGCGCAATATTTATGAAAAACTGAGCAGTAGCGCGGAATATGAGCCTGTACCTGTGTTTTTGACAGGCAGTGCAGAAAACCTGAGGTTATTTCAGCTTCCGCTCAATATTATGCTAAAAGACAATGCAGATGATATCCGCGAAAAGGTCATGCATTTTGAGCATACTCCTGTATTGGATAGCATCGCCTCAGAAGCTGAACATGTAACGGCAAGATACAACCCAAGCGGAATGCTTACAATGCCAAAAGAAATTTCTTTTGCTGATTTGGCTGAAATGGTATCGGGCGTGTTTATTGCCCTTCATGGCAGACCCGGCGAAGACGGAACGCTGCAGCAGGAACTGGAGAAATATGGCTTGTATTACAACGGCAGCCGTCAGCACAGCGCCGCCATTACGATAAATAAATTTGTTACCAACCAAAAGTTGCGTGAAAACGGCTTTCTGGTGGCAGATCACCGCATGCTGAACAAACAGGAATGGCTGGCCAATGCTGCTTTCGAAGAACAAAGTAATATCAATAGATTTGGCCTTCCGCTGATTGCCAAACCTGCAGATGATGGCTGCAGTGCAGCGGTTCGAAAGGTAAAATCGGCCGAAGAACTTCACGATTTTATAACCGGTATTTTCCGCAATCCAGATGATGATGATAGTGTTATCAGAAAAAAGCTGGGATTAACACCCAATGAGGAATTCCCTGTAAAAAATGAACTGTTGATCGAAAAATTCATCGACAAGGGAAATGCCATCAAATTTCTGGAAATTACCGGTGGGATGCTTACCCACATTGATACCGAGGGTAAAGTTCGTTATGAAGTTTTCGAACCCAGTGAGGCACTTGCAGAAAGTGAAATCCTAAGCCTTGAGGAGAAATTTTTGGCCGGCCAGGGGCAGAACATCACGCCTTCGCGTTTTAGCAGGGACGCTGCAGAACAGACCCGCATAAGTGCAGAAGTTCGCAAAACCCTGGAGGCTGTGGCCAAATGCCTTGATGTTACAGGGTATTGCCGCATAGATGCTTTCGTAAAAATTATGCAGAATGGCGAAATAGAAACCTGGATTATTGAAGTAAACAGCCTGCCTGGCATGACACCGGCTACCTGTATCTACCATCAGGCGGCCATCAATGGATACAAACCTTTCGATTTTATCCGTGACATATTGAAATTCGGGAAGGATTCGTTATCATCGAAACATGATTAAGAACTGGCTGCTTAATATCGGACTCGGAATTGGAGCCACAAGTGTGTTTATCCTGCTGCTTTTTTTATGGATAAACTGGTTTACCAACCACAATGTAGTGGTTCAGGTTCCAGACATTGTGGGAATTAACATGCAGGAAGCCATTGAAAAACTGGATGATGTCGGATTACGCTTTGAAATCACGGACTCCGTGTATCTTGAAAACATGAAACGGGATGCCATATCGGAGCAGGATCCGATTGCAGGCAGTGACGTAAAGCCAAACCGAATCATTTACCTGGTGGTAAATGCCCTAGATAAGCCCAAGGTAAAAATGCCAATGCTTGTGGATCAAAGTCTAACACTTGCCAAGGCATTGATTAAAAACAATGGCCTGGAACTGGGCAATATAGATTACGTGTATGACGAGATTGGAAATAACCTGGTCACCAAACAAAGCATTAATGGCATGGAAGTCCCGGCAGGCAAAATGATTACCGAAGGCACACGCATAGACCTTGTGGTGGTGAAAAACCAATCTGATGAAGGTGCAAATGCCGACAGCACGGCAGTTAAATCTGATTTGACAGACGAAGAGCCGGAAGATAAAAGAAAAAAGCGGAAAACAGCGCTTTGATTTTTACCTTCGCAATACAATTTTCAAGGTAAATATTACGTTTATCCGAACTGTTATTGATGAAAAACCGCATTGTCCCTGCCACGCTGCTTTTGCTTTGCTGCAATCTCAATTTACATGGACAAGGAATAAAACTTTTACCTGTGCAGGAGTCATCTCGAAAAACGCTGCTGCCTGGTTCAGATATACATTTCAGTAAAATTACCGACACGCTGGACCTGCCTTTTTTTGATAATTTCACCGCTGACAAAGGTTATCCTTCTTACAATCGCTGGACTGACAACCAGGTTTGGATCAACAATTCCTTTCCGGTAAACCAGCCTGATTTTAACGTAGCTACTTTCGACCACCTTAATCCTATAGGCAAGCCATGGAAAGGGCTTTTGAACAACTCTGTATTTGTTTATGCCGACAGCCTTACCAGTCAGCCTATCAACCTGCAATTTTATAAATCAGGTCCGGTAACGACCAAAAATTACACACAATCTGACAGTGTTTACCTGAGTTTCTTTTATCAAACTGCAGGCTTGGGCGATATACCGGAAGCGGAAGATTCTCTTCTGCTTTATTTCAAAACAAAAACCGGGGAATGGAAAAGGGTTTGGTCACAAACCGGAAAAAGCATGAATGCCTTCAAACAGGTAATTGTTCCTGCTTACCAAACAGAGTTTTTACATGGTACATTCCAGTTTCGCTGGGTAAATTATACAAAAGCCACAGGCAACCTCAATCACTGGCACCTGGATTATGTGCGATTGGACCGTAACCGCAGCGCCAAAGACACAAGCATCCGTGATGTAGCCATTCAGTATGCATCTACTTCCCTACTGAAAGATTACCAAACCATGCCTTACAGGCATTTTCTGGATAATATTACAGATCAAACCCTTCCCGGGCACAGTGTAAGTGTACGCAACCTGAATAGCACCGCCACGGTTCAAACCCGTTTTCAGCTGGAAATACGAAATCGTTATGATTTACTTGTACTGTTGCTTCCCTTTAATTTAAGCAGTAAAAATATTGCTCCCGGTGTGGACGGGGAAAGTTTCGGGCAGGTTAAAATGGATACACTATCTGGCGAAAATCCATTCCTGAAACTGACGTATAAAATTGCCCCCCAGAGCGATGATATAACACCGGACAATTACAATGCTGCCGGCAACAATAACCTTTATCAAATCCGGCATGAATTTGCCCCATGGTATGCCTGGGATGATGGAACCGCCGAGGGTGGTTTTGGACTTAATTATGAATTTTTACCCGACATTAAAGGTCAGTTTGCCATGAAGTTTAATCTGCTGAAAAAAGACACTTTCCGCGGTCTTGCAGTTATGTTCAACCAAAGCCTTGATGATGTAAGCAACCGAAAATTTAGATTCAGGGTATGGCGGAAACTTTCGCCGGTAGGCGCTGCAGATAACCAGGATGAACTTATCTATGAGACTCCGTTTGAACTGCCTGTTTACGAAGACACACAAAACGGTTTCCACTATTTTTATTTTGACACAACCTTACTGCTTGACAAAGGTACTTACTACATTGGATGGGTTCAATATCAGAAATATGTGCTGAATGTGGGCTATGACAACAATTATCGCTACCAGCGTCAGGATGTCAAAAATCCTAATTTGTTTTATAACCTTCTTGGTCAATGGGAAGCGGTAGATGCATCCGTAAAGGGTATACCCATGCTGAGACCACTCATGGGTTCTGCCAAAGATCACAAAATGGCTGTAAAAGCCTTATCTAAAGACTATTTCAGATTGGTGCCCAATCCCGCAGCACATGCATTAAGAATAGAAGGTATGACTGATGTAAACAGGATTTATGTTTTTGCATTGAACGGACAAAAGGTGCTGGAAATTAACAATCCGGCTTCAGGACTCAATATTGAAAGCCTTAAAAACGGCATGTATATTGTTCAATGTATTGACAAACAAGGTAGAACATATAGCCGCAAACTGATTAAAAATCCGTGAACATGGAAGATATTACCGTTATAGAATTAAAATCAAGACTGGACAATGGCAAAGCGCCCATGATTATTGATGTGCGCGAAACCTGGGAATTTGAAGAATTCAACATTGGAGCCACATTGATTCCGCTGGCAGAATTACCGGATAAAATAGAAAATCTGGGAGACCACAAACAAGACGAAATTGTGGTACATTGCCGTAGCGGAGCCCGCAGTGCTTCTGCCAAGGCTTTTCTGGAATCGCAGGGTTTTAGCAAAGTTAGAAACCTGCTGGGGGGTATGCTCGACTGGCAGAGACAATTTGGTGCTTAATGCTAAAAATAACAACCATATTAGGCTTTTTGCTTCCGGTAATGCTGATGGCGCAACACGGACATGATTCTATTTACTTCAAGAAAGATAAAAACCACCCCGGTGTAGTGGGGGCATCCAATTTCAAAGACATATATCTGCGGCTTGCAGACACATTTTACGGTGGTTTTGGCGCTGATACCCAGTGCAGTATAATTAAATATATAATTTCCGGAGCTAAAGTGTCGGGCAACATGCATTATCATCTTTTGCAAGGCAGAAGCTGGCATTTTGGGGTTGAAAAGCGATTCCTCATAAAACCTGAAATTATCAGTATTTTGCGTGTACCTGCAGAAGAATGTGCTGATACATTTTACACTACACCGCAAGCCAAGAAAACTTTGGATTCGCTTGTCGCCAAAGGCTGGGAAACATACTTTGTGGAAGGCAATTATACGCTCACAGAAGACAGCACCGGAAAGTTTGCCGGTAAAAGTGAGGGGGTTTTTAAAATTACCTTCCTATATCACCCTGTCAACAACGAAGTTGCGTCCATACCCAGAACTATTTTGCTGCGCGAGCCTTCCGTTATTTTCACAGGGTTATGGAATCCGAAAAACCGGGATGACATTAACGAACCACAGTTTTTCTGCAGTTTGATTCCCTACATAACTAAAACCAATGAAATTTTGCTTCCTGATTTCCGTATGCAACCGGATGGCCAGGTTCGTTCTGAAAACTGGATTTCCTTAAAAACCAGACCAATGGGCATTCCCCGGTGATGTAAGAGTAAACAAGTGGTTGGCAGAAAATTTATCCCCTTGATCTGGCTTGGCCTTGGTGGGTTAATACTCGCCCTTACTTTCAGCACCTGCCGCAGCGATGAAGCTAACTCTGAAGATACCACATTTTACCTGAATTTGCAAGACACCGTCGATTATGTGGGCATTGCTGCCTGCAAAGATTGTCATGCAGATAAATATAACACTTTTATTGAGACGGGCATGGGAAGCAGTTTTGGCGAAGCAACAGCCTCCAAAACCAAAGCAGTGTGGATCAACGTAAAACCTGTTTATGACGCAAAAAAAGACATGTTTTATATCCCGTTTATTCAAAATGGGAAATACTACATCAAGGAATACAGGATTAAAAATGGAGACACCCTGCACAGCCGCACCGAACAAATTACACATATCGTAGGCAGCGGACAGCACACCAACAGCCACTTCTGGCATGATGGAGAATATTGGTATCAGGCTCCCCTCACCTATTATACCCAATCCGGAAGATGGGATTTACCACCGGGTTACGAAACAACAAACACGGGCTTCTCGCGCAAAATTGATGTGGAATGCATGAGCTGCCATAATGGGATGCCCAAAGTGGAAGAAGGCAGCATCAATAAATTCACGCGTATGCCTACCGGCATTGACTGTGAGCGTTGCCATGGACCGGGTGAACTGCATGTCGCTGAAAAAAGAAAAGGCATTATTGTGGATGTAAATAAAATAGCAGACAGAACCATTGTAAATCCAGCCAGATTGCCCTGGAACCTACAGGTGGATATTTGTCAGCGCTGTCATTTACAGGGTAACAACGTACTAAAACCCGGAAAGAAATTTACCGATTTTAGACCCGGCATGCACCTTAACAGTGTATTTGAAATATACATGCCTATGCACGAAAACGGCAAGGCGTTTTTTATGGCCGGGCATGCCGAACGCTTAAACATGAGCAAATGCTTTACATCATCCAATAAAACCGATGGTAAACTTAACCTTACATGCATCACCTGCCATAATCCGCATGTGAGCGTACGCAAAACCAATACAGAACTGTTCAACAATGCCTGCAACAATTGCCATGGGAAAGGAGGAAATGCTGTAAAAATATTGTGTACAGCACCTAAAGCTGAATTGCTGAAGCAAAAAAACAATTGTGTAACCTGCCACATGCCCAAGAGTGGTACGGCTGACATCCCCCACGTTACTGTTCACGATCATTACATTAGAAAACCGGGGAAAATTCAAGAAGCTGTTTCAGTGGGAAATCCTGTAGGTTTATATGCTGTGAATCAGCCGAACCCCAAACCCGCAATGCAACTGCAAGCCTACCTCACATGGTTTGAAAAGTTTGATGCCAGTCCTGTATACCTTAAAAACGCCCAAAACCTCCTAGATAAAGGTAGTTCTGAACAGGAGATTCACTACCATTATGCGCATGGCCAGTGGAATAAAATAGTGGAATTGTCGGCCAGACTGAATACCGAAAATGTTTCAGCCTGGACTGCCTACCGAATCGGCAAAGCGTTTGACAAAGTTAAAAAAACCGAGAATGCCGTAATTTGGTATCGCACGGCGGTAGAAAAAATGCCTTTGCAGGCCGATTTTGCTGCCGAACTGGGCAATGCTCTCATTCGGAACAAAAGTTATACAGAAGCCATCGATGTGCTTTCCAAAACCATAAAACAGCAAAACAAACACGAACTCACCCTGCTTAACCTGGGTGTTGCAGAATGGCTTAAAGGAAATAGCG
>VGGQ01000019.1 GCA_016868535.1 Bacteroidota bacterium | reverse complement strand
AAATGCAAACAGCGGTATTTTGATTATTTCTAATTTTAAAGTCGGAGTAAGTTTCGACTACAAAATGACTTATGGAGGAACTTCAAGTTGCGAAGGACTTGAGTTATCGGGGACAGCCAAACTAACATCCAAAACGACAGCTACTGCCGGGGACAACGAAGAATATCCAATTACAATTGAGTTAGAGGGGAATGAAATTGTTTTCTTGCCGTCATGCTGTGACCAAATGGTAGGTATGCAATGTTTGAGCTTCTTTGACAGTCAATTTGTAAAAAAGTAAGCCGACTGACAAAAAACGACACATAACAACACCCTTGCGTCAGGCGGGCTTCAGTAGTAAAATCAAGTTTGTATCTTCGCTTTAGCGTTCGTGTCGGGGGCCAAAACTTCGTCCCGTCCTTCGGCCCGAACGCAAGGCTGAGAACCGTTATGCGTAATTGTAAAGTGACACATAGAAAATGAGAATATTGAAAATAATAACAGTTGTTTCCTTACTGACGTTCTCCTTGACAAGCTGTTTCAACACTAGCTGGACAGAAGAGCAAAGGAAAGAGTTCGAAACCAAATGTTCTCAGACAGACACTTTTAATAATGTTGTATTTCAATTTAGGGGTTTTGACAACAGTGAATTTGATTCAATATGGGTAAAAGAGTATAAAGATTCAACACTTGTAGACTCCTTTCGTGTTTTTGTTTGGCCTTCTCAAAACCCCTACGACAAAGAAAGAAAGGAGCGTTCGGCTACCATTGAGAGGACAATGAACATTAAAAACAAATATCATTTCTTATTACCTGGACAAAAGCCCTATGAACTTGCAAACATGAAAATGATAATGTGGGCTCAATATACAATGACTTCGGAAGGTTGGGGTTGTGTAATGGGTGACTATACTATAGACGGAGTGAGATTTGAACATAACGCTAATCCGACATTTATTAAAAGGGACACCAGTGTGACGAAATAAACAACATACGCATAACACGGGTTTGTCAAAAGTGGCGGTTCATTGGTTAAATCAAGCCTTGTGCTTCTATCAAAGTTTGTGTATGGTTAACTATGAAGTGCTTCGTATGACAGAAATTACTATGTTTTAAACTCAGTTCTTCGTAGAAAGTTCAGTGGAGTAAATCCCTGCCTGCGTATAGATGAGGGCCGTTACCTGCAATCAGATGTCTGGCAAAGAAAGCGGGCACTGGTGTTGAAAAGAGACGGTTTTCGTGGTGTGCACTGCGGCATGCCTGCATCACAGGGTCATCACAAACGCTATTAGAAAACATTGGTCATGAGCCTGTTCACTGGCTGGAATATGTTTGCGAACCTTGCCATGAGGCATAGCACAGGTAATATTTTTACAGAATAGCAGCTCTCAGCGCACCACAATACCTACCGCCTTAAACTGCACCGATACCTTGGGTTCGGTGATTTTATCGGCCTCTTCTTTGCTAAGTCCCTCACGCTGGGCTTCTACGCTTTGGGTATCGCGATAAAAACGGCCCGCAGCCTCACTCTGCCTGCCTGCTATGTCTTTGGAAACGGTGAACTTTTCAAAACCCACAAACTGCTCGGTTCCGCCGTGTTTGAGCGTGTACCAGCATCCTTCGCCCGTGCATACCTGGCTTATCTGCCCCTTGATTACGGCATCTGCCTGACCGGTGCTTTCAAAGGCTTTTAGCGCAACATCCACAGTTACGGCTTTTGTAGTATCAATTTTTTCTCCGAAAGTGTTACTGCTGTTGTCGCCGCAGGCAAACAATGACAAAACTATCAAACTATAAATTATGGGTTTCATGTTGCAAAGAAAACAGAGAAACAGCAGTTATGGTTTGGTATGCCCAAAACCCGGTATGCAGGGATACAACAGGTAACGGTTGCGTTTGTAAGTGAACTCAAATAAATCGTTTTTCCACGATTCCCTGATTTGCTTGATGGACGTGCCATTCAAGAGTGCGGTGCGCAGTTCGGGACCACCTGCCAGTTTATCAAAAAATGGATTGAAGAATTTTTGCCTGTCCGGACACGCATTCAGCAGCATTTCATACCACTCAATGTAAAGTTGACGGCTTCCGGCAATGTAATTGCGGGCAAAATCGGTGAGGAGTATACCCCGGCAGGTATCGCCCAGAAACGGCGGATTTACGGATTTCCCGGGAATGTTTTTGGGAATAAAAGTGTAGTGACCGTGTGTGAGCCAGGGTGCGCCAAAACACTCGAAAGGCTTGTCTGTGCCGCGCCCCATGCTCATTACTGTGCCTTCCATCAGACCCAGGGTGGGGTAGAGCATGATACTTTCCTGGGTGGGCAAATTTGGAGAGGGTGGAACAGGCAGAATGTATGTTGTGTTGTGGTCCCAGTTTTTTACAGGAATCACCGTCAACCTGCAGCTATCAGCGGTTTTTAGCCATTTTTCACCGTTGATCATACGTGCCAGTTCACCCAAAGTCATTCCATGTACCAGCGGTATGGGATGCATGCCTACCATGCTTTCATAGCCGGGTTTTAACACAGGCCCGTCCATGTAGTGCCCGTTGGGATTGGGTCTGTCAAGAACAATCAAGGGTTTGCCGTTTTCAGCACAGGCCTGCATTATGTAGTGCAGGGTCGTGAGATATGTGTAAAAACGCACACCTACATCCTGAATATCAAAAACTACCACATCAATACCTTTCAGGTCTTTTTTAGTAGGTTTTATATGTTTACCATACAAGGATATAATGGGCAGTTTAGTGACAGGATCTATAACAGAAGCCACCTTTTCTCCATTGGCCGCATGTCCACGGAAGCCATGTTCGGGAGCAAAAACCTTCTTTACCCTGATTTTCGAAGCCAGCAAGGTGTCAATAAGATGCTCTTTTCCAACCTGCGAGGTCTGGTTGGCAACCACGGCAATCCTTTTCATTCTTAATGAGGGAAAATAATGGGCTGTCCGCTCGGCTCCGTTCATAATGGTTTGAGAAAAGCCCGTTGATGCAAGTCCCAATACAAAAAACATGAAGACAGTAAACCGCTTTCGCTGTACTTTTGGAGCAACAATGAACTGGCCTTTGTTTGTGGCTCGCCGATTGTCGGTCTCCGGAAAAGGTTCCTTCTCACGGTCCATCGTGCGTTTGGCGATTGTCGCTGTGGCACTCAGCTCGGCGGTCATGTTGATAGCAATCTCCACGGTGTCTGGTTTTCAATCCGGTATCAAAAATAAGGTTATTGGTATAAACGGCGACCTTGTTATAGACGATATTTCCAACACCGAGGGTTCAGAACCGGTTCCCATGGGAGAAAAACAACTGGCTTTTACCTCCGATATTCAATCAGTGCAAGGTGTTAAGTCGGTTTCGGTTTGTGCTGTAAGGCCTTGTATTGTAAAAGGAGAAAATGAAATTGAGGGGATGGTAGCAAAAGGGGTTTCAGGCGGTTACGATTTTTCTTACCTTAAAAATCAAATCAAACGCGGTACGGTGCCGGATTTTGCCGAAGATTCTCTCACCGCGGTTATTTCTGAACTTACCGCCACCAGGCTGGGTCTGGATACAGGTATGTTTCTTCAGGCCGTTTTCTTTAAGGAAGACAGCAGTGGTAACCGACGTCCCCGCGCCATTCGCCCGCGTATTATAGGTGTGTTCGCTACCGGGCTGGATGATTACGATAAAGTACATTTCATTACTCATATTCGCCTTGTGCAAAAGGTGTTACCACCCCCCACACGCTTTACCCAGTGGGAGTTGAGGTTGAACCACTCTTTACCCTCTGCGAAAGTGGTGGATAAGCTAAACAAAAAACTACCACCGGGTATTTTCAATATTCAGGCGGCAGATCGCTACAACCGTCATATTTTTGACTGGCTGGCCCTGCTGGATACCAACGTAATTATTATTCTAACCCTCATGCTGCTGGTAGCGGTTATCGGCATGTGTACCACGCTGCTTATTCTTATCACGGAACGCACCCACATGATTGGTACACTGAAAGCGCTGGGTGCTAGGGAATCGGGTATACGTAATATTTTTCATTATCAGGTTACCTTTATCACGGGCATGGGCTTATTGCTTGGAAATATTTTCGGGCTTGGCCTATGCTGGCTGCAATACCATTATGGATTCATAACCCTGAATACCGAAACATATTATGTAAACAAGGTACTCATTGAGTTCAATCCAATTCAAATTATTTGGACAAATGCCGGCACAATTTTCGTATGTTGGCTGGTATTGTTCTTACCGGCCAAGGTAATAGGACGTTTAAGCCCCATTAAATCTATAAAGTTTCAGTAGGTTGCTTAGGCGTCAATCTTGGCGTAGCGTGCATTGGCCTCGATGAATTCGCGTCGTGGTGGTACATCATCACCCATGAGCATGCTGAAGATGCGGTCAGCTTCTGCAGCGCTGTCTAGGGTCACACGTTTCAAAGTTCTCCGCGCAGGATCCATGGTGGTTTCCCATAGCTGCTCGGCATTCATTTCACCCAGACCTTTGTAGCGCTGAACGTTTACGCTGTCTTCCTTGCCTTCGCCCGCGAGCTGTTTAATCTGCATATCGCGTTCCGTATCGTTCCAGGCATAGGCACTCTTTGGGCCTTTTTTAACCAGGTACAAAGGGGGAGTAGCGATGTAGAGATATCCATTTTCAATCAGCTTCTTCATATAGCGGAAGAAAAGGGTAAGGATCAGCGTGCGAATGTGCGATCCGTCCACGTCGGCATCGGTCATAATCACCACCTTGTGATAGCGTAGGTTATCTAGGATAAGTTCCTTGTCTCCCTCTTCATTGGTGCCAATATGTACGCCCAGTGCGGTAAACATGTTACGCACCTCTTCGTTCTCATAAATTTTATGCTCCAGCGCTTTTTCTACGTTCAGGATTTTACCCCGAAGTGGCAGAATGGCCTGAAATTCGCGATCACGACCCTGTTTGGCGGTTCCACCTGCCGAATCTCCTTCCACCAGGAATATTTCGCAAATTGCTGGGTCTGTTTTAGAGCAATCGCTCAATTTTCCCGGCAGTCCCATTCCGTTCATGGCACCTTTACGCTGCACCATTTCGCGGGCTTTACGGGCTGCAGCACGGGCTTGTGCTGCAAGAATTACCTTGTCTACAATCACCTTGGCTTCCTTGGGGTTTTCTTGCAGGAAGTTTTCCAGCATCTCACCTACCGTGGTGTCCACAGCGCCCATTACCTCGTTGTTACCCAGTTTGGTCTTGGTCTGCCCTTCAAACTGAGGTTCAGCCACTTTTACGCTGATTACGCCGGTAAGACCTTCGCGGAAGTCATCTCCACTGATTTCTACTTTCACTTTTTCCAGCAGTTTCTGCTTTTCAGCATAGCTTTTCAGCGTACGGGTAAGCGCCCTGCGGAAACCGGCTACGTGTGTTCCACCCTCAATAGTATTGATGTTGTTTACATAGGAATGCAGGTTTTCGCTGTATCCGGTATTGTACTGAAACGCAATCTCCACGGGAATTCCGTACTTGTCGCTTTCACAGTAAACCGGTTCAGGTATCAATCGCTCACGGGTACCGTCAATGTAGGCAAGAAACTCTTTCAAACCACCTTCACTGAAAAAGCTTTCTGAATGGGAATTACCTTCTTCATCCTTGTTTCTTTCATCGGTAAGCATCAGTTGAATGCCTTTGTTCAGATAGGCCAGTTCTCTCAGACGGTTTTGCAGGGTGTCAAACTGATATTCTGTAACCTGGAAGATGGTATCATCAGGGGTAAAAGTAACTTCAGTTCCTCTTTGTTCAGATTCGCCAACAACTTTCACATCATATAGTGGCTTGCCAATCTGGTATTCCTGCTGAAAGATTTTTCCTTCCCGAAATACACGCACCTTGAGGTGTTTGGAAAGGGCGTTTACGCAACTTACACCCACACCGTGCAAACCACCGGATACTTTATACGTGTCCTTGTCAAACTTGCCACCGGCGTGAAGAAGTGTCATTACTACTTCCAGCGCACTTTTCTTCTCTTTCTGGTGCATTTCTGTGGGAATGCCGCGGCCGTCGTCTAGCACACGGATACTGTTGTCTTCCAGAATGCTGACATAAATGTTTCGGCATTGACCGGCCAAGGCCTCGTCAATACTGTTGTCTACTACTTCATATACCAGATGGTGAAGGCCTTTGTGGCCGATATCTCCGATGTACATCGCAGGGCGCTTGCGCACTGCTTCTAATCCCTCAAGAACGGTAATGTTATCCGCACCGTAATTCCCATTATTTTGATTGCTCATTGTTTAACGTAAAAAGATCGTTTTTAATTGTTTGTAAAAATACAACCAAAACAGGGGAGGTGCATGTTGCATATATGCCTAATTTTCCACAATTTGAACACTTTTAAGGCGTTTTTAGAGACATATACATCAAATTTGTTATTGATGCTAAAAATAATGTTTTTAAGGCGATTTAAAAGGTTCTGCCAATTAAACCCACCATTTCCGGATAGCGGGTGGTGCTTTGCAACTGCTTTTGTCTGCAATCATTCAGCTTAAGGCGCGTTTCTATCCAGTTTGTTTCACGCATATTTACCATAAATACCTTTGCATCAATGGCAGTAAAACGGTTTTTTCATTTTTATAAAAGTGTTCGTATTGACCGTTGATGACAATACAAGTATAATATAGATAAAAGCAATAACCAGTATTATTATTTACCCCTGCCCTGAATCATTATCAAAGCGGTATAAATCATGATTTTCACATCAAGTCCCAGGCTCATGTTTTCAAGATACAGAATGTCGTATTTCATGCGCTCTACCATTTCTTCCACATTCTCGGCATAGCCGAATTTAACCTGCCCCCAGCTAGTAATTCCGGGCTTTATCCTATGAAGTCTCACATAGTAAGGAGCTTTTTTTACAATGCGGTCAATGAAGAATTGCCGTTCCGGTCTCGGTCCCACAATGCTCATATCTCCTTTGAGCACATTTACAAATTGCGGTAGCTCGTCGAGCCTCGATTTTCTGAGAAATTCGCCAACCTTAGTCCTGCGGTCATCTTTTTCACTGCTTAACTGGGGCCCGCTGCTTTCCGCATCTTTGCGCATACTTCTGAATTTGAAAATCTGAAAGGATTTCCCTTTAAACCCTATTCTCTCCTGACGAAAGAAAACAGGCCCGGCACTGTCGATTTTTATGGCTATACCTATTAGGATCAATAAGGGTAACCCCAATAATAAAGCCAGCATGCTGATAACCAAGTCAAAGACGCGTTTGGCGGTTTTCTGCCATTGTGGCATAACCTCAAAATCCACTTCCACAAGCATGGCTCCCAGGATATTGTTCATTTTTACCATACCCATAACCATCCCATAGCTGTCGGGCAATATCTTCAAATAAACTTTCTCATTTTGAATCTGATCAACCAGTCCGGGTACACAGTCATGTTCTGCATCATCAAGGCAAATGATAACGTCTTCTATTTGATACTTTTCTATAATCCCTGAAATTTGTTCCCGATTACCCAGACAGGGCAGATTGCCCATTGCCTTATCTTTATTGTTATCTCCTACAATATATCCTTCAATGAAGAAGCCCTCAGATTGTTTTGCATTTGATAACTCGCAGTACAATTTTTCAGCATTGATTCCATTACCTACCAAAAGGGTTTTGTAACCCCATTTGCGGTGTTGAATCATGTAAATTGTTCTGCTGACCAAAATAAGCCTAAGAACCATGCTGATACCGGTGTGCAGAGAAAAATACACGAAAAGCGATTTGTAATAGTCTTTGTAATTGGCTACACTGTCATCCAATATCAACAAAAAGAAAATAAGCAGACTGCCTGAAATTCCTGTAATGAATGTTCTTTCTACTTCACGAAGTCTGCTACGTCTGAAAATATTTCTGTAATAGCCGCTTCCTGCATAAATCAGAAGCCACATTATGGGGATTGCAATCAGGCCGGCATAGAGTTTCAGGTCATTATTTACCGGAATATCATATCCGTGTTTTACCGCTTCAACCACATGTTTTCTGTACATGAAGAATAAAAACCACGATACAGCAGCCGAGGTTAAATCGGCAATAATGTGAATTGTTATTTGAAGCTTGCGGTTCACTTTGGATAGCTGAATCGAATGTTGTCAATAAAAATTTCCTGTGCGGTTTTTAGTTCTTCCGGTTTCAATGGGCTTATCATCAGCTGCACTTCGGTTTCCCCCGGCTGGTTATACAGTTCATAAATAAGATTAATATAAAAACGCTTCCAGTTGCCGCCTGTTTCAAAAATATACACATATGGCAGATAAAGCTTACCTGAGCTGTTTTTACGAATCATGCCCATTTGAACCGGCACCGGTGTTTTAATGTCAAATTCCAGGATAATATCCGTACCCATGAGTGGCAGATTTCCAAAATACTTAAAGGATGCCATATCAATTGTTTTGGCAGTATCTGCAGCTCCAATCACAACCTTCATGCAGCGTGTATGCCCTGAGTAGCGTCCTTTCAGTGAAAAAGACTCGGTTGTAATATATGAAGTATCACCGGCGGCGAAAAACAAGCGAATCAGACTGCTGTTATTGTCCTCAAAATCCTCCAGCCATGCAAATTCAGTATTGGTTCTGTAAGTGAGATTGATATTGCCGGTTTCAGTTATTTTCCCTTCAGTCAGATCAATGGTGGTGTCAGAACGGTTAAACAACCGATGTATAACGTGCTGGTTGAGTGCACCATTCAACCTCACAGATGGTATAATGGAAAGCTTATGTCTTCCCGAAAATAAGACCGGAATCGTACACGGTATTTCGAACAATCCTATAAATTGCTCATCTATGTAAACATTAACAGCTGATATTTCATGGATATTGTTTCCCTGTGCAGGGTTGGTAATTACAGTTACAGAATCAATTTTTATGTAGGATGGAATAGGTTCATTTTCCTTGTCACAGCCAGAAACTAAAGCAAACATTGTTAACAGCAAAGGCAAAAAGACACGATAGCCCATGCTGCGAAAATACAACACTATCGAACGTAACTCAAAAGTAATTTGAAGGACCTAAACCTCGTGGTATCGTCTCTGTACCTTTTCTGTAATCAAAGAAGCCAGCTTATTGACTTGCAGCACATCTTCAAGCGAGGTTAATGGGGTAAGGCTTTTGGTAATATTTTCCTCAAAGTTTCTGAATTCCATTTTCCAGGCATCAAACGGGATTACAGGGCGCTGAATCAGCGTTAATTCCTGTTGTTGTTGAGCTTCGTTTTCCTCTAAAAACGTTAGCTGGTCCTTGTTTTCAGTTTGCCTGTATTCGTTCAGTATATTTTCTGTGAAATCCAGTGTAAACAGTTTGTCCTGCTGATAAATTTTTAACCTGTGTGTCCTGGGTTCAATGGCTCTTCCGGCAGAGATATGGCACACAGAATCGTTGTCAAACTCAATATGTATATTGAGCAAGTCAGGATTCTTTCCGAATAAAAACAAGGGTCTGGCTGATACATTCCGCATGCCGCATTGAGCTGTTCTTATTACCAGATCAAGGTCTTGGGATAATTCTTTGAATAACCATTGCTCAAAACCACCGGGTGCAGGAGGCCTGCATTCTTTTTCCAGTTTAATAAACCTTGGCTTCCTTACGAACTGAGAAGCAGTGGTATACAAGGGTTTGTTATAAAGCGTATTGGCTACATGAAAACAATTACCGCTTTCAGCATTCAGACGTATGAGCTGCTCCGCAAAACCGCTGTCATGGATTAAAAAGCCATCAATAAGTATGTGCTTTCCGAGCCGGGTCAGGTTTTCAAGCAGGGACGTATCAATAAAATGTACATGTCTGTCAATGATAAAAACATCTGCCTTTTCTGCCAATTCATAAGCATACAGTAAATTACCCGCTCCGTCTGCATTCATTTCACTATCAGGGTCATAGTATCCGCTGAATTGAAAAATATCGTTGTCCAGTAGCAGGTGCGTGAAAATTTCAGCTTTTCTCTGGGTGCCTAAGATGACAGTTCTCAGTTTCATGTAAATTATTGAGCCGGGTCCGCTTATTTTTGTAACCTGTAGCAAATTTGCAGTGCTACTCGTAAAATAAAATTTATCGGTTTCTCACACATGTTCACAACCCCATCCTTATCCGAGAGTCCTATCATGGTAGGTAGACGCAATCAGCTTGTGACCGAGCTAAGGCAGAAAGGGATTGCCGATGAGAAGGTTTTACAGGCAATAGGAAGGGTCCCAAGACAGTTGTTTTTCCCAAAAGATTTCGAGCAGTTTGTATACAGGGATGCACCTTTCCCCATTGGTCATGGCCAAACAATTTCTCAACCATATACTGTAGCTTTTCAAAGTCAGTTATTACAATTAAAATCCGGAGATAAAGTGCTTGAAATAGGTACAGGAAGCGGTTATCAGGCTGCGGTATTATCAGCTATGGGGGCGCATGTTTTTACCATTGAAACGGTTCTTCCACTGCTCAAAGAAGCCTTGAAAGTGCTTAAAATTTTGGACAACCAGATTCAGTGTTTCCATGGTGATGGAACATTGGGCTTGTCTGCATCAGCACCATATGATGCCATAATTGTTACCGCCGGTGCACCTGAAGTACCTAAAAACCTCATAGATCAGCTCAAAACAGGGGGTAAGCTTGTAATTCCAATTGGCGATAAACCAGATTCTCAAACCATGTTCAAGATTACTAAAAATCAGGATGGCTCCATCGGCAAAGAGTCATTTGGTCCATTTCGCTTTGTGCCGTTGAAAGGTAAAGAGGGGTGGAGTTGATCTATCAGTGGTTCATCAAATCTTCGATTTCCTCAACCTCTATGGGCAATCCGGCCATAAAGTCATGAACGCCGTCAGATTTAAGAAGTACATCGTTTTCGATGCGTACGCCAATGCCTTCCTCCGGAACATAAATTCCGGGCTCAATGGTAAGCACATTACCAACTTGCAGTTCTGAGAAACGGTGCATCGTGTCATGCACATCCAGCCCAAGATGGTGACTTGTACCATGCATGAAATATTTGGCAAAAGCGTGTTTATCCTTCTTTACGTCATCCATTGTTATCAGGCCTAAATTAACCAGCTGTTCTGTCATTACCTCGCATACCTCCTGGTGGTATTCGGGCAGTTTTTTCCCCGGCTTCAACAGGCCTGCCGCCGCCCTGTGTACGTGCAATACAGCACTGTATATTGCTTTCTGGCGAAGTGAGAATCTTCCATTTACCGGCAAACAACGGGTTAAATCACCGTTGTAATTTGCATATTCTGCGCCAAAATCCAGCAACAATAAATCGCCATCTTTACACATTTTGTTGTTTTCTACATAGTGCAGTACACATGCACTCGATCCGCTTCCTATAATAGGGTCAAAGGCAAAGCCCGAAGACCTGCGTTTTACAAACTCATGTATCAATTCAGCCTCTACTTCATATTCCCACACACCCGGTTTAACAAATGTCAACAATCGCTCAAAACCTGCGCGGGTAATATTTACAGCCTCAGTGATTAAATCAATTTCTTCCTGTTCTTTCACCATTCTGCAATTTGCCAGTATGGGTGCACTGCGTGCTATGTTATGAGCAGGGTAGCGGTGCTTAATTTCATGGGCAAATCGGAAAGCATTTGCCGGCACTGTATCAACAGCACGGTCATTTTCATTCAGATTCAGGTAGATAGTCTCTGCCAGTAAAAACGCCGAATGGATGGTCTTTTTAAAATCATGATACCAGAGTACCCTCTCAATACCGCTTATCGCTGATGCTTTCTCAGGCATGAGTCTGGCTCCGTCCCAAACCGCTATTTGTTCTGATGTTTCTTTGATAAATAACATTTCTTTGAACAAGGGATTAGGGCTGTCAGGAAAAATTACCAGAATAGTGTCTTCCTGATCTATCCCTGATAGATAAAACAAATCCGAATTTTGCTTGAATTTATGGTATGCATCTCCATTTCTCGGAACCTCATCGTTGCTGTGAAAAACGGCCATGGAACCCGGTTTCATGGATGCAATGAACTTCTTGCGGTTTTTGATAAACAATGATGAGGGAATGCTATTATATTTCATGTTCGAGGAGCAAATTTAGGTTATTTGATTTTATCTCAAGTATTGCTGCCTGCAATTGTTATTTCGGCAGTTAAATAATTCATACTGATTTTGTAGTTCTTGTTGATATTGTTATTTTTGCCCTTATAAAATAATAAAAAGTGAAGTCTATCTTTGAAGCAACGTTAAAGTCGCTTTTTGTGTCAAATACACATCAACCATTTTTAAAAAATATCCGATGGTGAGAAAATTACTTTTTGCAATGGCACTGATAATGGGCTTTTCAGGTCAATTATCTGCAACTCACATGATGGGAGCCGATATGACATACCGTTGTCTCGGAAAAGGCAAGTACAAAATAATTGCCAAGATTTACCGCGATTGCCGGGGGATTTCATTCTCAGGACCCTCGTTCCAAGCCTATGGAGGTCTCAGCGGTGGAAATGCCTGTGGCGTTTACAATCTAAGCATTACCCGAACAGGAATCAGGGATGTAACACCCCGTTGTTCCTCGGCATCACAACCTTGTAATCCTCAGAATACAGGTTTTACGGGAGAAGGTATTGAAGAACATACTTTCGAAACCACTGTAGATTTTAATGCGAGTCCGCTCAATAACTTCAAAAATAAGAGCAGTTGCTGCGAGGTGACATTCGCAATCGGTCAGTGCTGTCGCAATGGTGCCATAACCACCGGCCCTGCCAATAATGATTTCTGGTCTACCTGTATGATCGACATTTGCAATATTGCCAAAACAACGAATAAGTGTAATTCAAGCCCTGCTCTGACAAACGAACCTATTGGTTTCCTCTGTTGTAATCAGGCATACTATTTTAATAATGGAGCGTCGGATACAACTGATTTCGACTCTTTTGGTTATAAACTGGTAGCGGGCATTAACTCACTCCCTAATTCCAGTGTCAATTATAGTTCTCCCTTCACTCCTCGTTATCCCATGACGCCCTATTGCATCCCCCCCGGTAAGGTGGATTGCGTGCCCAATACCAGTACCAAACCACCCCGCGGTTTTTGGCTGGATACAAGTACGGGTGATATTATCTTTACACCTACAAAATGCGATGAGGTGGGCATTGTAGTTATCGAAATAACAGAATATAGAAAAGACAGTGCTACTTCGAAATGGATAGTGGTAGGCAAAACGCGTCGCGATATGCAATTAATTGTAAAAGACGATTGCGGTTACAACAAATCCCCTACGATAGAAGGGCCTACTACAAACAAGGTATGTGAGGGTGATAAATTATGTTTCAAGATAGATGGTAAAGACGAAACTTTTACCCCATACCAGACAATACCCGATACGGTTCAACTTAAATGGAACCGTGGTATTCCGGGAGCAACCTTTTCGATACTAAACCCCAAAGACCGTGAAAAAACAGCAGAATTCTGCTGGCAAACCAGGGTGGGTCAGGCCAGTGATGTATCCTACTCATTCACAGTAACGGCTACCGACGACCACTGTCCCAAGCCCTCGCAGGCCATCCGTGGTTTCAAGGTGAAGGTAAATCCCCGCGCATACAGCACCCGTAAATACACAAAGCTCAAGTGCGGCCGTTTTGCCTGGGAAGCCAGTGTAGCTGCCGGATTTAAGGGTATTCCCACCTACCGCTGGAGCCTGCGCGACAGCCTTGGTAGCAAGGAGTATTACTACACCACCCGCAAGACCGATACTTTCCGCTATAAAACCGGTGGCAAGTATATCATGGTGCATACGGTAAACAACCCGGACAACTGCCCGACGATATACCGCGATACGATTATTCTGCCGGATCCGCCTACGGCAATACTGGCTACCAAGGACACATTTGCATGCTACAAGACCACCATGCGCCTGCAACCGCTGGTATTATTTGCCAAAACGCCATACCGCTACTACTGGACCCGACCTGTAGACCATATTTCCGGCGATACGAACATGGTGCTTGAAATCCCTAACATAGACCGGGACTCAACGATAGTGGTTCGCATAACCGATGGAGACGGCTGTAATTTCTGGGATACGGTAATTATCTACAAAAAGCCTCTTCCGGTGGTGGATCTGGGCCCGGACAAGCGGATATGTACGTATGACAAAATGAAGTTTGATGCGGGTCACGCCGATACGGTATACTATAACTGGAACAGCGGCGATACCACCCGCGAGATAACCAAGAATGTGCAAGGCCTGTACATTGTAACCATCACCGATACGGTATGGCTATGCAAACAGAAAGATACGGTAGAGCTATTTGTGAACGATACGGTAGTGAGCATAGCAGGCGCCGATAAGGTTATCTGCCACCAGGATACGATGTTGCTGGTAGCCCAGCACCGCCCAGCGAGCATCAATGCGACCTACCGCTGGACAAACATAACGACCAACACACTTCTGGGCGCGAGCTTTTCCTACAAGGTGTCTCCGCGCAACGTGAACTCACCGGGAGGAGTGCCTGTATATTTCGACTATGAGCTGTATACAAAAGTGACGCAGGGCGGCGTGACGTGTGAGCACTTTGACACGATGCAGATCAAGGTGAATGCGCTGCCACGTGTTTGGTGGGATCCCAAACCCCTGAAGAGCCAGTGCCATGCTTTTGGTGATATTTTTTTGTATCCGTTTGTGAACCCCAAGGCGGGTAAAGACATCAGCGTATGGGCGGGTACCCGCAAGGTTCGCAACAATATGGTAGACAGCCTTGCTCCGAACCAGTTTATCTACCGCACTACCAACATCAATAACAGCAGCCTTCAGAACGGTGTGTTCCGACAGGATAAAATATACCTTCGGTACATCGATAGCAATACGTGTATCAATGTAGACAGCACCACGCAGCGTATCAACGGTACGCCGATGGTACAGTTGCAGAAGAAAACCTACTGTCAGGATGCAGGGAAAGCACCTCTTGCCAACAGCATCATCCGCCCACAGCCGAGTATCAGCGTAAACATAACCTGGAAAGTGCTTGAAGTCCCCAGCGGTATAGATCCTGCGGCTATACTGTATGAAGATCCGGTAGGCACGCAGCGCTACTGGATGCGTTTTGGCGACCCGACAGAAGATAAATACGCGGGTGTCTATAAACTGGAATACTGCGTTGAGGACCGCTTGACAGGGTGCCGCAAGTGCGATACTACCACGGTAGAAATCATAACCGAGCCGACTGTAAAAGTAACCTCACCTAATCCTCTGTGCGTAAACTGGGATACGATAGACCTGAATGACTATGTACTGCTGAACGGCAACAGCCCCAAGGAAGGCGACGGCTGGTTTACAATACTGGAATATGGTTATAGCCGCACGCACCCCAAGGTAAAAGGCACTACACTGCCCAAGGGGCACTATTTTGTACCCTCGTTCGGAGCCAATACCTGGTATATCAAGTATAGCAACAAAAGCACGGGTTGTTTGAAGGAAGACAGCTTCTATGTGTATGTGAACGATACGCCAGATGCGGTATTGTTGCCACCGGTAACCATATGCAGCACCGATCCGCTGTTTGATTTGGATACGCGCATAGATGCTGCCAAGACGCGCCCTCTGGGACAAACCAGCACATGGACAGGTCCGCAGACCAGTGGCGGCAAGTTTAATCCGAATGTAACCGGCACCAAGAATGTGGAAGGGCCGTATAATATTGTATTCACCTATACCGACAACAACGGATGTTCTGATACGGAGCGCTACCAGATGTTTGTGCGAATGCGTCCGGAGGTGACGATTACCACAGGCAAGCCTGCCGCGGCATGCGAAGGCAGCGACTTTGGGTTGCAGAGCAGTAAGAAGTTTACCAGCAGAGTAAACTGGCAGAAGATACAGGGTTCTGACGGCACGATAGACAATGCAAATGCGGATAACATCGTTTATAAGCATGGAGCAGGGGATAAGGCCGCAGGTACGGCATGGCTGAAGGTAACCACGGTTGCTGAGCCGAATGAAGTGTGTCGGCAGAGCACAGACAGCATACAAATCATACTGCATCCATATCCTGTGGTAAGCATGGCCAGCTCGTTAAGAGGCTGCGTTCCGCTGACAGCAAGCTTCACGGGCATAGAAAGCCGCGGTATTCCTGCCGGTCAGCTAAAATGGCGCTGGGATTTCGGCAACGGCGACACCAGTGACCGGCAGAACCCGACAGGTGTAAGTTACCCGAACCAGGGCAAATACAAGGTGCAGTTGCGCATTACCAATACAGCGGGCAACTGCGCGGTGACGGTAGACAGCATAGACTATGTACAGGCTTATCCGAACCCCAAGGCGTTGTTCAGCACAGACCCACCGTTCAAAACCACAGTAGCACTACCCAAGTTCAAGACCATCAACCAGAGCAGTATACCCAGCACACCATTCAACCCCAAGATGAGCTACAAGTGGGATTTTGGAACAGGATACGACCCTTATGACGACACGTTTGTATCGTTCGAGCCCCGTTATGCCTATGGCAAAGACACGGCCACGTATACCATTCAGTTGATAGTGACATCACAGCCGGGCGGATGTACCGATACGTTCAGCAGGAATGTGTTTGTGGGCCCGGATATCATTGTGTGGATTCCGGATGTGTTCACACCCGATGGCGCAGGCCCCGGCAAGAACAACACGTTCAATGTAACGGCCAGCAACTTTAAGAGAATGAACATGACCATCTACAACAGATGGGGTGAAAAGATCTTTTACTCAGACGATATTAACAAAGGTTGGGACGGCACTGCCAATGGGCAGGAAGTACCTCAGGGTGTGTATGTATTTCATGTAGAGGTGATTTCGTTTGACGGTAAACCCTATGAATTTAACGGTACGCTTACGCTAATCCGTTAAGCGTCTTTATCACCTGATAGCTGTGGGGTTTTGGGTACCCGCATCAACAAAAGTAAACCCATTACAAAAAAGGCTATCAGCGCCAGTATGGAGCTTCTGATGTCCAGATAACCTTCAATGAGACCGAAGGAGAAAGTGCCGATGGCAAGTCCGATTTTCTCTGCCAGATCAAAGAAGCTGAAATAAGAAGTATGGTCCTCGGTTTCGGGAAGCAGTTTGGAATAGGTGGAGCGCGCCACGGACTGAATGCCGCCCATCACCAGACCCACTATGGCCGCGGCAATGTAAAACTGCCAGGGTTTGTACACAAACTGGTATACGTAGATGCAAAGTCCAATCCAGATGATGATGGACAGCATAAGGGTTTTGATGTTTCCTATTTTTTTGGACAGGCGCGACATCAGAAAGGCACCGGCCATACCCAAAAACTGAATGAGCAGAATGCTGGTAATCAGATCGGCAGGTTTAATGCCAATAATTTCTTTGCTGGCAAAGGACACCGCCATTACCATGATGGTTTGCACTGCCATGTTGAACATGAAATAGCTGTATAAAAAGCGTTTCAGCGCCAGGTGCTGTGTGCGTATTTCGGCAAATACCTTGGTAATTTCTTTGAATCCTGCAGAAAACAATCCCACATTGGGCTTGTGCTGTGTGGGTTGGGTTTTGGGTAAATGATAAAATGAATACAGGGCAAAACCCATCCACCAAAGGCTCACCAGCGGGAAGGCCCAGGAAATGGGGGCTATTTCTTGAAAGACAAATACGACCAGAATGGAGATGAGCAGGGAAGAACTACCCAGGTAACCCATGGTAAAACCGCGGGCACTTATCTTGTCCTGCTGGTCGGGGCTGGCAATTTCGGGAAGGTAGGAATTATAATACACCAGACTGCCCCAGAAACCCATGCTGCCAAAGAATAGGGGCAGAATGCTCCAGCCCAGTTCTACAGCTTGCCCATCCAGACCCGGATTTTTGGTAGGGAAGAAGTACAGCAAACCGCTGGAAACAGCACCCAGAAAACAGAAAAATTGCATGAATAGTTTTCGTTTGCCGCCTGCATCGGCAATGCCGGAAAGCAGGGGTGTGAGTATAGCTACGACCATATAGGAAACACAAATCAGGTACGCGTAGAATTCCGTGTTTTTGAATGCATGCCCAAAGAAGGTAATCTGGTCATACACCGTTTTGCCGTCAACCTTAATACTGGTGGCATTTTCATACACCACCGGAAATATGGCAGAGCTGATGATAAGCGGATATACAGAGTTGGCCCAGTCATAAAGGGTCCAGGCGAAGAGGGTTTTCTTGTTGTTTTGGAGGATTGGTTCTTTTCCCATGAGGGTGGCAATATACAAAGTTTTTAAAAAGTGATTTCTTGTTAAGCTTGTGAATTCATTTTATTTTTGATTATTTAATATGGTTAAAGTAAATAAATCGCGTGAATATGGGTGGCTTTTGGTTTCCTTGTTATGTGTTGCCTGCGAAAACAAATAGGAAAAAATTCAGAATGTGACTAAAAATGATGGATGCCCGGAAAGAAAGTCATCGGCAAGTAGGTTTGGATGCGGAATAATTTGGATGTGGCCGTTTTTAGAAATGGGGATAGTATTCCTCATGTGAAAACGGATGTGGAGTGGGTGGCTTATGGTAATGCCGGAAAACCGGCTTGGTGCTATTACAATAACGATCCGGGCAATGGTACCAAATACGGATAGCTTTTCTGTTAGATGTATTAAAGATTAAGTACCGAAGGTCAATAGTTTAAGCAGTAATAAATCCTGACAGCCTTTTAGTTACTTTTTGGCGTTAAAAAGTTATATTAAAAATTATATCAATATTGGTATTGATAGCGAATATTGCTCAACTGTCAATCTTTGAGAATGGGCCTTTGGTTGGCGGAAGTTAGCCCGTGCATGCGATTACACTCGGATCGTTTGGGGGAAAGTAGGGATAGTGCTAGACTAGTGCATGCAATCATAAGGTGCAATGAAGAACCCTTCAAAAGCATCTTCTTCAATGTTTTTAACCCAATTACGCCACCTCATGGATAAATCCCTATCCTCAGAAGCTAAATTAATAATTAAGCCCCACTATAATCAAGCTCCGCTTTAATAGATGAGCCCAATGCCGTTTGTTTTTAATCATGAAGTTGCACTATATTCACGACCAAAATCCTCTAATGAAAAAGATAATCTTCCTTTTATTCTTTACTACAGGTTTACTTGTTGACACAATTGCTCAAGATATTGAAGTGATTGATGCCAAATTTAAATCCACCAAAAATGCGGCCGGCAAAACGCAATCCAAACAGATTGGTGCTGTGAATTGGACAGGACAATATATTGAAGCCACCGGAGAGTCTTTCTTTAATACCGAAAAATTTAAAATTCCCGGACAGGCTGAATCTATGGCAGAGCAAGGTGCTAAGGCAGTGGCAATGGCCAATTTACTTGAAATTACAGGCGATGTAAAAGTAACCAAAACTACTACCGTCCAAAATATGATTACGGAAGATGTTACCATTAAAACCGAAGTTGAAGGTATTGTGCGTGGTGCGCAGGTTATTTCAACAACCAAAGGTCCTAATTCTGTAGTTGTGAAAATGCGCCTTCCACTCTATGGCGATAATGGACTTGCTGAAATTTTCAGGCAGGGAGAAAATAGCAGTGAAGAAGAAATTGATACACCGGCAATTACGATAAATAATCCAAATAATAATAATGGTGCTGCAAATCCCAATACCAATCCTGATACAATTCTTAAGTATACTGTAGCAGATATGGCCAAAGCTTCGAAAGAAAATGGAAATGCAACTATCCCACTTCTTAACTTGTCGCAAAAAGATATAATCAAAAATGCCCTCTCTCTGATCCCGCCCAACATTGTGAATGAAAAGGGCGAGTTGGTGGTAGACATGGAAGAAGCATTCCAAAACAGCGGTAAGGGTATGAAATACCTGCGTTATTCCAAAAAATTGCTGGAAGAGCTTAAAGCTGCTGGGGTGAAAACTGAAAAAGTTGACGCAATTTGGATGGATGGCAAATTGGTGATTGATGAAACAAAATTGAAAAAATCCGGTAAAGTATGGGGATGGGTTAAAAATAATGGCGCTAAGGTGATGAGGTTGCTTCCCTTTGTCTTGGGTGCGTTTTAGTCTGAAATTCCGTTTTGCTAAATGTTGCGAATAAGCATAAAAACGCTTTTACCATTTCTGATTCTGTTACTTCCGTTGGCAGTATCAGCCCAGGTTTACCCCCAACCCGAAGGCGTGTATGTTGGCACCGCCCCCTTCACCGAAGAAATTATTACCCAGAAACTGAAAAACAGTGGCTTGAGCAAGCCCTACGACAAGGCCTACTGGGAGAATATGCAGTTGCGCATTAACAACCACAACAAGTGGGTAGATAATCAGGTGCTGAAGTTTAAAACCGACCGCAGCGATATGGCAGGTATCCGTCAGCAGTTGATTGGCATACAAGACATAAGCGGATTGCAGCAACAACTGGATGACAAACGCAAAAGCGCGCAACAAATTCCTGCTGAATTGCAAAAATCGCTTGAAGATGTGGGTTTCCGGGGCACTTTTGTTTGTGTGATACCCCGTGGCAGCATCTTTCAAACCGATGTAGAAGAGCTGATAGGCAAGGCCCAAAACAACATAGCGGCAGTGGCAGTGCCCCAGCTGAACGGTGCATTTATAAAATCTGTTACCACGGTTGAAAATGGTTTGCTGCAGGAAAAAACCATCAAACAATGGGTGAAGGGCAAAATGGTAGTTACGGGCAGTCCTTTTTACAGCCAAACCTCACACAAACAGGATTACTATGTTTTTGGTGCCTCAGTGGAGGTAAGTCCGCTTAAAACCGACATTAAATCTAACAACAACAATACCGTTGATAACAGCACCGCCGTGTTGCTGGACATGAGTTTGCCCGAAGCGGATATAAAAAGCAAACTGATAGCCGCCGGTTTACAGGCCGATGAAGCCGATGCCATATACAAGGCCTACACGGAGAGTGGTTTTCAGGCGATAGGTGAAACATACAACCGGGGCAAAAATGTATTGGTGCAAAAACTGAACAGAGAGGCAAAAGCCAATGAGAAAAAGCTGAATGCCGAAATTATTATTCTTGAAGAGCAGCTGAAAAGCCATGAACAATCGGTAAATGATTTGCTGATATTGGCCAATTTAAAAGTAACAGCAGGGAGCAGCAAGGAAAAACTGGAAAAGCTGAATGTGCACATTACCGGAAAAATAAGGAGTTTAGAAGACAGCATAGTGCAATATTTGGGCAGGCGTTACGAGCAATGGGATAATCCGGTGATACTGACCAACAGCTATACCCAACAAATGGCACAAACGGCATTGTCGGGATTAACTTTGTTGCAGGCGCGTAGTGCCATTACGGGCTATGTGCAGTTCGTAGAAGTGCAAAATGGGCTGGTAACAGAATACACAGAAGGGAAGGAAGTGGAGTTCAACAGAGAACTGCAGGAATTGTGGCTTGTGCCGATTGAGGGGCAGGGGAATACCTATTTTATGGGCATGGTAGCTCGGTACAGGTTAAAAGGGAAAACCGATGGAGTACCAACATCCGGCAGTACCGGCTCGGTAAAAATGGAAGAAGTGAAAATAGGCACCCATCGGTACAGGTTAAAAGGGAAAACCGATGGAGTACCAACATCCGGCAGTACCGGCTCGGTAAAAATGGAAGAAGTGAAAATAGGCACCCAAACCTGGATGGCGAAGAATTTGGATGTAAGCACCTTCCGTAACGGAGATGCGATACCCGAAGCCAAAACAGCGGAGGAATGGAAAGCGTACACCGCTGCCACAGAAGCTGCATGGTGTTATTATGACAACAACCCCGAAAACGGCAAAATTTATGGAAAGTTGTACAACTGGTATGCTGTTAATGACCCACGGGGACTTGCACCTAAGGGATGGCACATACCGACTGATAAGGAATGGACATCACTGACCAATTATTATTTAGGTGGCATCAATATAGCCGGAGCAAAAATGAAAAGTAAAACCGGTTGGGATAACAATGGCAACGGTACCAACAGCAGTGGATTCAATGGTCTCCCGGGCGGTAACCGTAACTTCAATGGAACGTTCATCAACGTTGGCAAGGACGGTTACTGGTGGAGTTCTACCGAG
>VGGQ01000018.1 GCA_016868535.1 Bacteroidota bacterium | reverse complement strand
CGGCCCGTGGGTGTCTCTTACCAGGAGCGAATATGCCGGGGCTTTTTTTATGCTTTTGCTGGCCGTATTGCTGGCGCTCATTCCTGCCATTTTCAGTATGAAAGGGCAATCCGGGATTATCTACCATGCAGACAGCGCCCAGCGTGCCGTATTGATGGCAAGGCACCTCGCCGCCACAGATTCGTTCTTTAAAAAGCGGAAAAATAAATTCATTCCTTGGCAGCGGTTAAAATCAGGTGACCTTGAAAACATGGGCCTCAAGGCAGAAGATGCAGACCGTATTTATCAAAAAATAAAAATGGGGCACAAATACGCCTCACTGTCTGAATTGAGTCGGGAAACCGGAATTGATACCGAAGCACTTAAAAACGTAGTAAGCATTTATTCCTTCAAGCAAAGGAAAACAGAAAAACAAAAACCGGAAACGGTAGAATTAAACAGCTGCGACACAACCGCCCTGATTGCCCTTCCGGGGATTGGCAGCAAAACAGCACAAAGGATTATCCGTTTTCGGGATGCGCTCGGAGGATTCTATAAAAAAGAACAATTGCTGGAAACACGCTTCACTGATACCGTAATGCTGCGCAAATTATTGCCTGAATTAACGTTAAACCTTTCACTGGTGAAGAAAATACCCATCCAAAGTGCAAATTTGGAGACGCTAAAAAAACACCCTTACCTAAGCGAAAGACAGGCTAAGGTTATATTATCATTTCGAGAACAGCATGGAAAATTGACAGAAAATTTGCTGAAAGAAATAAAAATTATTTCGGCAGGCGAACTGGCTAAAATATTGCCTTATTTAAATTTAAACGAATAATCCGTTTTTTTTACCCAAATATATCTTTGGGTAAACATACATGCAACATAGATACCTATTTTTGCAGTATTATATGGAATTTTCATCTGACGAAAACGTGCAAATGATTAGGCAGACCGTTAAGGATTTTGCCGAAAAGAATATCAAACCCCAATTTATGGAATGGGATGAAAGTCAGGAATTTCCTGTGCATGTTTTCAAGGCCCTTGGTGAGCTGGGATTAATGGGTATGCTTATTCCTGAAGAATACGGCGGATCAGGGCTGGGCTACCACGAATATGTGGCTGCTATTGAAGAATTGGCCAAGGTTTGCGGTAGTATTGGACTGAGTATGGCAGCGCACAATAGTCTTTGCACTGGACATATCATGATGTTTGGTAATGAAGATCAGAAAAAACGCTGGTTGCCCAAACTGGCTACCGCCGAATGGATTGGTGCCTGGGGACTTACGGAAGCAAATACCGGCTCAGACGCCCTGCGCATGCAGTGCGTAGCCAAGAAAGATGGCGATGATTGGATTTTGAACGGCACCAAAAACTGGATCACACACGGAATTACTGGCAATGTAGCTGTGGTGCTTGCCCGCACCGGAGATTTACTCGACAGCCATGGCATTACTGCTTTTGTGGTAGAGCGTGGCACACCCGGTTTTAGGGGCGGCAAAAAAGAAAATAAACTGGGAATGCGTGCCAGCGAAACTGCAGAATTAATATTTGAAGACTGCCGAATTCCTGATGCCAACCGTTTGGGAAAAGTGGGTGACGGATTTATACAAGCAATGAAAATTTTAGATGGCGGCAGAATTTCCATTGCGGCACTGTCATTAGGCATCGCTAAAGGCGCCTATGAAGCCAGCCTCAAATACAGCAAGGAACGCCAGCAGTTTGGACAGCCCATCGCCAATTTCCAGGCCATTGGTTTCAAACTCGCCGATATGGCTACCCGCATTGAAGCTGCAGAGTTGCTTACACACCAGGCTGCAAATCTTAAAAATAAAGGTAAAAGTGTAAACAGTGAAAGTGCCATGGCCAAGTATTACGCCAGTGAAGTGAGTGTTTACTGCAGCAATGAGGCCGTGCAGATCTTTGGCGGCTATGGATACACAAAAGACTTTCCCGTAGAAAAATTTTACCGCGATTGTAAACTTTGCACCATTGGTGAAGGAACCAGCGAAATTCAAAAGCTAGTTATCAGCCGTGCTGTTTTGAAAGCGTAATTAATTTGAAATATTATTGATTTTTTGTACATTTGTACTCCCAAAAAAGAAAGTAGTCAGGAAAATACATGATACTTATCAACGTAAAAGAAAGCGATTCGCTTGACAAAGCGCTGAAGAAATTCAAAAAGAAGTTCGAAAAAACCGGCGTTGTTAAAGAACTTCGCGCCCGTCAGTCTTTTGAGAAGCCTTGTATCACCAAGCGTATGCAAAAGATTCGTGCTTCATACCGTCAGCAAATGCAGCGTCAGGAACTGGAACCATAACCTTAAGATTAATTATCATACAAAACTCGCTAAGTAGCGGCTTTTTTTATTCATCAAGCAAGTAGGCGGCTTTTCGAACTTCGTTTGTGCCATTGCAGTTTACGGAGTACACAAATCCGGGCATGAGGCTGAATGCACCCACATTGCCAGCATTATCCATCGCCAGCAGGCACAACTGTTTGCCATGTGCTTTATCTCCACGTCTTTTGTAATAACGCCTAATAACAGCCTCACACGCCGCTTGTGCGCTTTTACCGCTACGCATGGCTTCAACAACACTGTGTGATGCTGCAATTCTTATCATTTCTTCACCCAACCCGGAACAGGTGGCGCCGCCCACCTCACCATCCACATACAAACCTGCGCCTATAATGGGTGAATCTCCCACCCTGCCGTGCATTTTCCAGGCCATACCGCTTGTGGTACACACGCCGGCAAGCCGGCTTTGCTGATCAAGTGCAAGCATACCGATAGTGTCATGGTTGAGTTCCCAATTAGGTTTTGGCTCATATTCAGCCTTCTTCAGCCATTCCTTCCACGCGGCTTCCGCTTGAGGTGTCAGCAGATTCTCCTTTTTAAAACCCTGCTCAAGCGCAAACCTGAGGGCACCTTCACCTGTTAGCATCACATGCGGGGTTTTTTCCATTACCAGTCTGGCAACCGCCGCAGGATGGACAATATATTCTAAACACGCCACAGAGCCGCAATTAAGCTGTTCATCCATAATACAGGCATCCAGGGTAACACGTCCGTCTCTGTCCGGAAAACCTCCCAGACCAACCGTATTCACTTTGGGATCTCTTTCCGGAACGGCAACCCCTTCAACAATGGCGTCCAGCGAATACCCTCCACTGCTTAATATCGCCCAAGCAGCTGCATTGGCTTCCATCCCAAAATCCCATGTAGAAACCACCACCGGCCCCTTTTTTCTATTGGGTGTTCCGGATTGAAGTTTGCTCGCCACACTGGCAACCGAAACCGCTGCGCCTAACTTGATAAAATCTTTTCTGGAAAGCATGCGGACGAAGGTATTTATAAATTTTCATTTTGTCTGGTTTTATACACAGCGGTTCATAAGTATTCGCAATAAAATAACCTCGGCATCGTTTGATTTGTATAAGTGCACAATACAGCGATCGATTTTCTGGATTATCTGGCACTGAACAGACGCATGTCGGTTCATACCGTTTCAGCGTATGAAATCGATTTGCAGCAGTTTGAAGCCTACTGCCAAAACGATGCACTGGATATCATCTCAGGCCTTAACTCAATGACCGTGAGAGGATGGATGGCCGATTTAATGGAAGCCGGACTGCAGGCGCGCTCCGTTCATCGAAAAATTTCGGTCCTGCGTTCATTCACCCGCTATCTGCGAAAGCAGGGAAAACTTAAATCTGACCCACTTTCCAAAATCAGCGTGCCAAAAATGCCCAAACGCATAGTGCAGGACATCCCCGCCCGCGATTTGAAAAACATGTTTACCTATTTCCCATGGGGAGAGCAAGAGAATGGTCAGCGTGACAAATTACTGCTGCTGCTATTTTATTCTACCGGTATGCGCCTAAGTGAGCTTGCCGCCATTCATTGCACCGATGTGGATTTGAACCGAAAAACCGTGCAGGTGACCGGAAAACGCAACAAACAAAGGCTAATTCCTTTGCACGATGAAATTCTAGATAGTTTAACCTTGTGGATACAAGGCCGGAAAGGCTTGCTTTTCCCGCTGGGCAATGGCAAACCCATGTACCGCATGTATATATACCGGCTTGTAAATCATTACCTAAGGCTCTTCAGCGATGCCCTTAAAACCAGTCCGCACGTGTTGCGACACTCATTTGCAACCCATATGCTCAACAATGGAGCCCAGCTTATGGCAATTAAGGAAATCCTCGGGCACGCCAGCCTGGCCGCTACACAGGTGTATACCAAAAACAGCTTTGAAAAGCTAAAAAAAATTCACGCGCTACATCCTAGAAACTAGAATTCAATGTTTCATTTACGATTAAAAAAATCAGTCGGATTTATACGGCTGTTTATCTATTGTGTGACACAAATCACTTTCTTTTTTGTCATTACATTATAAATTGATTGTCAATGCCGAAATGAGCGTAAAAACCTAATGTAAAAAAACACCATGAATATTCATTTTAAAACCATTGGCCTTAAGGCAGAACCCAAGATTATGGATGTAATCTCCAGTAAACTGGAAAGATTGAACCGCATGTATCAACGCATGCAGGAAGTGAAAGTGATAATGAAAGAAGAGAAGTCCGATACCAAAAGAAATAAAACCCTGGAAATACGCATCAAAGTACCCGAAAAGGAACTCTTCGTGATGCAGCAGGATCAATCATTTGAAAATGCCATGGACAAAGCGGTGGATGCCTTAAAACAGCAGATATCGCGTTTGAAAGGCAAACTGCAGGACCATTAATCAATAGTGGCCAGCACCTTCAGCTCAATTCCAATAGGTGTGGGAAGACAATTGATTTCTATGGTGGTTCGGCAAGGTGGATTTTCGGCGAAATATTCCGCCCAAAGCCGGTTATAGGTTTTAAAATCATCCTTCATGTTGGTTAAAAAAACAGTTACATCCACAATATTCTCCCATTTGCTGCCAGCGTCTTCCAGAATCCACCTAACATTCTGAAACACGCTTCGGCACTGGGTTTCAATGTCGTATGAAATTATATTCCCTACTTCATCCAATTCAACTCCAGGAATTTTTTTGGTTCCTTTTTCGCGGGGACCTACGCCGCTCAAAAACAAAAGATTGCCTACGCGCCTAGCATGGGGATACAAACCCACGGGCTCAGGAGCCCTGCCGGAATTGATAATTTCACTCATAAATATTCAGAGTACAAAGTTACAATTGATAAAACATTATACGCCAGATTTCAATCGCTAAATTCGGTGTGCTCTGCAAACCGAATACCCATTTGTTCAAGAAGGGGCAAAATACCGTTGTACCAGTATTTGCTTACGGGAATAATCACGCCCGTTTCGGGGCAATTCCCTGAGAGCACTAGTTCCACACCCAAAGCCAGCGGCAATCCTACGGTTTTTGCCATAGCCGTATGCATTTCATCTTCGCCCGTGACACTCAACACGGAATGAAGCTGTTGTTTTCTGCCGTCTTTCACAAATCCGATTCGATGGTACATGACCACTTCGTCACAATCTCCCGGCATCAGTTTCCATTTATCCAGCAATACTGACTCGAGCACTTCTGAAGCCTTATTTGGCTTAAAACCCAGTGCTTGCTTGCTTTCCAGGTTCAGAAAATCAAACCATGCTGTTTGTTCAAGACGTATCCAGTTATTCTCTATTAGCCATCCTGAAAGCAGCTGATTGGATCCTTTTCCTGTGAGCGCACAGCACAAATCATTCACACTGCACACAGAAACAGGCAACGTAGACTGTGCATCTGTGAAACCAAGTTCTACCAGCACCTGCCAGTTTTTGCAATAATTTTCGCGCCTCAGTGTTCCCCTCAACAATGTAGAAACTTCATCCAGCCTGTACAACGACGTATAGGAGAGGCTGTCGCGGTTGGCGTAGGCATCAAATTCGCCCAGCCCGGGAATAGACAGGGTTTTTGCCTCGGCAAACAAACGGTGCCAGGGAACGCTTCTCAGCTGATGATTTTGCCTGAACAAGCTATTCCCCCCCTGTCCCGCAAGAACCACGCTGCGTGGATTCCAGCTGAACTTGTATTTCCATGGATTGTCTGCGCAATGCGCCTCGCTGACAAGTCCGCCGCAGTAACTCTCAAATGATGTTATTTCCCCGCCACTTTCCCGGATTTCATCCATCGCCCTCATCGCGCTGAGATGATCGATGCCCGGATCGAGCCCCAGTTCATTGAGAAACACTAGTCCTGATGAATGCGCCTCAAAATTCAGGGCCCGCATGGCATCTCCCACGTAAGAGGCAGAGGCAAAATGGGCTTTGTGCTTAAGGCACAAAGCGGCTATGGCGGGGTGCATCAATGGCGGCAGCAGGGAAACCACCATTTCCTTCCCCTCTATAAGTTGCTCAAGTGCCGCTGAATCTGATGCATCTAGCACTTTACCTTCAAGCGATAAACAAGCCGTGTGTTTATCCAGTTCCTGTTGGCTGGCATCGCAAACGGTAAGTATACGGCCGGTTTTTCCGCAAAATTCAGCAAACTGTTTCAGCAGAAAGCGAGAACTTCTGCCGGCACCCAGCACCAAAATACCGTTACCCACGAATACCTCCTGCAGTCTGGCGCTGCCTGGCCATTTCAAACATTATCAAAGCGGCTGCTGAAGATACATTGAGGCTGTCGACCAAGCCAAACATAGGAATATTTACACTGGTTCCCGCGGACTTCCAGAAATCGCTCAGGCCGGTGCTTTCCGTGCCGACTACGACTGCCGAAGGCACGGTTAAATCACAGTTCCAGATACTTACAGATTGTCCCATAAATGTGGTATACACCGCAATTTTATTATCCTGCAAGAACTTCATTGCTTCCTGCGGACTCATCACCATAACCGGCACACTGAACACACACCCAACGCTGCTGCGTATTACATTGGGATTATAAATATCAACGGCAGAATCGCACAAAATAACAGCTGTGGTTCCGGATGCATCAGCGCTTCGCAGCAAAGCGCCTAGGTTTCCGGGCTTTTCCACCGATTCTGCTATCAGGTAAAAAGGATTCACGGATTTCACCGGTGGCTCATATGCTCTCTTTTTCGATTCAACAACAGCCACGGCGTTTTTCACACCCGAACGATAAGCCAGTTTATTCATTACCTCGGGGGATACGGAATATAAATCTGCCTCGGTCTTTAGCGGAGAAAACCAGCCAAACAGCTCTTCTGCGGTAATATCCTCTTCGCAGAAAAATAAATACCGTAGCCGGTAACCGCCCTTCAGGCACATTTTTAACTCATTGAGGCCTTCCGCCACAAAAAGTCCGCGAGATTTTCGCAGACGACTTTTTCCCAGCAGTTGAAGGGCTTCCTTAACCGCGAGATTTTGCAGGCTGCTAATGTATTTCATGAAACGCATTGTACCACACCACTCAGGCGTTTCTAACCGCAGGGGTGGTGGCGAAACACACACCGGCCTTTACCGTTCCTGTTACCATACCTTTCAGCGTTTTTCCAAGCAGTGGCTGATTAACGCCCTTGCTGTAGTTCACGGATGGTTCAAAAACCCACTCGGCTGTGGGACTGAACAGGGTTATATCGGCCGGCTGCCCGGGGTTCAGGCTCACTTTGGGCAGACCCATAAGCTTACGAGGGCCGGAAGAAAGTGCAGAAGCAATCAAATTCAAATCGGGTCTTCCGCCGCCTGTCATGGCCTGTAGCACGGTTTGAACAGAGGATGCTCCCCAACCTGCATATTCGAATTCCACGGCCTTGTTTTCTATATCCTGCGGATGGTGATTGCTCATTACTGCATCGATTGTACCATCTGAAAGCCCTTGCCAGAGCGCTGCTCTGTCTTTTTCAGTGCGGTAGGGTGGCAAAACCTTATGATTTTCATTGAATGTTTCCAGATGTTCATCGGTAAACAACAAATTCAGTACAGGTACTGCCGCTTTCACATCTATACCTGCGGCTTTGGCTTTTCTGATGATGTCCACAGTTTCGGCACTACTTACCCGAACCATGCGCACAGGCACTTTCAGCCAGGCAGCAATTTGCAGAATCTGATCGAGTGCCGTGCTTTCACTGACGGCCGGCATTCCTTTCAATCCAAGGGATGTGCTTACAATGCCGTCATGCATCCTGCCGCCGGGTGCCAGTTTTTTATCGTATGGAAAAAATAGAATGGGGGGTTTCAAACCCGACGCATATTCCATCAGCCTTGAAATCAGCCCGGTATCGGAAATGGGATTATCACCGTCGCTGAAACCTGCAGCACCGGCATTGACCATGTCGTTCAGTTCGGCCATCTCTTGCCCTTTTCCTTCTCGGGTTATGTTTCCCAGCGGTAGAATATGTACCGGCAAACCATCGCCTGATCTACGGATGGAAGATATAGCAGCAGCATGATCCGGCAGTGGATTGTTTCCCGCCAAAACACCGACGTGTGTAAAGCCACCGGCTTGTGCAGCAGCAGAAAGACTTTTCAGGTCTTCCTTCCATTCTTCACCGGGTTCTCCGCAGTAGGATATCACATCAAGCCACCCGGTATTGGCAATCTGCCCGCTGCCATTAACCTCGCTATCGGCGGTGACTCCCAAATCTGAACCCATGGATTCTATGATTCCATTCTTGATGAAAATGTCTGTTTGCTTTCCGTGGTAAGCAGATTCGGGGTCTATGATTTGCACCGAGCTGATTAAAATACTTGTCATGTTAACTTCCTTTTTGTTATTTTTTTGAACCGTGAATCCCAGAATGCCAGAACCAAAACTTCCAATGCGAAAAAAACAGCAGCGAGCCAAATAAACAAGCGCCATTTTGTAGTGTCCGATATTTTGGCCTGAAAGGCTGCCAATGCATTGTCTCCTTGCATCCAAACTATATTGTTTGCACTGGTCCAGGCTTCCATAACATCTGCAGAGGCCATACTCGGATTACTTTCCAGTCTGTTGTCATTCACTGCGATGTTTGACAGCAAGCGATTACTGCCATTTTCCAACAATTTATAGTTACCCGCTTTTTCTGGCTGAGCACCCAGATAAACACCCATTCCACCTGCAGAGGCGCTAATCTCAGCCAAACCTTCCCAGCCATCACTTTTGAGCACCGGAGGTTTTTCTGATAATTTTCTGATATTATTTACCATTAATACAGCATTGGAATTACAGATTCCATACAATGGTGAGCCCTGATTACCTGCAATCATAGCCTGTGTGAGCAGTGGTAAAAACAGAGGGCTCTTTACCAAATTTCCATTTAAATCGCTAAAAGGTGTTGTAAAAAAATACAAACTGCCAGAACCAACCTGAAATTTCAAAAGCAGAGGATCCCCATTTTCCAGTGACAAAATGGTTTCACCCGAACCACTGCCACCCGAAGTACTTAGATAATTTTTTACATCCGGAACATTCATATTTCTTGGTATAAGCTCAAAAATACCCAAGAAAAAGGGATGTGAAAATCCACTTTCAGAAATACGCCTTGCGACATTAACCGGCTCCGTTTCCGGGAGACCAAAAACTTTTTGCAGAGCATCCGAACTGCTGTTAACATCAGCCGCCACTATAGCAGTCGCGCCTGAACTATTAAGCCAGTCTTTTAGGGATTGTGCCAGGGCTTGCGACAGATTACCGGGGCCAACCCACACATAGATATCATTTACCGAAGCAGACTGACCGCCAAAAGGCCCAATATTGATTTTCTCTTGCAGGAATGATTGTGCTTCAATTACCTGTTTAACAAAACGATTGTATGAACTTATACCCACTAAGCGAAATGCGGTGCTGCCTAGATTCAAATACAAAACATTATCAAATGCGGCACCGGGTTCTTCAATAACAAGCTTCCCTGAATTTAACGGCCTGTTTTCAACCATAAATTCAATAGAAGAAACTGCCGAACCCCCACCTGAAACAGAAACGCTTCCAGTGCCCATCAATCCGGTTTCAGTGTAGAACTTCGCCGGAAAATCCTCAAGCGGCTCTCTTGTGTAATTGGTTAATTTAAATTGAATGGAATTTTTTTCACCCGGTATTAGATAGGGCTTTTGTAACCATGCTGAATCTATGCTGATGTTTTCCCTTTTTTCTGAGGCAATCTTAACAAAAGTAACCGACAAACCTCGGGTTTCAGCAATGGTTTCGGGCTCCCCGACAAATCCTGACTGAAAATCGGATATAATAAAAGCCGCATGACTACTACCTTCCTGTTTTAAATCTTCTGAAATTTCTTTTAACAATGACGCTAGTGGAACCGAACCCGACCTGATTTTAAGTACGTCAATGTAGGAGACAGCCACCATTGCCGATACAAATCTCATATGAGAACCATCTGTCTGCTGTGAACGAATCTGAAACTCTGCGTTATTCCCAAAAGAATTCACAATTTCTCTTGCGCGCTGCTTTGCTGTCTCAAGCAGAATCTGTCCGTCACGGCCATTATCCATGCTGTAGGAGTTATCAATAAAGATACTAACCCGTGTCTTTCCGGTACCCTGATGGCCTTGCCTTTGGCAGGTGGGTATTGCAAATGCCAGCACCATAAAGCCTATGGCCAGCATTCGACATGCCAGGGTAATAAGATGTTTAAGTCTTTTTCGATTTTTTGTTTCTATTTCAACTTCCTTCAAAAGGCGAACGCGTGTGAAGCGTATCTCTTTGTGTTTTCTGAAACGAAAAAGGTGCACCACCAGTGGAATAAGCAGCAACAAGAGTGCTGATAAAAACACCGGGTACAAAAAGGACATATTGCAAAGTTACGAAATTGGGTCGTCAGGCAGCGAATATCGCTGTATAATCCATCCCGGAATGGGCTTGGGCTTACCGGATTTCAAATCCACCAGCACATATTCAGCCCACCCTTTACAAATTGTTTTACCACCGGCAGCCAAAAAGATGTTAAATTCTACCCGCACGGAAGCCGTTCCCATGTCTACAATGCAGGTCTGAACATCCATAAAATCTCCCATTTTCAGTGGCCGCAGAAACCGCAATTCTGTAGCAGAAAGATACCAGCCAAGATTATGCTCCAGAAATTCCTGCATAGACATGCGATAGCAACGTTCCATTTGCTCAAAACGGGCGGCCAGGACAAAATCCATGTATCGGCTACTGTGAACATGTCCGAACATGTCAATATCGTCGGGGCGAACCTGAAGTCGTGTGGTGTAGGTACCTGTGTTTACAGGCATCAGAAAAGCCCGTTTAGGGTGCTCTCTACCTGCTGAACTATCTGAGCGGCATGATCGGGATTGTCTGAAAAATCCATATCATCTACATTAAAGACAAGCATTTTACCCTTGTACTCACTGATCCATGCCTCATAGCGCTCATTGAGTCTTTTCAGATAATCAAGGCGAATGGCATCCTCGAAGTCGCGGCCGCGCATCTGAATCTGATGAACAAGCTTGGGAATTCCAGCTCTGAGGTAAATAAGTAGATTCGGTAGTGTAATCTGCTGACTGATATTCTCAAACAAAGCATTGTAATTTTCGTAGTCACGGGTGCTCATCAGACCCATGGCATGAAGATTAGGGGCAAAAATGTGCGCGTCCTCGTAAATGGTTCTGTCTTGGATGACATTTTTCTTACCATTGCGAATATCTTGAATATGCTTCCAACGGGTATTGAGAAAATATACCTGGAGATTGAAGCTCCAGCGCTGCATATCTTCATAAAAATCAGATATGTACGGATTATCATCCATATCTTCAAGCTGCATTTCCCAGTCGTAATGCTTGGCAAGTAAATGCGTTAAAGTTGTCTTTCCTGCTCCTATATTTCCCGCTATTGCGATATGCATGGCCATAGTGCAATATTACGATGGCTGAAAAAAAGTGTGCAAGTGGTTTGCGAAATAAAGTTTTACACAAATTCGGTGCCCTAACTTTGCAGCGCTTCAATCCTTGAAAAGCCCAAAAAAATTCAATCTCGGCCTACTGGGACGCATCATGAAACTGGCTCTCCCGAAACGGGGAACTTTTTACGCTACCATTGCCCTTACCCTTACCCAAGGCTGCCTTTCCGCCATACAACCCAACTTCTACAGCCATGCAATAGATAATTATATAATGAAAGGCACATCGGAAGGCCTTGGCTTATGGTGCATTCTGATACTGGCTTTGCTCATCACCCAGACTTTTTTAGGATTTCTGAACAGCTGGTTATCGGAAAAGATCGGGCAGGATGTAATTCTGCGCATGCGCAATTACACCTATAAACACCTCATACATCTGCGACAAAGTTTCTTCGATAAGACACCGGTGGGGACATCTGTCACCCGCACCATCAGTGATATTGAAACTATGACCGAACTTTTCTCGGCTGGGCTTATAAACATAGCAGGAGACGCTTTCCAGATTTTCATCATACTGGTATGTATGTTCATTATCAGCTGGAAATTGACACTTTTAACCCTCCTAGTGCTCCCCTTTTTGTTGTGGGCAGCCAATTTTTTCCGGAAAGGGGTACGCGATAGTTTTCAGCAGGTTCGAAATGAGGTTTCCAGGCTCAATTCTTTCATTCAGGAGCGTGTTACGGGCATGCACATCGTGCAATTATTTAACCGACAAGAAAAGGAATTTTCCAAATTCAACAAGATAAATGCATCGCACAGAGACGCGCACATACGGGGAATATTTTATTATGCAGTGTTCTTTCCCATAGTAGAATTTCTGGTAGCCGTAGCCCTTGCCATTATTCTGCTATACGGAACCAGCGGTATCATGAAAAACAGGATTCAGCCGGGCGAATTGACCGCCTTTATCATGTTTGTGAACCTGTTTTTCCGGCCTGTGCGCGCTATTGCGGACCGGTTCAACAACATTCAGATGGGTATGGTGGCCGCAGAAAGGATTTTTCAGTTGCTGGATGATGCAGATAATACCGAAACATCAGACATTATTATGCCGGATACAATGAAAGGTGAGATCCGTTTTGAGAATGTATGGTTTGCCTATGAAGCTGAAAACTGGGTTATAAGGAACTTGTCGTTTACTGTAAAACCCGGAGAAACCTTTGCCATTGTAGGGCATACCGGCAGCGGCAAAACCACCGTCATCGGTCTTATTTCACGTTTTTACCGACATCAGCGCGGCAAAATCTATATTGATGGTATTGAAATTGAATCATATAACCTCGAAAGTCTGAGAAAACGAATTATTCCCGTGCTTCAGGATGTTTTTCTTTTCAGTGGAAGTATTGCAGATAATATCCGTCTTAAAAATGAGGTAATCAGCGATGAAGAAATTGCAGAATCGGCCCGAATGATAGGAGCCTACGATTTCATAGACCATTTGCCCGGTAAATTTGAATTCAATGTCATGGAAAGAGGCATGTCTCTTAGCCTAGGTCAAAGACAACTTATTAGTTTCATAAGGGCGCTGGCATGCAAACCGGAAATCATTATTTTGGATGAAGCCACCAGCAATATTGACAGCGAAACAGAACTTATAATTCAAAAAGCAATTCTTGAGTTGCTCAATAACCGCACTGCAGTGGTTATTGCCCACAGATTAAGCACCATTAGGCACGCAGACCGTATTTTCTACCTGAAAAATGGTGAAAACTGCGAGGAAGGCACACACACTGAATTAATGAAACTAAACGGGCTATATGCCTCTATGTACAAGGCTCAACAGCTATCCGGTGATAATATTATAACATAAAAAAGCCGCCCATAAAGATCGGCTTTTCGATATTTCAAAAAATTAAGCTTCTTCCGATTCAGATTCCATTTTGGAGGCCATCAAACGTTGGTACTCTTCCTTGGAACCTGTAATCACGTTATCCCAGTTGCGCATGCCGGTACCTGCAGGAATGAGGTGACCTACGATTACGTTTTCCTTGAGCCCTTTCAGTTCGTCAATCTTACCGGAAATGGCAGCTTCGTTCAGTACTTTGGTGGTTTCCTGAAACGATGCGGCACTCATGAAGCTCTGCGTACCCAGTGAAGCCTTTGTAATACCCATCAGCACAGGCTGAGCGGTAGCAGAAACAGCATCGCGAAATTCCACCAGTTTTTTATCCTGACGGCGCAGTGCACTGTTTTCCTGCCTCAGATCTTTCAGGCTCACAATCTGTCCCGGGTGCATCTGATCGCTCTCACCGGCATCGGTTACCACTTTTTTGTCCCAGATCCAGTCATTTTCAAACTGCAGATTCCATCTGTCAGTGATTTCGCCTTCGAGGAAACGGCTATCTCCGGGATCGTTTACTTCCATCTTCTGCATCATCTGCCTAACAATGGTTTCAATGTGCTTGTCATTGATTTTTACGCCCTGCAGGCGGTAAACTTCCTGAATACCATTTAGCACATAGCGCTGCACAGCACCGGGACCTTCAATGCGAAGGATATCCTGAGGGGTGATGGCACCGTCACTGAGTGGCTGGCCGGCACGCACAAAGTCACCGTCATGTGCAAGAATATGCTTACTCAAAGCAACCTGGTAGTTCTTTTTCTCGCCGTCTTTACTGGTTACGATAATTTCCTGGTTACCGCGTTTGCTTACACCGTATTCCACCACACCATCAATTTCACTTACTACGGCAGGGTTTGAAGGATTACGCGCTTCGAACAATTCGGTTACACGGGGCAGACCACCAGTAATGTCGCGTGTACGTGTAGCGCTTCTGGGTATTTTAGCCAGAATATCACCGGCTTTGACAGAGGATCCTGCCTTGGCCACCAGAATAGAACCCACTGGCATATTGAAGTGTTTATTCAAATCGCCTTTGCCGTCAACAGCAATTACAGGAACTATAGTTCGGTCTTTACTTTCAACGATAACCAGTTCACTCAGGCCTGTTTGTTCATCGCCTTCTTCACGCATGTTCACCCCTTCAACGATGTTTTTGTACTTGACGGTTCCGTCAATGTCTGAGATAATCAAGGTATTGAAAGGATCCCAGGTGCAAAGCTTTTCGCCTTTTTTAACCGCGGCACCGTCTTTCACCATAAGCTGAGCGCCATAAGGCACATTATAGCTGGTGATTACATTATTGTTGCGGGCATCCAGAATTCTGATTTCACCGCTTCTGCCAAGAACGATATCAACTCTCTTTTTCTTACCGGATTCATCATCTACCATTTCCTTGGACACTGTGCGCATGCTGTCGAAATTAACTGCACCCTCATACTTGGTTTCAAGTGTATTTTCGGCAGCAATGTTCATCGCAGCACCGCCAGTATGGAATGTACGCAGGGTGAGCTGCGTTCCGGGTTCACCGATTGACTGGGCAGCAATTACACCCACAGCTTCACCAATCTGAACCATGCGACCTGTTGCCAGATTGCGGCCGTAGCATTTGGAGCAAACGCCGGTAAAGGTTTCGCAGGTAAGTACACTGCGTATTTCAACCTCTTCAATACCCGCAGCATCGATAGCAACAGCTATTTTTTCTGTTACTTCCTCACCGCCTTTACCCAAAACTTCGCCGGTAGCGGGATCTACAGCATCATCCACCAGACAGCGGCCCAGAATACGTTCGTGCAAACTTTCTGCAACCTCATCATTGTTGATGATGGCAGACATAGCAATACCTCTGAGGGTACCACAATCCGTCTCGGTGATTACAACGTCCTGCGCTACGTCATGCAGACGACGGGTCAGATAACCTGCGTCAGCCGTTTTCAAAGCCGTATCTGCGAGACCCTTACGGGCACCGTGTGTAGAAATAAAGTATTCCAATACATTCAAACCTTCTTTGAAGTTTGAAATAATGGGGTTTTCAATGGTATCGCCAGTTCCACCACTGCTCTTCTGAGGCTTAGCCATCAGACCGCGCATACCGCCAAGCTGACGAATCTGCTCGTTAGAACCACGGGCACCTGAATCCAGCATCATGTAAATCGGGTTGAAGCCCTGATCATCTGAGCTGAGTTCCTTTATAAGAACACGGGCAAGCTGATTGTTTACGCGGGTCCAGAGGTCAATTACCTGGTTGTAGCGTTCGTTGTTGGTAATGAAACCCATGTCTGCATTAGACTGAATTTCCTGAACTTCCTCGTACGCTTTACTTACCAGTTGATCCTTCTCATCAGGGATTTTCACGTAGCTCATGTTAAAGCTAAGACCACCATAGAATGCATAGTGGAATCCAAGTCCTTTTATGGCATCGAGAAAGTTTGCGGCTTTAGCCACACCGGCCACTCTAATCATGCCTGAGATGATATCACGGAGATTCTTTTTCTTCAGAACTTCATTGATGTAGCCATATTCTTCGGGAACAACCTGATTGAAAAGTATACGTCCCATAGAAGTATCTATCACTTTCCAGATAAACTCTTCGTTTTCTTTTACACGGACACGGCATTTTACCTTGGCGTGCAGGTCGACACGCCCTTCGTTGTAAGCGATTATGGCTTCTTCGGCAGCGTAGAAGGTAAGTCCTTCACCTTTTACAAGATTTTGTTTTGTACCAACACGCTCTTTGGAAATGTAATACAATCCCAAAATCATATCCTGAGAAGGCACTGTCACCGGTGAACCGTTTGCAGGGTTCAGGATGTTGTGCGATGCCAGCATCAGCAGCTGAGCTTCAGCAATAGCAGCATTTCCAAGTGGAACGTGCACGGCCATTTGGTCACCGTCAAAGTCGGCGTTGAAACCGGTACAAACAAGCGGATGTAATTGGATAGCCTTACCTTCCACCAGTTTTGGCTGGAAAGCCTGTATGCCTAAACGGTGTAGCGTAGGAGCACGGTTGAGCAGAACAGGATGGCCTTTAAGTATATTTTCGAGAATGTCCCAAATAATGGGGTCTTTCTTTTCAACTATCTTCTTGGCCGTTTTTACGGTTTTCACAATACCCCTTTCAATCAGTTTACGGATGATAAACGGCTTGAAAAGTTCAGCAGCCATGTTTTTAGGCAGACCACATTCGTTCAGTTTGAGGGTAGGTCCTACCACAATTACAGAACGACCAGAATAGTCCACACGTTTACCGAGCAGATTTTGACGGAAACGACCCTGTTTGCCTTTAAGCATATCGCTGAGCGACTTCAAAGGACGGTTACCTTCGCTCTTAACTGCGCTGGCACGGCGTGTGTTATCCAGTAGTGAATCCACCGCCTCCTGAAGCATACGCTTTTCATTACGCAGAATCACTTCAGGTGCTTTGATTTCAATAAGGCGCTTCAAACGGTTATTGCGGATTATTACCCTGCGGTACAAATCATTTAAATCTGAAGTAGCGAATCTGCCGCCCTCAAGGGGAACTAGCGGACGCAGTTCAGGTGGAATTACAGGCAATATTTTCATTATCATCCACTCAGGATGATTCTCTCCGGTACGCTGTGAACCACGGAACCCTTCAATAACCTTCAGGCGTTTAAGGGCTTCCTGTTTACGCTGCTGGCTGGTTTCTGTAGCTGCCTGATTCCTGAGATTGTAGCTCAGTTTATCAAGGTTGATGCGGCTAAGTAGATCATTCAAGGCATCAGCACCCATCCGGGCGATGAATTTGTTGGGATCATTGTCATCCAGCATCTGGTTTTCTTTGGGAAGAGAATCGATGATATCGAGGTATTCTTCTTCAGTCAAAAGATCCAGGTAATTACTATTGGAAGCGGCACCGGGCTGAACAACCACATAACGCTCATAGTAAATAACCATGTCGAGCTTTTTGGTAGGCAGACCAAGCAGATAGCCAATCTTATTGGGCAATGAACGGAAATACCATATGTGTGCAACAGGAACTACCAGATTTATATGTCCCATGCGTTCGCGACGAACTTTTTTCTCGGTTACTTCTACACCGCAACGGTCACAAACTATGCCTTTGTAGCGGATACGTTTATACTTACCGCAATGGCATTCGTAATCCTTAATAGGACCAAAAATACGCTCGCAGAAAAGTCCGCCCATTTCGGGCTTGTAGCTGCGATAATTAATGGTTTCGGGCTTGGTAACCTCTCCAAAACTACGGCGAAGTATGTTTTCCGGTGAAGCCAGCGAGATTCTGATCTTGCTGAAATTGCCTCCGATTTTTTGAACTTTCTTTTGTGTTTGCATATCTACTGACTTTCTTTCAGAATTATTCGATGAATGAAACTTCCAAACCCAGACCTCTCAATTCATGTACAAGTACATTAAATGATTCAGGGGTTCCGATATTACTTAGGTTTTCACCTTTAACGATGGCTTCGTATGCCTTGGCCCTTCCAATGATGTCGTCAGACTTAACCGTAAGCATTTCGCGGAGGATATTGGACGCACCGAATGCTTCCAGCGCCCACACTTCCATCTCACCGAAACGCTGACCACCGAACTGTGCCTTACCACCCAAGGGCTGCTGGGTAATGAGGCTGTAAGGCCCGATAGATCGTGCATGCATCTTGTCATCAACCATGTGACCCAGTTTCAGCATGTAGATAATGCCTACTGTCGTGGGTTGGTCAAACTTCTGACCCGACAAACCATCGTTCAGGTAGACCAAACCATTGGTGGGAATGCCTGCCTTGTTGGTCCAATCCTCAATCTCGGCATTGCTGGCGCCATCAAAAATCGGAGTTGCAAATTTCACACCCAACTCTTTACCTGCCCATCCCAGAACGGTTTCGTAAATCTGTCCCAGGTTCATACGGGAAGGTACACCCAGGGGATTCAGTACGATGTCCACGGGTGTTCCGTCATCTAGGAACGGCATGTCTTCTTCACGTACAATTCGCGCTACAATACCTTTGTTTCCGTGACGACCCGCCATCTTGTCACCCACTTTCAACTTACGCTTGGTGGCAACGTATACCTTGGCCATCTGCAATATTCCGGTAGGTAATTCATCACCCACACTGATGGAGTAATGGTCGCGCTTGAAGTTGGTTACCTTGTCATTGTAGACATTGATAAAGTTGGTAAGGGCGCGAACAATCAGTTCATTTTTCCCCGAATCTGCAGTCCAGTTGTAGTAGTTTACGTTGCTGTAATCTATGCTCATCAGGTTTTTCTGGGTAAACTTGGTTCCCTTACTGATCAGTTCCTCGCTGTACATATTGAAAACACCCTGACTGGTTTTACCATTCACAATCTGAAACAGTTTCTTAACAAGCTCATCTTTGAACTCTGCGAGTTCGCGTTTGTGCTCATCTTCCAGTTTCTGCAACCTTCCTTTGTCGCCGGCGCGAACGGTTTTGTCTTTTTTGCTCTTGCTGAAGAGTTTTTTCTCAATAACCACGCCATCAGTACCGGGTGGTGCCTTCAAAGAAGCATCCTTCACATCACCCGCTTTGTCCCCAAAAATGGCACGGAGCAGTTTCTCTTCGGGTGAAGGCTCAGTTTCTCCTTTGGGAGTAATTTTACCGATTAGGATATCACCTTCTTTCACTTCGGCACCAATGCGAATCAGACCATTTTCATCGAGGTTTCTGGTCATTTCATCACTCACATTGGGAATATCGTTGGTAAGCTCTTCTTCACCGCGTTTGGTGTCGCGAACTTCCAGGCCAAACTCAGTGATATAAACGGTGGTATACCAGTCGTCCTTAACAACCTTTTCAGAAATCACAATCGCATCTTCAAAGTTGTAACCCTGCCATGGCATGAAAGCCACTTTTAGGTTGCGTCCAAGGGCAAGTTCGCCGCTCTGAGTGGCATAACCTTCGCAAATTACCTGACCCTTGTAAACCTTGTCACCTTTTTTCACAATCGGATGCAGGTTGATACATGAATTCTGGTTGGTTCTGCGGAATTTGGTCAGCTGATAAGTTTTGGTGTTGCCTGTAAAGCTTACCAGATCATCGTCTGAATTGTGCTCATAACGGATTCTGATTTCGCGGGCATCCACATATTCCACCACACCATTGCCTTCGGCATTGATGAGTGAGCGGCTGTCGCGGGCTACTTTCTCTTCAAGCCCAGTACCAACGATAGGTGCTTCAGGCTTAACCAGCGGCACAGCCTGACGTTGCATGTTAGACCCCATCAGTGCGCGGTTGGCGTCATCGTGCTCAAGGAAGGGAATCAAAGATGCTGCAATAGATACAATCTGGTTTGGTGCAACATCCATATAATCCAATTTGGAAGGATCCACTAGCGGGAAGTCACCTTCCTTACGGCTTTTTACCAAGGCTGTTTTAAAGTTACCTTTGCCATCCACTTCGGCATTTGCTTGAGCAATGGTTTTACCATCTTCTTCCTCGGCGCTCAGATAGGTAATACCTTCTTCAATTTTGCCATCAACAACTTTACGGTATGGAGTTTCGATGAAACCCATATTATTGATTTTGGCATGAACGCACAGCGAAGAAATAAGACCAATGTTCGGACCTTCCGGAGTTTCGATGGTGCACAAACGTCCATAGTGGGTATAGTGTACGTCGCGAACTTCGAAACCAGCTCTTTCGCGGCTCAACCCACCCGGACCCAGTGCTGACAGACGACGCTTGTGCGTAATTTCTGCCAAGGGATTAATCTGATCCAGAAACTGAGAGAGCTGATTGGTTCCAAAAAACGTGTTAATAACACTGCTCAGTGTTCTGGCATTCACAAGGTCCTGAGGTGTAAATACTTCGTTGTCACGAATGTTCATTTTTTCGCGGATTGTGCGGGCCATACGGGCCAGACCTACTCCAAACTGGGCATAAAGCTGCTCACCAACGGTACGAATACGACGGTTGCTCAGGTGATCGATATCATCCAGCGCTTCCTGTCCGTTGTAAAGATGGATCAGGAATTTGATGATGCTGATGATATCTTCTTTGGTAAGAACCTTGACATCCATCGGAGTGTTCATGTTCAGCTTCTGGTTGATACGGTAGCGACCTACATCACCTAGGTCATATCGTTTGTCGGAGAAGAACAAGCGCTCAATGATACCGCGGGCGGTTTCTTCATCAGGCGGATCTGCATTCCTCAACTGGCGGTAAATGACTTCCAGAGCTTCTTTACCGTTGTTTGAGGTATCCTTCTGAAGGGTGTTGTAGATAATATCGAAATCGATATTGCCTGTATTATCTGTATTCAGAATAACGGTTTTTACACCTGCATCCAAAATTAAATCAATATGTTCATCCGCAAGAATGGTGTCACGCTCAAGGATTACTTCGTTTCTTTCAATAGAAACAACCTCACCGGTATCTTCGTCAACGAAGTCTTCAATCCAGGTGCGCAGAACCCTTGCGGCAAGTTTACGGCCTATTACCTTTTTCAGGCCGGTTTTGCTGACTTTCACTTCTTCGCTCAGTCCGAAAATGTCAAGTATGTCCTTGTCACTTTCAAAACCAATGGCGCGGAGAAGCGTAGTCACCGGGAACTTCTTTTTACGGTCGATGTATGCATACATCACGGCATTGACATCGGTAGCAAATTCAATCCAGGAGCCCTTGAAAGGAATTACACGGGCAGAATAAAGCTTGGTCCCATTTGAGTGGATGCTCTGACCAAAGAAAACACCGGGTGAACGGTGAAGCTGGCTAACAATAACCCTTTCAGCTCCATTGATGATAAAGGTACCATTGGGGGTCATGTACGGAATAGTTCCCAAGTAAACATCCTGCACGATGGTTTTAAAATCTTCGTGCTCGGGATCGTTACAACTCAATTTCAGTTTAGCTTTCAACGGGACGGCATGGGTAAGGCCGCGCTCAATGCATTCCTGAATGGTATATCTTGGCGGATCTACGAAATAGTCAAGGAATTCCAGAACAAATATGTTTCTGGTATCTGTAATAGGGAAGTTTTCACGGAAAACCATAAAAAGGCCTTCACCTTCGCGTTTATCGGCAGGTGTGTCGAGCTGAAAAAACTCCTGGAACGACTGCAGCTGCACATCAAGAAAATCGGGATATTCAATGGCGTGTTTTACTTTGCCAAAAGAAACCCTGCTGTTTTGTAGTGTGCTCAATTTTTTTATTTTTTAGGGTAAGACAATGGATGTTTAACTCAATAAACGCCCAAAAGGCCCGCGGAAATCCGGGGCCGTTTGGGGTTGTGTTCGTTGGAAATTACTTGACCTCAACTTCAGCGCCCGCCTCTTTAAGTTTAGCTGCAAAATCTTCGGCTTCGGCTTTCGAAACTTTTTCTTTAACAGCTTTGGGGGCAGCGTCAACAAGGTCTTTGGCTTCTTTCAAACCGAGTCCGGTCAAATCTTTTACGATTTTAACCACACTCAGCTTGTTAGCACCAGCGTTTTTGATAATTACATCAAACTCTGTCTGTTCCTCAGCGGCGGCGGCGGGACCGGCACCACCAGCGGGTGCGGCTACGGCAGCAGCAGCAGCAGCAGCAGCAGCAGGCTCAATACCATGCTCTTCC
>VGGQ01000017.1 GCA_016868535.1 Bacteroidota bacterium | reverse complement strand
ATTGATAAATTTTCCAGTCAGCACCATTTCCATGGCCCTCACTTTGCCTATGGCGCGGGTAAGACGCTGCGTACCACCGGCACCGGGCATCACACCGATATTGATTTCAGGCTGCCCAAATTGCGCTGTTTCAGATGCCACCACCATATCGCAGTGCATTACCAGCTCACACCCTCCGCCCAGCGCAAACCCGCTTACGGCAGCTATGATAGGCTTTTTGGTACGACGTATCGCATCCCAGGTGCTAAACTGGTCGATCTGCAACATATCAATGGCAGATTTACCCGCCATCTGCTTGATATCAGCACCGGCTGCAAATGCCTTGTCGTTGCCTGTAATCACAATCGCCCGCACATTATTGTCGGCATCCAGTTCCTTGAGTGCATCGCGCACTTCGCCCATAAGCTGCAGGTTCAGGGCATTGTATTCATTAGGGCGGTTCAACCGAATCAAGGCCACAAAGGGTGCAACCTGCGGTTCTACCAAAATAAATTCGTAAGCCATGCTGCGAAGATAAATCCTGAATGGCAGAAATGGTTACTTCTGCAAACGCGGCAGTAACCAACAGCGATACAGCACAAAAAAACTGAGTGCAATACAGCTGCCCACAAGTCCTCCGCATATCACGTCCAGCGGATAATGTTTACCCAGATACACCCGTGAGTAAGCCACCAAAAAAGCAATCAGCAGTAGCAGTATTTTCTTGTATCCTTTATAATCCAGCAGCAGTGAAGCCAGCAACGTAACAGCAAAAAAATTGGAGGCGTGGCTGCTCACAAAGCTGTAATTGACGCGGTTGTCCTGTATAAATTGTTTACGCTTATAATCGGCAGTTTCCGGCAGCCGTGCATGGTTAATTTCCAGCATATACGGTCGCGGTCGCTGAAAATAAGGCTTCATGATTTTTGATGTAAAACTATCAGAAACCCCAAAAACCGCCAGCATCAGCAATACACGGCTCAAACCTAGTTTTCTGGGCTGTTTGAAGAAAAATAAGAAAACCAGCAATGCATAGAGGGGCAGCCATCCGTATTGCGAACTGCAATAAATCATAAAACCATCCAGCCATTCGGCAGAGAGGGTTTGGTTAATCAGCTTAAATAAGGCTGCATCAAATTGAAGCATATGAACTAAACTTTTTGCGATACAAGGATAATGCGCGCTGAGGATTTTTCATCGAATGGGTTCAAAGAATAATCACCAAAGGTTTGCAAAACCCTGAATCCAGCATTTTCGTGCAACGTCTTCAATATTTCTGCGGTATATATTTTCACACTTTCCTGAAAGTGAAGGCTCTTTTCACCATCCATTATCTCAATATCTTTTTTAACAAATCCTCCCTTTACATAACGAAGAAGGTTAAACGTTACACCACCTCTCTGAATTTGTTCTTCCGGTTTCAAATGCGAAAGGGTAAATGCAGAATTCAAATAATCCTGAACAAACATACCACCGGGTTTTAGCGCATAGTAAATATTTCCCAAGGAAATTAAATCGTCGGCTTCATCATCAAAATAACCAAAACTGGTAAAAAGATTGAGGGCCGCATCCAGTTGCCCTGTAGGAAAGGGCTTACGCATGTCATGCACCAAGTATTGCTCATTGGCACCAGCTAATGTTTTTGCATATTCAATATTAGCAGGACTGATATCCAGGCCAAGAACTTTATAACCCAACGAGGCCAGCACTCGGCTGTGCCGGCCTTTTCCACAGGCGATATCGGCGACAAAACTTCCGGTCGGCAATCCGAGAAAATTGGTAATGTTATTTATAAAACGCACTGCCTCAGCCTCATCCCTGTTGTTATACAAAAGGTGATAATATTCCGAATTAAACCAGCTCTCAAACCATTTTGGCATAATTTTTTCAAAGATACTGTAACTAAAGGTCTGCCAAGAACGTCATTATAAGTATCGGAATGAATGAGGAACAGTTTCATCAATGCGTTACAGCATTCAGTGACGGACTGTACCGATTCGCCCTCAAAAACCTGAAGGACCAAGATGAAGCCAAGGAGATTGTTCAAAGCAGCTTTGAAAAACTCTGGTTGCACCGCAACAAGGTTGATGCTGCCAAATCAAAAAACTACCTGTTTACCGTGGCATATCATCACATGGCCGACTACTGGAGGAGAAATAAAAAAATGATGCCCATTACCGATGAATCCGCCATGCAGCAGGCAGCACCATCCAACGAATACAAGGGGCTAAAAGAACTCATGAACAAAGCACTTGAAATACTACCTGATATTCAGCGTACAGTTTTGTTACTCCGCGATTATGAAGGATATCCGTACGAAGAAATAGGCAGCATCACAGGATTGAATGAATCACAGGTAAAAGTATATATTTTCAGAGCCAGACAGACATTAAAAAATCACCTGGGCAGCATGGAGGAAATTATATGAAACCATTAAACGAAGAGCAAAGTATGCTCATCTTTGATTTGCTGGAAGGTAATCTGTCTGAAGAAGAAAAAGCTTCCGCACTGGCGCTTATCCACTCCGATGCAAATTTGAAAAAAGAATACGAACTGCTAAAAAAGACATTCGTTCAGAAAGAGGAAGATGTTAATTTTCCTCATAAAGAAGCTTTATACATCATTCCGGACAAAACCAATCGCTTTTACCTGTTGTTTAAACCCATTGCAGCCGCTGCTGTGTTTCTTATTATATCTGGTATAGGGTTTTACTACTTCCGCTTTCAGACAGACACAATCAATACAGGTAAAATATCAGGAAAAACCAGCCCTATAAAACCACCGGCAGTGAAGACAGAAAAAACCATTTCGGAAATTTCTTCCAATGCAGCAACAACACTTATTGTATCAAAAAGTAAGCGCATAAGTTCCCCTATATCTGCTGCTGACACTTCGCTCATTCCTTCCATTGAAAAACCCGGAAGCAATATACCTTTGCTTACAGCTACTTCACCCCGGGCAGCCACATTAACAGATGTTAGCGCCGACGAAATTGAATACAGAATTTATTTTTATCCGCAACAGACCGCACCGGCAACAAACCGAAAAAAAAGAAGTCTTTATTATCAGCTTTTCAGAACAGGTAGAACCATGCTGGCTAACCTGCAACTGCCGGAAGTGAAAATTAATACGCAAAAATCAAAAAACCGTTTGCCCAATATCAATATTCAAATAAACACACCTGCCAATTATGCCAAATACAATGAAAATTAACACAACGTTACTAACCACATTATTACTCATTTTCGTCAGTCTTCCTGCAAACACCATTTATGGTCAGGACAACCCTAAAAAAGGCCGACTCATTTTTGAAAAAGTAGTTAAAACCAAAAAAGACAGTGCCGGAAAAATAACAGAAATAAAAACCATAAAACGCTTAAGTATTGATAGTTTGCGCATGGAGATTGATGATTTAGAATTAGAACTTTCTGATAAAGAAAGTGATTTAGAAGGGTTAAATAATTCACTGGATTTTGATTTTCAAAAAGATACTATTCAATCCATCATCAGTATATGGCCCAAAAGAAGCATTGTAATCATAGAAAAGGACACCTTAATTACTTCCCCAAAAAAGAAAAACAAAAAATCACCGACAGTCATAACTGAAGGGGGGGGGCAACTCGGATTCGCTGCCCTGCAAAGGGATAATGTTACGGGAATCAGCGCCGAATTTCCCGAATTAAACAACAGCAGTTCCATGCACATTGGATTTAATAACCAGTGGGGCATTAAAACATTTTCGGGCAAATGGCGGCTGTGGACCGGAATTCAGTATGATATTTTAAATTACCGCTTTTCAAACAGCGATGTTCGCCTGTTGCCTAATCAGCCGGTATTTAACACCGCGCTGGATTCGGGAAACAATTCCGAAAAGAGTAAAGTGGTGGTAAATTATATAGGCATTCCCCTTTCCTTTGGTTACCAGTCTAAAGCGAAAGATGCAGACGAAGGTTTCAGTGTACGGGCTGGAATTGTGGCCGGTTACAGGGTAAGAACCCATACCAAGGTGAAACTCGATAACGATAAAACCACCAAAGATTTTGATGATTTTAACATGAACGATTTTCTGATTACTCCCTTTGTGCAGGCAAGCTATAACGATATTGGCATTTATTTCCGTTACAACACCAGCATTCTATTTAATGACAATCAGGGGCCCAAATACACGGGCATGCAATTCGGACTGGTTTTTCAATAGAATTTCCAATTTGGCGGTAACTTTGCAGTGAAATGACAAACACCCACACCTGGACATCGATTAAAGAATATTCCGACATCCTGTTTGAACAATACAACGGCATCGCCAAAGTAAGCATCAACCGCCCTCAGGTTTACAACGCCTTCAGGCCGCAAACCGTGATGGATATGCTCGACGCCTTCGACATTTGCCGCGAGCGGCAAGACATTGGCGTGGTAATCCTTACCGGGGTGGGTGATAAAGCATTTTGCAGCGGCGGCGACCAAAATGTGAAAGGCATGGGTGGTTATGTGGGCGAAGATGGTGTACCCCGCCTGAATGTGTTAGACCTACACAAAAAAATCCGTTCCCTGCCCAAACCTGTGATTGCCATGGTGAATGGTTATGCCATCGGTGGCGGTCACGTATTGCATGTTGTGTGCGACCTGACCGTTGCCGCGGATCATGCCAAATTTGGCCAGACCGGTCCCAAGGTGGGCAGTTTTGACGGTGGCTTTGGCAGCAGCTATCTGGCCCGCCACGTTGGACAAAAAAAGGCCCGAGAAATCTGGTTTTTATGCCGTCAGTACACGGCCGAAGAATGCGAGAAAATGGGTCTGGTAAACAAAGTAGTGCCGCTGGCGAAACTGGAAGATGAAACCATTGAATGGTGCAACACCATACTGGAGCGAAGCCCCATGGCTATACGCATGCTAAAACGAGCGTTTAACGCAGAACTTGACGGACAAGCCGGACTGATGGAACTTGCGGGTGATGCCACCCTGCTGTATTACCTCACCGAAGAGGCGCAGGAAGGCAAGCATGCGTTCTTGGAAAAACGGAAACCCAATTTCCAGAAATATCCAAAGTTTCCATAAACTGCTCGGCTTTGACAAGTTTTGGTAAGTTGTCAAAGCTCCCCACCGCCTTGGGGCGTGATGATGGGCGATTTAAGCAGCACCTTGTTGGCTTTCAATGCAGACCATGCCTCATCACTGATGCCGCTGTTATTACCGGGAGGTATTGTTTCTCGCCCACCTCAATCACATCGTAATCCAGCCGAGCATTTGCGGCTTTCAAAATACGCATGGTAGCATCCGTAATTTCGGGCCCAATGCCGTCTCCGAGAGCGATGGTAATTCGTTGGTTGTTCTCTACAATCATACGCACATTTGCGGTTGAAAAAAATCAGGCTTGTTATCCGCAATTATGACCTTCTTGTATTGTTTTACACCCTAGATCACGAACGGTTCAAAAAAAACCGCAGATATTTAATTGTCCGGCCTTCTGCCAGCCATATATTTTCGTAAAAGGTTTGAATTTCCTTAAGCTCCGCGGCACAGGGCTGTGAATACACGTTTTCAATATTTTCAAGGAGGGTCAACCCCTCTTCTGCTAAAGTTTCCAAGGTGCTTTCATAAAAAAGATCACTGTCGGTTTTCAGGTTTATTTGTGCATCCGTTTTGCAAATATTTCGGTAATGTGCCAGAAATCTTGAAGAAGTCAAACGCTTCCTAGCCTTGGAAGGCTGTGGATCGGGAAACGTAATCCAAATGCCGGAAACCTCATTTTTTTCGAAATGTTTTTCAATAAAATCTATTTGGATGCGCAGAAATCGAACATTGTCCAACCCCTCAACCACAGAGGTTTTGGCACCGCGCCACAGGCGATTTCCCTTAATATCTACACCCACATAATTGATATTGGGATTGCGTTTGGCCAATCCTACCGTGTAATCTCCTTTACCACAGGCGAGTTCAAGCACAATGGGATTTACATTCCCAAATATCTCTTGCCATCTGCCTTTCGTATCGTTATTAAAATCAAGCGTATTTTCAAACGCATCAAATTCTACAAACTTCTGCAGTTTCCCTTTGCTCATGGGTTGCAAAAAAAGCACAGAACTGCCGTAATCTTGCGAAATTCGCAGTATGTTTTTGTCGCCAGAGATATTAATGGCCGCCTATATGTCGGGTTCATTCCCCATGGCGCACCCTGAAGACAACAACGAAATTTACTGGCACACCCCAAAACGCCGGGGTATAATCCCCTTGGATGACCGTTTCACCGTATCCAAAAAGCTGAGAAGATTATACCGCAGCGGTAAATTCACCTTCACCGTCAACCGAAATTTTGAGGAGGTTATTCGTCAATGCGCCAGTCTCCGTGCGGATGACACTTGGATTTCTGAAGAAATCATAGAGGCCTATATAGGTTTACACAAGACAGGCTTTGCCCACAGTTTTGAAACTCGGTTAAATGACGAATTGGTGGGTGGTTTATACGGCATATGCATTGGCAAAGCCTTTTTCGGCGAAAGCATGTTTCACACCCAAACCGATACCAGCAAACTGGCTCTGATGTATCTGGTGGAATTTCTACGTGAAAAAGAATTTTTACTGCTGGATACGCAGTATTTAAATCCGCACATTAAACAATTCGGGGCGTATGAAATTTCGCATACCACCTATAAGCTGTTATTGAAACAGGCAACGCAGTTGTAGTGACAGGTCGTGAACTGTCACTACAACTGCGGGTTCGAAGATCCCGAAACCTTGCTTACCTTTGCCTTATGCATCTGCACTGCAGCATTGATGGAGATAGCTACACGGCCAATCTGAGCCAAGGCATTGATCTCAGCCAGGGATTTGGACCTAATGGCGACAATGCCCTTGCATTCCAAATCACACCGGCAGAAATTGAACCCATTCGTGTTGGAAATTTTTTTGGCAGCGTGGCAGCTGGCAGCGGCGCCAATTGCGAAGTCGTAAAATTCTGTGCGCACGGCAACTGTACGCACACAGAGTGCATCGGACACATCACCCGCGATAGACACAGCGTAAACAAGCTTATTCAACCCGGAATGATGGCCAGCTGCCTGATCAGCGCAACCCCCGAAAAACAAGGAGATGACTGGGTTCTAACTGCAGAAAACCTCAAAAAATGCCATCTGCAAAGAACTCCGTCCATCATCATCCGCACAAACAACATTTCCGGCATCCGTGGCAAAAACTGGAGCGGTACCAACCCCTGCTATACCGAGCCCGCAGCCATCCAGTTGCTTGTTGATGCCGGCTACGAGCACATACTGACTGACTTACCCAGTATTGATCGTGAGGAAGACGGGGGTGCACTGGCATCACACCACGTGTGGTGGCAGTATCCTCAAAATCCGCGAATGTACGCATCCATTACCGAGTTGATTGTGGTGCCCGAAGAAGTTCAAGATGGTTTATATCTGCTCAACCTGCAGTTTGCTCCGATTGAATCGGATGCCTCGCCATCTAGACCCATTGTTTATCCCTTAACGCCTTTGAGACCTTGACGGCGAACAGCGAAAAATGGCTATACTTCTTCAACATGCTGCTTTCGCGAATGGTGAATGCAGGCAAACGTCCTACTGCCGTCAACCCTCAAAAAATACTCATCATCAAATGGGATGAACTGGGAGATGTGGTTACAGCTACCCCTGTATTTTCCATGCTACGCGAACGTTTTCCGCAGGCACAAATTGATTTGATAACCAAGCCGGTTAATTTCTCGCTGTTGCAGAATGATAAAAACATCAACAACGTTTTCACCGACATTATAAGCTGGAAAGGACGATATGATCTGCACATAGAGCTTCGCGGTACCTGGAAATCACTTTTCAGAACCTTTCGCTATCTGCCAGGCTATCGCCTAGACAGGGGTTGGGCACGTTTTCTGCAACGCGGAAACCAACCACACGAAACCATTACCAACTACCGTATTGTGGCGCCGGTGCTGGGTGATATGCCCATACACAAACCCTATATTACCCTTTCGGCAGCTGATGAAGAAAATGCAGAAAAGCGCCTGCAAAACATTGGGTCAGAGAACTTTATTGTTTACCACACAGGCGCCCTAAAAGAACTCAGGCGCTGGCCTTCGGCCCATTTTGCCGCACTCGCAGATTATGTATACAAACAGTTCCATCTTCACAGCATTTTTGTAGGTACACCGGACGAACTGTTGCAAATTCAAGCCATTACAGATTTAATGGAAACACCCGCGATTACCGCGGCGGACAACCTGAGCATCACAGAACTGGCCGCACTCATTTCCAAAGCCCGCGCCTTTGTGGGCAATGAAAGTGGTCCATTGCAAATAGCAGACGCAATGAACATTCCCTCTTTATCATTCTTCGGTCCGGGGGTGAAAAATGTGTTTTATCCGCAGCATCCCCAAGCCTGTATTTTACATACTATCCTGCCCTGCAATCCCTGCGATCAGGTGCACTGCATACACCCTGAAAATCCATGCATTTCACGCATTACTGCAGAGGAAGCAAAGCAGACGCTGGCAAAAGTTTTGAACAACCCTTAAAAATGTTGAAATAAAAATAATGCGTGAAAATCATGCATTTGGTTTTGGGGGTAATACACAGATTTGTTGTAAATTTGAGTACGTATGCACCGCTCCTTTGAGGTTACCGTTCTGGGCACATCGTCCGCCTCTCCCACCAAAACCCGCTTTCCCAGCGGTCAGCTGGTGCGGCTGGAAGGGGATTATTTCCTCATTGACTGCGGCGAAGGCACCCAACATCAGCTGGTACGACTGGGTTTGCGCATGCAGCGCATCCGCTATATTCTCGTCACCCACCTGCACGGAGACCATGTATATGGTTTGCCTGGACTTATCAGCAGCATGGCGCTTTTTGGCAGAACAGAGAAGTTGACCATCGCTGGGCCGGAGGCCCTGAAAGACCTGCTGGATGTAATTATCTGCACTACAGAATCACGTTTGACATTTGAGGTTGAATACATCAAAACCAATCCCGGAAAAGCCGAAACCGTGCTGGCCAACCGCAAATGGAGTTTAAGCACCGTGCCACTGAAGCACCGCATTCCCTGCACAGGCTATATACTTCGTGAACAAGGTCCTGAACTGCGCCTGAACCCTGCTGCTTGCGAACAAATGGGTGTTCCTGTGGAATGCTATGAAGCCCTGAAATGGGGCGATGACTGGCATAAGGGAGACGGCACAACCGTCTCCAATACTTTATTAACCCTTCCGGGAAACCCCAACCGCAGCTATGCCTACATTTCAGACACCATCTATGATGAAAGCATAGTGCCACACATACAGGGATGCAACCTGCTCTATCACGAGGCAACTTTCCTGCACAACATGCTGGAGCGTGCCACCGAAACCCACCACACCACATCCAAACAGGCTGGACAAATAGCGGCCAAGGCCGGTGTAGGAAAACTGCTGATTGGGCATTTCAGTGGCCGCTACCACCAAACAGAAGATTTGCTTTCTGAAGCACAAGAGCAATTTTCAGATGCGATGCTTGCACATGAAGGATTGACAGTAACTGTTTGAATGCTTCCACTATAATAAACACCCGTTTACTGCGTTAATAACTCTGCAGGCCATGCCTTAAGGCACTGTTTTATCTTCGCAATCAACCCATGTCGGCAAAAAAACAGGAAAAACAAAAGCTCGAAGATTTCGACCGTTCTGATAAGGGCGCCCAAATTGCACCTATAGACCGCAAACAGGTTGCTAACATTGCAACCCTCAAAAACGAGCAGGCACGGAGAGTGTTTGGGTTTTTGCTGCTGGTTCTCACCGCTGTGCTTCTCATCAGCTTTATCTCTTTCTTCTTCTCCTGGAAATCCGATCAGGATTTTCTGGCCGGTGGTGACTGGAAACTATTTAAAAAAAATTATGGCAAGGTTGAAAATGCCATGGGACTCTTGGGTGCGCGGCTTGGCTATTATTTCATCCACAACGGATTTGGCCTTGCTGCTTTTGCCCTGCTTCCATACCTGGCACTTTCCGGCTTATTTCTTCTTTTTGGCTACAGACCTTTTTCCCTGCTGAGAATTGCCATCCACACTATCCTTTTTACCGCATGGTTCAGCCTCAACCTTGGATTTATCTTTCATCCCTGGTTCCCCCTAATGGGCGGAACTTTCGGCTATTTTGGCATAAGCAAACTAAATCAAATTATAGGATGGACGGGCTCTCTCATTTTTCTGGTCTCTTATGCCGTGGTCTATGTCATGCTGTTCCTTAATCTTAATCCATTTGACCGTATAAAAATGCCTTCCAAATCACCTGAAATGGAGGCTGCTGTAAAGGAAGACAAAATTCCAGGAGCACAGATCATTGAAGATGACCCCGATGATGTTATGACACACGAGCCTGAAAAAGACCCTGATTTTGTATTTGTGGATGAGGAAGATGAATTGGATTATCAGCCGATGGATGTAGCTGCGTTACCACCTATCGGACCGAAAATAAAAGAAGAACAACCATTAGTTGATCAACAACTGGAACCTATTGCGGAGCTGGAAAAACAAACACATGTTATTGAACTCGAAGGCGATGACAACTTCCTGATAAAAGTAAAAACCGATGACCCTGACGAATTTGTGGAAGAAAACCAGGGAGAAACCACGGCCGCACACTATGGCATAGATACCTCCTTAGACCCTACGCTTGAACTAAGAGATTATCGCCATCCGACCCTTGATTTGCTGAATGATTATGGAAGTAAGAAGCAGGAAATCGATATGAACGAGATTGAGAGCAGCAAAACGATGATTTTAGATACGTTGAAGAATTACAACATCGACATTGCTAAAATCATGGCCAGTGTGGGTCCAACGGTTACGCTTTATGAAATCATTCCTGCTCCGGGTGTCAAAATCTCAAAAATTAAAAACCTGGAAGACGATATTGCCCTGAGCCTTGCTGCATTGGGTATTCGCATCATTGCTCCCATACCGGGCAAAGGCACTATAGGTATTGAGGTTCCGAATAAAAACCCGGAAATGGTGCCCATGAAAGGTGTTCTGGCCAGCAAAAAGTTTCAAGAGGCCGATATGCAGTTGCCTGTTGCCCTTGGTAAAACCATAAGCAATGAAATATTTGTTACGGACCTGGCTAAAATGCCTCACTTGCTTATGGCAGGTGCAACCGGACAGGGTAAGTCTGTGGGATTAAATGCCATTCTGGTTTCGCTGCTCTATAAAAAACATCCTGCCTATATCAAGTTCGTGCTGGTTGACCCTAAAAAAGTGGAGCTTCCGCTTTACAAAAAAATTGAGCGGCACTTCCTTGCCAAATTGCCCGGTGACGGCGAAGCCATTATTACCGACAACACCAAGGTTATAAATACGCTCAACAGCCTCTGCGTGGAGATGGATAACCGCTACAAACTGCTGCAGGATGCCATGGTGCGTAACATAGTGGAATACAATGCTCGGTTTCTGGAACGAAAACTGAATCCGCAAAACGGACATAAATTCCTACCATACATCGTGGTGGTAATTGATGAAGTGGCTGATTTGATGATGACCAGCGGCAAGGAAATTGAAACACCCGTTGCGCGTATCGCACAACTGGCAAGGGCCATCGGTATTCACCTCATTCTGGCCACACAGCGCCCCAGTGTGAACGTAATCACCGGTATTATTAAGGCCAACTTCCCTGCCCGTATTGCCTTCCGTGTAACCAGCAAAATCGATAGCCGCACCATTCTGGATGCAAATGGCGCCGATCAGCTTATAGGTAAAGGTGATATGCTTTACAGCGGTGGTAACGAAATGATTCGACTGCAATGCCCGTTTGTAGACACACCCGAAGTAGAGCGTATAGTTGAATACATTAGTGAACAGCGCGCCTATTCAACCGCATTTATATTACCCGATGTAAAAGATGAATCTGGCGAAGGCCGAGGCGGTGAAAGTTTCGACCCAAACGAAAGGGATGCTCTATTTGAAGATGCCGCCCGCGTGGTGGTTCAAAACCAGATAGGAAGCACCAGCCTCATTCAGCGCCGCCTGAAAATCGGCTACAGCCGGGCAGGCAGACTTATGGACCAGCTGGAAGATGCCGGTGTAGTTGGACCAAACCTCGGAAGCAAAGCCAGAGAAGTTCGCATTCCGGATGAAATTAGCTTGGAACAATTTTTGAATACCCTGTAGTAGATTTGTAGTTCTATGAATAAACACACTCTACTCATTGGTTTTTCTATGATGCCATTGCTTGCTGCCAATGCGCAAAGCGATGCCAAAGCAACAGCCATACTTAATAAAGTGAGTACGCTGTATAAAAGCTATACAGTTATTAAAAGCACATTCACCATTACTACCACATCTGCCCAGAATAAAAGCACCAACAGCAATGGAACTGTATGGATTAAAGGCACCAAATACAGGCTGGACTATGCGGGTCAGGAAATTTATTGCAACGGCAAATTCATCTGGACTTTCAACAGCGAAGACAATGAAGTCACCAAAGAAAATTATAAGGTAAAAGACAATTCCATCACCCCCAACGAAATTTTCACCATTTACAACCGCGATTTTAAAAATGCATACGAAGGCCCGACGGTACGCGATGGTAAAAATTACGAAGTGATTAAAATGGTTTCCAAAAAGAAAGTAAACTATAGCTATATAAAACTGGAAATTGACAAATTCACCAACAAAATACAGCGGATGATACAGCACTATAAAAATGGAACTGAAATCACATACACAATTGGTCAGTTTGCAACAAATACAATCCTGACAGACTATTTTTTTGAATGGAACTCATCAGCACACCCAGGAGTATCTGAGGTTGATCTTACCAAGAGATAATTACTGATCAAGCAAAAAGAAAAGGCTGCTATTTGCAGCCTTTTCTTTTTTGTATTGATAACTAAATTTTTAAAGAACCTCTTTCATGCGCTGCCCAATCTCAGCTGGACTGGCCACAACGTGAATACCACACTCTGCCATGATTGCCATCTTAGCAGCAGCAGTGTCATCTTTACCGCCTACAATGGCACCGGCATGGCCCATTCTTCGGCCGGGAGGCGCCGTCTGTCCTGCGATAAACCCAACAACCGGCTTGGTGCCATTAGCCTGAATCGAGCGGGCCGCTTCCGCTTCCATACCACCGCCAATTTCTCCAATCATAACGATACCTGCAGTTTCGGGGTCATTCATAAAAAGCTCTACCGCTTCTTTGGTTGTAGTACCAATAATCGGATCTCCACCGATACCAATGGCTGTGCTCTGACCCAATCCCAACTTGGTAAGTTGGTCTACCGCCTCATATGTGAGTGTTCCGCTTTTGGAAACCACTCCAATATTGCCTTTCTTAAAGATAAAACCAGGCATAATTCCGATCTTGGCTTCTTCGGGGGTAATGATACCAGGACAGTTAGGACCAATCAGGATAGCTTTTTTACCTTCCAGGTAACGTTTTACCTTAACCATATCGCGGGTGGGAATTCCCTCCGTTATCGCCACAATTACCTTGATACCAGCATCTGCAGATTCCATGATAGCATCGGCAGCGAATGCGGGCGGTACAAAAATGATACTAACATCGGCTCCTGCATCTTTCACTGCCCGTTCAACGGTGTTAAAAACTGGTCTGTCAAGGTGCGTACTTCCACCTTTACCCGGCGTAACGCCACCCACAAGCTGGGTGCCGTATTCTATCATCTGCATTGCATGAAACGTTCCTTCGTTTCCGGTAAATCCCTGCACTATTACGCGGGAATGTTTATTAACCAATACACTCATGCTGTGAAAAGTTCGGCGAAAATACGGTGAAAGGGGCGAATTGCCTTTTTATTTTTCAATTGCAGCGGTAAGCTCCGCATCCTCAGGACTTACACGGCTTGGATAATAGCCCAACAGATTTCCCGATTCATCTATCAAAAATTTATTAAAATTCCAGGTTACTGATACATCCAAAGCCCCATTCTGGGTTTTATTGCAAAGCCAATTGAACAAAGGATGCTGGGCATCACCGCGCACATCAAGCTTCTCACTGATTCTAAAAGTAACTCCGTAATTCTTCTGGCAGAACGCACCTATTTTGGAGGCATCACCCGGTTCCTGACCTCCAAACTGATTACAGGGACAACCAATAATTACAATCTTATCGCCGTATTTTTCGTGCAGCTTTTGCAAACCTTCATACTGAGGTGTGTATCCGCATTCGCTGGCGGTATTTACAATGAGAATCTTTTTGCCCTTGAATGTTTCAAATGACCATTCCTCTTTGCCGTTTAGTGATTTCAGCTTCAATGTATAAATAGAAATGGGTGCAGGTTTAATCGTGTTCTGATCCACTGTTTTGGTTTTGGCAAAGAAACAGCCCTGTATAGCGAACAAAAGTCCGCCGAAAAGAAAAAAACGGAATGCTTTTTTTATCATCATAAAGCAACAAAGATAATCTTGCATTGTTTAAGCAGCTGCACTTCACGTATCTTCGTGGTTACGCATGAGAAAACTGTCGCTAATTCCTTTTTTGGCATCCTTTATCTGGGTATCCTGTGATGAAGAACCACCACCAGTGCGTTTCACCGACCCTGAAAAACCCTTGCTGGATACAATTTATAACGGCATTGCACCGGCCCCGGATCCAAAAGCCATCCTGCTAATGGATGTCACAGGTGTAGGCTGCAGCAACTGCCCTGATGCCGCGGTATTGGCAAAAAATATAGAAAGCAGCAATCCCGGTCGTGTGAATGTTCTGGCTGTTTACCCTATTATATTCTCAAACCATCCGCTTACCAATCCTTACGTTGGATACGACACACTCTCCAATGCAGACGCTGAAGGCCTGGTAACCAATCTTGGCAGTATTGTGGGTTTGCCTACCGGCATAATCGATCAAATAAAAATTAGTGGTAACCCTTTCATTGCCCCATCGTCATGGGCTGGAACCGTTTCCACAAGGCTTTCACAGGCATCACCTGCCAATATCGGACTATCATCCAAATGGATTACAGTAGACAACAAAGCACGTCTTGAAATAAAGGCGCAGTACCATCAAAACCTAGGTGCTGGATCTAAAAACCTCATGTACATTGGCATCACAGAAGACAATATCGTTGGAAAACAAGCTCACAAGGACTCTGCAGGTGGTTATGCCTATAAGTATGTGTTTACAAATGTTTTGCGCAAACTCATCACCCCCGTTACCGGTGACACATTACGTGAAACGCCTGCCGCAGGCAAGGTGTTCGAAAAGCATTATTACATAAAATCACGCTACAATTGGAAACCAGACAACCTAAATGCAGTCGTATGGATTGTTGATGCAGCCACCAAAGAAATTTTACAATCTGCCGAGGTTAAACTCAAACCATGAGCAGCCACTGGACCAGCCATTTAAAACAATTCCGACAATACCTCCTGCTTGAAAAATCGCTGGCAGAACCCAGTATACAAGCTTATCTTCATGATGTGGAGGCCCTACGCAAATGGAGCGAACTGCGGGGTATGAACAGAAATCCCGAAACATTTAATCTGCAGGACTTAATGGCCTTTTCGGCATGGCTCGCCGAAATCGGCTTTAGTGCTACCTCACAGGCACGCATCCTTAGCGGCATCCGTGGTTTTTATCGTTTTTTGGTGCTGCAAAATGAACTTGCCGAAAGTCCTGCCGATTTTCTGGAGCCGCCCAAAACCGGCCGCAAACTGCCCGTGGTACTCAGTCCGCAGGAAATAGATAGCATGATTGCGGCCATAGACCGCAGCAAACCTGAAGGCGAGCGCGATGTAGCCATGCTGGAAAGCCTCTACAGCTGTGGCTTGCGCGTAAGTGAACTCGTTGGCCTTAAAACTACCGACATCTTCGCCGAAGACTCATACCTGCGTGTGATTGGAAAAGGCAACAAAGAAAGGCTGGTTCCCATTGGCGGGCGGGCTCTGAAACATATAAACCTATACCGCGATGCGGTGCGGCGCCATATGAATATTCAACCCGGCAGTAGAGACATTGTTTTCCTAAACCGCCGTGGCAGCAAGCTCAGCAGACAATCCGTATTTCTGCTCATTAAATCACTGGCAGGAAAAACAGGCATTTCCAAAAATATCAGTCCGCATACCTTCCGGCATTCATTTGCAACCCACTTGTTAGAGGCCGGTGCTGACCTTAGGGCAGTGCAGGAAATGCTAGGGCATGAAAGCATCACCACAACAGAAATTTACACCCACCTGGATAGAAGCTACTTGGCTGATACCATTCACAAATTCCATCCCAGAAGTCAATAATTTAAGAAATTCAATTCTACTAAAAACCTAGTTTATCCCAGGTTTTTTTTGCTTTTAAAAAATAAGAATACACAAGCCCAGCACGCATTACTCCGCAAAAGGTTTCAAGCCTTCTATTGTTCTCTCCTAACTTTAGTTTTGATTTCATTTTCTCAAAATCACTGTGGGCTTTCAGAATCTGTGGAATATGATTTATTTTCCCCTGTAAAATAAAAAAACAAGCTGCTAGTCCGTCTAATATTTTTCTTCTAAAAATCACCGAATCCCTCTCCTCTATTTGTAAATTCTTGTACAGCATCAACAAATTATTGCGAAAATTCAGGTATGTTTTTCTGGGACTTTGATTACTCAACGTGGCACCCCCGATATGATACACCTTACTTTTGGGACATGACCATATTTCATAACCCATACTTTGCAAACGCCAGCACAAATCAATTTCTTCCATGTGTGCGAAAAAGGCTTCATCCAGTCCTTCTGCCTCTTCCCACGCCGCTCTTTTTATAAAAAACGCTGATCCTGTTGCCCAAAACAAGGGTTTTTCATCATCATACTGACCTGTATTCAATTCTATGTTCCCAAATATCCTTCCTCGACAGAATGGGTATCCATATTTATCCATAAAACCGCCCGCAGCTCCCGCATACTCAAATTTATCGCGGTTTTTGAAATCCAGAATATGTGGCTGTGCTGCACCAAGTTTCGAATTTTTTTCGGCCATGGCAACCAGTGCATCTATCCAGCCGGGGGCCGGTTCAGCATCGCTGTTTAACAATACAAAATAATCTGCCTTCCTGTTTTTTAAACAATAATTATAACCACCTGCATATCCAAGATTTTCAGGTATACAGATCAATTCTATTTCTGAAAAATTCTCACGTATAAATTCAGCACTGCCATCGCTGCTGTTGTTATCCGCTACTACTATATTAATGTTGTCACCTTTGCTGTTTTCAATAACCTTAGGCAATAACGATGCAAGCAAATCATGCGTATTGTAATTCAGAATAACAATATCTATAGCGATGCTCATAAACCTTTATCGGTATTGCGGCCTGCAAAGGGGAAAAGTATGTAACGGGCGTTATCCCCATGAATCCAAAAAACACACATATTGTTTACAGGATTTCCAAATGCCTCTCTGAAACCAGATAGTTTTTCTTTTTGAATTAAACCGGTCTCTACAAATTCTTCAACTGTGCTTACACTGAGTGAAAACAGCACCTCATATTCTTTCATATCCACAATCACTTTGCCCAAAAAAACATCCACCTGATGTGCAATAAATATGGGAAATTCCGTAACCCGCTCCTTGAGCAGCTCACGCGTTAAATCGAGTAATTGACCACTGAATTCTGTCAATTCTTCTTGCAGTGCCTTAAGTTCTGTCTCCAGCGGATCCGACATACTATTAGGCGGCAAAGTTATCATATTTAGGCGGGTTTGTTTCGTCTGTAAACCCAAATTAAAAGATTGGGTAAACATTATTTTTTTTATTTGTTTATTATAGGTAAGATTGAATATTCTAATGAAAAAACTCACTAAAGGTCTTCTTTACACTGCTATCACCTTCATAGTACTCACAGTCATATTGTATATTTCTCCTTACCGCTATCTAATAAAAGGTATAAGCCTCACCTACCTGAAAGGCAAAACCTCAGCAAACTTCTATGACAAAGAAGATTTTTATTTGAGAAAAGTTGAAAAAGGCACTGATACTTTACTACTTCCCAAATCGGTATATTACAATAAAGTAGAGCTGACAAACGAACTAAAGGAAATGCTGACCAAAACCAATGCGGGTTCGTACATTGTGCTTAGGGATGACAGCATCATCGCCGAACATTATTTCAATGACCACAGCGACACAACCGCATCCAACTCTTTCAGCATGGCCAAAAGTATCATCACCATGCTGGTACAGATTGCCATACAAGATGGTAAAATAAAAAGCTGGGATGAAAAAGCTGTTACTTACCTGCCCTGGCTTACCGGCCCATACGCCAAAGAATTAACCCTGCGCCACCTCAGCACTATGACAGCAGGAATTGAATGGACCGAAAAATACAAAGACCCTTTCAGCATTATGGCGAAAGCCTACTACAGCGATGATCTGGACGCGCTGATGCAAAGTACACCTGTGGTAGACAAGCCCGGTGAAACATTCAAATACCAAAGTGGCAGCACCCAATTGCTTTCCATGGCCTTGAGAAAAGCTACCGGCAAATCGCCCGCCGAATTAGCGTCGGATAAACTATGGAAGAAAATTGGCATGGAAGCACCCGCATACTGGCATTTGGATAAGGAAAACGGCACCGAACTTTGCTATTGCTGTTTCAATTCCATAAGCCGCGATTTTGCTAGACTGGGTATATTGATTGAACACAATGGTATGGGTATTATTGACAGCAACTTCATGATTCAAGCTCGAAAACCCTACAAGGCAGATCATTACGGTCATTCATTCTGGATTGCGGATAAAACCAAAGATCCATTTTTCTTTATGCACGGTTTTCAAGGCCAGTACATTGCGGTAGTTCCATCACAAAAGCTTATCATCGTACGCACCGGTGCAGGCCAGCAAAGGGGGGAACTGCCCACACCCGAATGCATAAAATTGTATGTAGAAGAATCAGTGAAAATGGTCGGCAGGAAATAATCGCTGCATAATTTCCCTGTTGTTTAGGTTTCCGGTCTTTAATACATAACCATTTCCCCTAACATTCACTTTTTCCAAAGAAAATGTATTGCGGATGGAGTCTTCAGGAAGGTGACTGTCCAAAAAAATAACTTTTCCGGGTATCTGTTTTCCATACTCGGACCATAACCAGCCCCGACGTTCATATTTGAGCCGCAGTGCAACCGGGAAATCATCATCAAACCCTGCACATCCGCAGGTAATGGTTTCCTGCATATAGTGATCGCCCATTAAAACCAGCTGAATATTATTATCAGACGCAGCCTTTTTGATTTCATGGCAATTTTTCTTTAGTTCTTTAATTTTCTCAACAAAAACCGGTGCATACTCCCTGCACATAAATCCTATATTGGTATGGAGAACAAACATGTATCCTGCAATACCAAAAAACCATGTTATCAAAATCTTACTGCTTATTTTATGTATATTTTTTTCGTTAAATGATAGTAAAAATAATAAAGCGTAAGGTACAGCAAGAAAAAAACGTCCCGGGCTATAAAATATATTGTCTGAATAATCGCCTGTTTTATTAAATCCTATAACCACTAAAAAAAGCATAAGAAGCAGTGACAGAGAAAAAAATGAATATTTTTTTTTGGGTATTAACCATATAAAAAATGCAAGAAAAATAATTCCGTAAATACCTGTATAAAATGTATGAGAGAGCATTGATTTCAAATTCCCCGCATGTTGAAGAAAATATTGCAGCTCCCAGTCCATGGAAGGTTCAGGGTGTATTACATATTCCATGTGTCTGACAGCCAGTGCGCGCAAGGCAAACCACATAAGTGTAGCAGCCAGAGCACCACTCAGAGCTATGCTAATTCTGCTTAACGGCCGGAAACGATGTGCCATCAGCGGTAGGATACAAAGCAAAAAAACCGCATTCGGATTTTGCCATATCCCACCGGCAATGAGCAAACCGGAAAGCGAAAACATGATACTCACGCGCGTACGGTGCAAAATGTAAATCCCCAGCGACACGCAGGCAATTCCCTGAATAAATCCGCGGCTTAGCATGGTTGTTTGCCAGTACTCTACCGGAAATGCCAGCGAAAACAACAAAACCAGTACAGCGCCGGCATAGCGCCCGTTTCTTACTGCTATATCAGCAAACAAAACCACCGGCAACAACGACAACAGACCGCTTACTATGGGAAGAGCCATATATGCCGGCACCTTTAGCCATAGCAAGGGTACCGTAAGCAAAGACTCGAGGTTACTGCTGTATGTTTGTCCGTACCAAAACAAATTATGGAAATCGCCACGCGCCATATCCATGGCGGCCTGCCACATGACAGTCTGGTCACTGTCGGTAAATTGAAACCCCAGCGCAACAATACAAACGGCTTTATAAACCAAAAATAGACATAGCGTAAATCGGTAAAAGTACTTTGGATTTACGGATGATACGGGGTCTTCCATCTTGGGGTAAAAAATAGTTCTTACTCCGGCAAACTTACGTACCAGGTACCTCTAAACAAGAAATTACTTAATACGCTTGCGAATAATGTTCAACGCACCGCCAGCCTTGAACCACTCTATCTGTTGCTCGTTGTAAGTATGGTTGGCCAAGATGCTGTCTGAGGTTCCATCTGCATGATTCAAAACCAGTTCCAGCGGTCTGCCCGATGTAAAATCTATTAATCCGAAAATATCAATGCTGTCCTTCTCCTGAATCTTTTCGTAATCTTCTTTATTGGCAAAAGTCAGTGCCAGCATTCCCTGTTTTTTCAGGTTGGTTTCGTGAATACGCGCAAAAGACTTAACCAAAACCGCTCTTACGCCCAGATGCCTTGGCTCCATGGCAGCGTGCTCGCGGGAAGAACCTTCACCGTAGTTTTCTTCACCCACCACAATGCTAAATTCGCCGGCAGCTTTGTACATGCGCTGAACCTTTGGAACATCATCATATCCGCCGGTTATCTGGTTCAGCACGCTGTTGGCTTTGTCATTAAAGTAGTTAATCGCTCCAATCAGCATGTTGTTTGAGATATTATCCAGGTGACCGCGGAATTTCAGCCATGGACCTGCCATTGATATGTGATCTGTAGTACACTTTCCTTTGGCTTTAATCAAGAGTTTTAGACCTTTCAAATCCTGTCCTTCCCAGGCAGCAAAAGGTTCCAGCAATTGCAAACGGCTGGATGTAGGCGAAACATTCACCACCACAACACTTCCGTCTGCAGCTGGGGCTTGATATCCTGCGTCTTCAACCGCAAAACCGCTGGGAGGCAATTCCATACCGGTTGGTTCATCCAGTTTCACCTGCTCGCCTGCCTCATTAATCAGGGTATCGGTCAGCGGGTTGAAATCCAGTCGGCCCGCAATGGCAATGGCCGTAGTTATTTCAGGGCTGGCCACGAAAGCGTGCGTATTTGGGTTTCCGTCCTGACGGGCGGCAAAGTTTCTGTTAAAAGAGTGAATGATAGCGTTTTTCTCTTTTTTCTCGGCACCCATGCGCGTCCACATACCTATGCATGGACCACAGGCATTTGCAAACACGGTTGCTCCAATCTCATGGAAAGTGTCAATAAATCCGTCTCTGTCTATGGTATAGCGAACCTGCTCACTTCCGGGTGTAATGGTAAATTCAGCTTTAGTTTTCAGGTTCTTGGCAGCAACCTGTTTGGCCAAGCTGGCTGCACGTGAAATATCTTCATAACTACTGTTGGTGCAGCTTCCAATCAAACCAACCTCTACGTTGACAGGCCAGCCGTTGGCGGCGGCCACTTCTTTCATCTTGCTGATAGGCGTGGCTAAATCGGGGGTGAAAGGTCCGTTAATATGGGGTTCAAGATTTGAGAGATTAATCTCAATAACCTGGTCAAAATAGGCCTCAGGGTTAGCATAACATTCAGCATCCGCCGTCAGGTGTTCTTTCACCCCATTGGCCAGATCGGCAACCTCTGCGCGGCCGGTGGCACGCAAGTAGCGCTCCATGCTGGCATCGTATCCAAATGTTGATGTGGTTGCTCCAATTTCAGCACCCATATTACAGATGGTGCCTTTACCGGTACAACTCATAGCCTCTGCACCTTCACCGAAATATTCAACAATACAACCGGTTCCGCCTTTTACGGTGAGAATTCCGGCAACTTTCAAAATCACATCTTTAGGAGCAGTCCAACCGCTTAGTTTTCCCGTCAGCTTCACACCAATCAGCTTGGGAAACTTCAATTCCCATGGCAGTCCGGCCATTACATCACAGGCATCAGCACCGCCCACACCTATAGCAACCATACCCAGACCTCCGGCATTCACCGTATGGCTGTCGGTACCAATCATCAAGCCTCCGGGAAATGCATAGTTTTCAAGTAAAACCTGGTGAATAATACCGGCGCCTGGCTTCCAGAAACCGATTCCGTATTTATTGGACACCGAACTTAAAAAATCAAAAACCTCTTTACTTTCGTGATTAGCGAAATCCAGGTCTTTATCTGCCCCCATTTTGGCATTGATCAGGTGATCACAGTGCACAGTAGAAGGCACAGCTACCATGGGCCTGCCGGCCTGCATAAATTGCAACAGCGCCATTTGGGCCGTTGCATCCTGCATGGAAACACGATCAGGCGCAAAATCCACGTAACTCTTGCCGCGCTCAAAGTTCTCGCTCACATCACCCGACCAAAGATGGGTATACAGAATTTTCTCTGTCAAGGTTAGGGGCTTGCCTAGCATATTGCGAGCTGCATTCGCCTTTTCGGGCATTCTTTCATACACTTTGGCGATGAGGTCAAGATCAAATAACATGGTTTTGAATTTGGGTACAAATTTCGGCTTTTTATGGAAATCCCAACTATCAAAATCAGGAAATCAGGCGAATTACAGTGAATAGTTTTGTGAATATTTGTCACAAATTTGCAATAAGCCCTATTTGAATTAAAGGTTACATTTTATAATTGTAATATTGCAAAAAGGATTTGTTAGACACAAAACCCAATCGCCAATGAAATAACTCATTACCCTGCTATTTTGCATTTACGGCAGCACCGCAAACCTTGCCATAGCGAATCCTACTCCACCATCTGCTAATTTCAGTGCAGCACCATGGTCGGGTTGTGCACCATTTACGGCAACATTTTATAATGCCTCATCGGGAGGAACAGGTTCTTTTGCCTGGAATTTTGGCGATCCGTTGAGCGGAACATACAATACCAGCACAGCCTGCATGACCTCACCGGAAATTTAATCACCTCGTTTGAGCTGCAACAGGGCGCGGGTGCT
>VGGQ01000016.1 GCA_016868535.1 Bacteroidota bacterium | reverse complement strand
TGGCCCTGGTAAAATAAGCATTCAAAGCGGCGCCCTCGGGCGCCGCTTTTTCAAAATATCATTGCCTCATGGAATTAACAACCCGCAAATTCTGGTCGGATTACTGGCACAGCAAAATTGAGGAATTCGAGAAGCCGGTAAAATCAGATTATATCTTCACACCGCTTTTTCGTGAGATGCTTTCAGGTAAAAGGTTTGCAGATGCTTGCGAGTTGGGAGGGTTTCCCGGTACCTTTTCCATTCATGTGCAGCGCGACCTGAGTTTGCCTTGCTCACTTGTTGATTATTTTATCGATGATGCCCTGCTGCAAAAGTTTTTGAAGGCCAATAACCTTGCACCGGATGCATTGGCTTGGAAGGAGGCCGATATTCTGATGAATGAGCCCGCCCATCAAACCTTTGATTTCGTGTTTTCTATCGGTCTGATAGAACACTTTGAGAACACCAAAGAGATTTTACAGGCCCATTTGAAATATATGAAGGCGGGCGGCAGACTTTTGATTATACTTCCCAATTTTACAGGTATAAATGGATGGTTTCAACGGAAGTTTGACAGGGAGAACTATGATAAGCACTTTATACCATGCATGGATCCGCATGCATTAGAAAAGACACTGGAGGAACTGGGAGGAAAGCAGGTTCAGGGCGGTTTTCTGGGTAATTTCAGCATCTGGCTGGAGAATTATGCCACACAACCTGCCTGGGTTAAAGTCTTTTTCAAAATATCGTGGCTGGCAGGTAAAGTACTGGCTAAAGTGTTGGGGCTGAAAGGCAAGACTACAGCACCCTACATCTGGGTGGCGTGTGATGTGTTGGGGTAAAAATTAAAACAATAATTTAAAGTAATAAGCCAAAAATGGCTCTTTCACTTTCAAATACTAAGGTAACCGCGACTATCCGCCCCAGTTTTCACGGTCAAGGCTGCGGTAATGAATGGCCTCTGCCAGGTGCTCAATTTTAATGGCTTCCGAGCCGGCAAGATCGGCTATGGTGCGGCTTACTTTCAGTATGCGGTCGTAGGCACGGGCACTGAGATGCAGTTTTTGCATGGCCGATTTTAGCAATAACTGACCTGCCGCATCAATCCCGCACACTTCCTGTACCTTGTTGCCGGGCAACTGCGCATTGCAATACACAGCATTCCATTGGTTGTAGCGCTGTTGCTGAATATCCCTGGCATGCTGAACACGTGCCCTTATGTCAACGCTCTTTTCCGCATTGCGGTTGCGGGCCGTAAGTTCGTCAAACCCCACCGGTGTTACTTCAATATGAATGTCAATACGGTCCAGTAACGGGCCCGATATGCGGCTGAGGTAACGATCTACCACCCCTGGACCGCACATACAGTCTTTTTCTGGGTGGTTGTAGTAGCCACAGGGACAGGGGTTCATACTGGCAACCAGCATAAAACTGGCGGGGTAGTCTACGGTCCAGCGGGCGCGCGAGATGGTCACTTTGCGTTCTTCGAGCGGTTGCCGCATCACTTCCAGTACTGTGCGTTTAAACTCGGGCAGTTCGTCCAGAAACAACACACCGTTATGTGCCAGACTAATTTCACCCGGTTGCGGGTGGTTCCCACCGCCCACCAGTGCCACATCACTGATGGTATGGTGCGGACTGCGAAAGGGCCTGTGTGCCACCAAACCACCACTGCTGCCCATTTTTCCTGCCACCGAATGTATTTTGGTGGTTTCCAGAGCCTCGTGCAGGTTCAAGGGCGGCATAATGGTGGGTAACCGCTTGGCAAGCATCGTTTTTCCCGCACCGGGCGGCCCGATGAGAATAATGTTGTGCCCGCCGGCCGCGGCAATTTCCATGGCGCGCTTTATATTTTCCTGACCCTGCACATCGCAGAAATCCACATCGTAATGCTGCTGCGCTTCTTCAAATTCCCCCCGTGGATCTGCAAATACGTGTTTCAGTTTTATTTTGCCCGACAGAAAATCGGCAACCTCTTTCAGATTCTTTACGCCGTATACTTCCAGATCCTTCACAATGGCCGCTTCGCGCGCATTGTGTTCCGGTACAATCAATCCCTTAAAGCCGTCTTTTATGGCCTGTATAGCAATGGGCAAAGCGCCCCGGATGGGCAGTATTCCCCCATCCATACCAAGCTCGCCCATGATGGTGTAATCAGACAGCAACTGGTCTGTCAGCTGATAACTGGCTGCCAGCATACCGATTGCAATAGGCAGGTCATAAGCACTTCCTTCCTTGCGCAAATCTGCGGGTGCCATATTTACCACCACACGCTGCCTTACGGGCTCAAAACCACTGTTTTTAATGGCCGCATCTGTTCTGAACAGGCTTTCTTTGACGGCGTTGTCGGGTAGCCCAATCACAAATGTTTTGAACTCAGCAGATGTAGTTGCGTTAACTTCTACCGTAATAGGAGTAGCGTTCACGCCGTGCACGGCGCTCGCAAAAAGTTTCACCAGCATGGCTCAATAGATTTTACCGGCCTTGCTGACCTTCAACCCAACATCACTGACCCCTGTGAGTTTTTCATCGCGCATGTTTTGCGAAATTTCAAGGGTGTAGTTTCCCGGTTTTAGCTTTAATCTGCCTGTGAAAGGTTTTTCAAAACTGATTAGGTTTCCCTGCCCTTTTCCTAGCCATTTTCCGGTATTGTCCGACAGGAGAACTTCAAACTGATTTTTCTGTTTTATGGAAGGTCCTTCCAGTTTGTATAGCAGCCAGATGTTGGAATAGCTGTAGCCGGAAGTGATGCGCAATCCGCAATCAAGGGTGTAATAATAGGTTGAATCTTCAACCGTAAAGTTGAATCTTTTGCCCTGATTCCACTGCCAGCCATCGGCATCGGCTTTTTCAAACCGGTTTAAAACAATGTTGGGGTCAGCAGTACAGGACTGCAGCTGCAAGAAAGCGATACATAACAAGATTTGTAGGATACTGAATAAACGATACATAACTCAAAAATTAAAAATGATTAAATAATATGCGAATAAAAGCATCTTCCTGCTGAAAAAGAAATTTTGGCGTAGTAAATGTGATAAAAGTTAGCTTTTTTAATCCCTCAGGCAATTTGTCCATTCGGGCAAAATCCTTTCGGGTTGTGAGCAATATAGCATTGCTGTGTTTTTCCAGTTCCCCTGCCCATTGCAGGTAATCAGTATCGCAAAAAGTGTGGTGGTCAGGATAACCATGAAAGGACAATAGGGTATAATTTGCGGCAGCCCAGTTCCTGAATACATTGTTTTGAGCCAGCCCGGAAACCGACACCACCTGAGCTCCCCGTGTCAGTGTTTCGCCTGCATTATTTACAGGAACCGCATTTTCATAGTGACAAAAGAAAAAAGGTTTTTCATACTTTTCCAGTTTCTTCCCGATAGTTCCAGCCTTTTGTTCCGTAAGGTCGGCAGGACATTTGGTTACCACAACTACATCTGCCTCCGAGGCTGTACAGGCAAACTCTCGCAAATTGCCTGCCGGCATGGGTAAATCGCTATAAAAAGGCTTCTGAAAATCTGTGAGCAGAACATATTTAGTGGCCTTCAGCGGCAGATGCTGAAAAGCATCATCCAGTATAACCCTTTGAATATTAGGATAGGAACACTGCATCTGCCTGATTCCTTCGTATCGGTTTTCACACACAAACACGGGAATTTCAGGTGCAGCATTTTTCATTTCCAGCGGCTCGTCTCCACAATTCTCTGCCGAATCATGGACTTGCACCTCTCTGAATCCATTTGTTTTGCGTTTATAACCCCTTGAAAGCAGCGCTGTGTTGCTTTTAAGCTGCTGGGCAATAAACAATGCCATCGGTGTCTTTCCGCTGCCACCTACAGCCAGGTTTCCAATAGCTATGGTGTATATACTGCCGGATTTTCTGCGGTCGCATAGCCGGAAATAAAGCCTGCGCAACCATGCTCCTGCGGCATAAACAGCGGCCGGAGGCAGCAACAGATAACGGAATATAGAAAGCACGGCACGACAAAGTTATACATTAGGGCATTATTTTAGTAATTGTATGAGCACATACCACTCGGAATGTAACACCGAATTTATGGCGGTATCCCCGTGGGCACTAAAAACCCCCGGCCCCGGGTGATAGGGTAGCAAAATCAACCTTTCGCATGAATCTGCGATAAACAACAGAGTGTTCTCTGCCAGTTGCGTTGTATCGCGGAGCTGGCGAACTATCAACAGGGGGGGGGCAATCCACGAATTGCAGAGCCCGAGTGCATGTTTGCTATGGTGCAGGAAAAACTTTCTGTCATCCACAGGCCAAAAATAAGAAAGGCCACTGCGGGTGGCCTTTCCATGATATAATTCGGTTTTAGTATGTTACCAGTATTTCCACGCGGCGGTTGGTTGCCTTGTTCAGTACGCTGGTATTTGGAACTTTGGGACGGGTGTCACCAAATCCTAAAGCTTTCATGCGCTCAGGCGAGATTCCTTTGTTTAGCATGTAGACAACAACAGCATCGGCACGGCGCTGCGACAAATCCAGATTCCTGACAGGATCTCCGTCTGAATCTGTGTGACCTTCGATGGTTACAGAAGCTTCGCTGTATTCTCTGAGGATTTTCACCAGGATATCGATATCGTCAAAAGATTCTTTCTTCAAAATGTCTTTGTTAGTTTCAAAGAAGATATTTTTGGCGGCCTTTTCAATGGCTTTTATGGTCGCTACCTTCATTTCGGGACAACCTTTGTTGGCAGCAATACCGGGCTTGGTAGGGCACTTGTCAATGTTATCGTAGATACCGTCACCGTCTGTATCGGGGCAGCCTTCGCCGGCAATGGCACCGGGAACGTCAGGACACTTGTCTGAATCATCTTCTACACCATCACCGTCGCGGTCGGGGCATCCGTTGAGTGCAAGCAGACCGGCCACTGTGGGGCATTTATCGTCTTTGTCTAGTACACCGTCACCATCGCGGTCGGGGCATCCTCCAGTTTCAGCACTGCCTGCATCTTTAGGACATTTGTCTTTGCTGTCTTCAATGCCGTCACCATCGGTGTCGGGGCATCCGGCAAATTGCTTCAGACCTTTCTCATCGGGACAAGCATCATCTGCATCATATATCGAGTCGAGATCGCGGTCAGCCGGACAACCAACGCTATCCACATATTTGCGGTATTTTTCGGGTGTTTTTTTGCAGAGGTCATATTTGTCGCAAACACCATCTTCGTCTTTATCCTTGCATCTGCGCGGACCTTTGCTTTCACCTAGCGCCATGGTGATACCTATTGCGTGGTAACCCCACATGTCATTAGTTTTCCAAAGCCTGTTTATAAGGGGCATGAAAGGATCTGCGTCGCCAGGCTGGTTTGCACCATCCCAGCGGTCATTCATGGTGTAAGTGGCAGTCCATGACCAGCGCAGACCAATACGGTCGCTCAGATTGAATGAGACGCCTGCACCGCCTTGAACAGCGGCACCCATTTCGGTAATAGCATTCTGGATTTCATTCTGGTTACCCCAGCGAACCTGACTGTGAACGTAATAGCCGCCAAAACCGCCATATAGATAAGGTATAACTTTGGAATCTTCGTTGAAAAATGAATTGAGTTTAAAACGGGCACCAAGAGTTAAGTCCATCGTGTTGGCTCGGAACGATTGGTATTTCCAGGGTTCGGTCTGCCATGATACCTCTCTTTTGTATCCAACATCACCTGCGCTGAAGTTTACCACCCCGTCGAATGTGGGACTAAGGTAGTAACCGAAGTTAATACCAGCACCCTGATAATCGGGTTTTTTAGCGAAGAACAGGGAAGAACCCTGATCGCCCAGGTACTCTCTCAGGCCCACATTGGCCTCTACACTCATTGGGGCGTCAACTGTTTGAGCCTGCGCGGCCATCAGAGCTGACATTACAAACGCGGTGGTTAAAAAACGTCCTATGTATTTATACGTCATATGCGGTTTTCTTTTTGTGTTTTAGGGTATATCAGGCAACAAATATAAGAACTTCGATTAAAAAAAAACTTTTTTGAATTTTTTTTTTATTTTCACCCCCCAACATAACTTTTGTCATATAAACGTCATGATAAATTGGCTTATTTGCTGATTTTCATCATTACAAAACCTGCAAGGCTCAATTGTACACGTACAGTAAGTTTGCGCTTCGGCTGATGCTGTATCGAGCAAGAGAACCGCCTGCAGGCCCTTTCAGCGGCAATCCATTGAACATAAATCGGCTTTCACAGCAGGTTTCGAAACGGTTAGAAGTGTAGGTTCCGCATTTGAGCTGGATCGCCTGTGTATCAACCCAGATTTGAGAACAGGTATTGAGTGGCTGCCAGGCGCAGGTACGTTCAAATGCATACCATGAATCGTCGTAATCGTGGATGATAATTACCCCCTTCACCCCACCTTCGGCCATGGTAAAACTGCCCGGTACCAGCAAGTGCTGATTGTCGAGCAGGTTCAAATCAAGGGTAATATTTACAGGTCCTTTGGGAATGGCTTCCGTGATATTGTTATTCCGACAGGCTGCCAGAAAAATCAGCAGTGTTGCGGCAAGGGGCAAATTAATCCTCATATCGATAAAAACCCTGACCTGATTTTCGACCATGGTGTCCGGCATCCACTTTTTGCTTCTGAATGCGGCTGGGCCTAAACTTTGCATCCTGCCCAAACAATGAAAACATTGAGGAGGTAACCGAATAATTGGTATCCACACCAATCAGATCCATCAGCCTGAATGGTCCCATTTTAAAACCAGAAGCCTCACACAGCCGATCTATGCTGTCCAGTGAAGCAATCTGTTCTTCTAGGATTTTCAACCCTTCAACATAATAATGACGCGCAACGCGGTTTACGATAAACCCGGGTGCATCGGCGGCATAGACAGCCTTTTTGCCCAGTGATTCGGCCCATAGAAATGCTTTTTCAGCAACAGTGTTATCGGTTTCGGCCCCGGAGATAATTTCTACCAGTTTCATAATATGGGCCGGATTGAAAAAGTGAACACCTACAATCCGTTTGGGGTGCTGCATGCCGCGGGCTATCTGGCTGATGGGAATAGAACTGGTATTGGTTGCCAGAATGGCATCAGTGGTGTTAACGGATTCGAGCTGCCGGAAAAGGGTCTGCTTTATCTCAAGGTTTTCAAGTACGGCTTCAATAATTATATCGGCCTGTAATCTGGTGGCATCGCTTACGGTTGTGAGCAAAGCCAGCATTTTGGCCGCTTTGCCAGGTGTGATTTTGCCTTTTTCAACTGATTTGTCAAACTCTTTGCGGATATAAGCAGTGCCTTTTTCCAAAGCGGCTTCACTTACATCAAACAGCAAGGTGGTATAACCTGCCTGTATACTGCTGAGTGCTATACCTGCGCCCATAACGCCTGCGCCTGCTATACCTACTTTCATTTATACAAAAATACAGATTTTATCGCGAAGTCAGCCAGTCGGCGGGATTGAGTTTAGCTTGCCCCTGCCAAAGCTGAAACTGGAATATGGTTTTGGATTCGTCATCGGTCCAAACTTTACCCAGAGCCTGCTTGACTTCTATCTGCTGTCCGCGGCTCACATACACCTGACTAAGGCGACTGTATACAGTATAATACTCGCCATGGTTTAACAAAACAGCCTTTTCCTGTCCGGGAATTTCGAGTATGGCTGAGACTGTGCCTTTGAAAACGGCTCTGGCAGTGCTTCCTTCAGAAGTGGTTATGTCCACACCATTATTAACAAGTGTTATACCCGCCAGATCAGGATGTGCATGCACACCGAAATATTGAGAAATATAACCGCGTTCAACCGGCCAAGGAAGCCCTCCCTTGCCCGAGGCAAAATTATCGCTTATAACTCTGGCTTCAGGGGTGAGCATTATAGCGCCTGATGTGCGGGCCGTTCTGCCTGTTGTGGTTTTTGGCGATGCCGCAGCTGTACTGGTGTTGTCCCTTGTGGACTGTTCGCGTGCCCTTTTTTTGGCGGCAGCAATCTCTTTGGCAATCATGGCGGATATGGCTGAGTTAAGCCTGGCTACTGACTTTTCATGCTGTTTTATTTTTTTGCGCAATTCAGTCTCTTTGCCTGCCAGCGACTTTACGAGCTGCGTTTTCTGGTTGCGGTCTGTTTCCAGCTGTTTCTGTTCTTTCTTTTCGGCAACTAAAATGGCGGTTTTCTCCTGTCGTATGCCTTCAAGTTCTTCAAGTCCATTTTTAACGTCTGCTGCTTTTATTTCCAGCAAGCCAATCTGTTGTTTTCGGTAATCCGATAACCTTTTGAGGTACTGCATTCTTCTAACTGCCTGCCGGAAGGATGCAGACGCAAAAACAAATGCCGTTTTGCTTACCGATTTTCGGCTTTTGTAGGCATTGAGAATGGTCTTGCGCAGTTTGAAACGTTCTGCATTATAGGATGCCTTCAGCTGATCAAGCGTCAGTGTTTGCTCGTCAATTTCCTGATTGGCTTCGTTCAATTCAGATTTCAGGTCTTTTATTACCTCTCCCTGTTTTTCGATGATGCGGTTCAGGGCCCCGATTTTGTGAAGTGCAGCACTTTTTCGGGCACTGGTTTTTTGCAAAATACCCCGCGTATACTGAATTTCCTCCTGCACTTTCTTTCGCTTTTTTTCAAGTTCTCTCCTTGACTGGGAATGAACGGCAAGGGGCAACAAAACCAGAAAACCTATGACGGCGAAGCGAAACATTTTGTTATTGTTTTTGGGTATATCCGGCAGGAATGCTAAACGGATACGAAGGTATGACAGCGTCGCTGGGGTTTGTAAACGATGCCTGGAGGCGTACAGTATTTTTGTCACCAAATGCGGTAAGCCGCATCTGTTGTGGCACAGAGAAGGTCCCCGATTTTTGTTCGCCTTCGTAAACCACTTTGATCTGCCTGTTTTTACCTGTTTCAGCAATCACACTGCTGTCGATATTTCCGGTACCATTGGTGAACAATATGTTTGTAATGGGCGGGTTTGCCGAATACCATCCTCCGGAAACAGCATCTTTCCGGTAATAGATGGTATCAAAAATTGGATTGGACACAATAAGGTTTTGAAGTTCACGCAGTGAAACGGAAGCACCCAGCATTTTTGACAGATCTGCTATGCCCAGCCGCATGTATTCTTTATGATATAAATCCAGTATTAGCAAACTGTCGCGGGTAATAATTCCTTTGGCTACCTGAACTCCAAAGGCTACAGACACCGAAAACCAAAGTATACTGTCATTGCGCATACGCAAACTCAGGGTACCGCTCATCTCCTGTCCGTCTGCGGATACATATTCCATATTCAGGCGATCGGAGAAATGCTGCCAGCTTTTACGGTTGATATTATCTCCCTTTAGTACCACAGTAGTGTCTGTATAGATGTTGCCAATGCGCACCGGTGTTTCCGTCATGGCAGTTTTTCGCGATTTACAGGCTCCGACGAGGGTAAAAAGTGCAAAAAGCAGGATAAGATTTCTCAATGTATATTTAACGATTATTAATCTTTTTTATTTTCAGGCTTACCCGGTCTTTGTATGCATATTCGGTGCAAAGCAATGCCTTTTCGTAACAGGCCAATGCACTGACTGACTGCAAACCATACAAATCACCTGTCAATTCTAATGCCACAGGACTTTCGGGCAGGTACTTTTTTAACAACGCTATGGCGCCCTGTTGGTTTTTACCGGTTAACAAGGCCAGGCGGCCCTGCTGAACCACGCACTGAAAAAATGACCAGTAATCTGAAGCAATGTATCCGCTAAATCGCAATTCAATCCGTGTTTTTGGATTCCCGAACAATATATTTAACTGTTTTTCAGCTTCCTCTGTATTATTTTGGCTCATTGCCCATTCCGTATTTATCATGACAGCATCTGCAATGACTGAGGAATCCTCAAAGTATACAACCTCATCTGGTTTGGCCACGTTTATACCATTTTGAAGTTGAATGTAAATCCGGGTTGCCTCAAGGGCTGAATTATTTTCCGCAAAACGCGCTCCGTTGTCCAGGACGCGTATGGCCTCATCCGTATTTCTGACTGTGAACAGCACAGCTGCTTTTATTTTATAACTTACAGGCACCATTGAATACAGTTCGAGCATGGTATCCGCTTCTTCAACCATTTTGCGGCTTTGGCAACCCAGAGAAAGCGCTGTGATGTATTGCATCCATAAATCTGCAGTCTGTTTTCCTTCATTCAGGGTTTGCCTCAGAAATCCGGCTGCTTCAGCGGGTTTGCCGTGAAACAGGCACCACATACCCAGCGATTTAAGCGCCTGAGGTTCGTTGGGGTGGGCCACGCACAATTCCCTCAGCAGGGTCTCGCAGGAATCGTAGGCCGGATGAACCGCACCGGTATATGCTTCAAGGCATTTCCATTTCGATGCGAATGATAATCCTTTTGCACGTGCAATTTGCAACAGGTATGGCGGAATGGTGTTTGACGATGCGGAAGAATTCAGTTCACAATAAAGAGCCATGAGTTCATGGTCCATGGGGTCAGCCTTCATCAGTGTATCCAAAAGACGTTTGGCTGCTTCAGTGCCAGAATTGTCTTTGAGCAGGCGGACCTGCCTGTATTGGTAATACTGTCTGTCCGGATATTTTCGCCTGAGCGCCGCCCATTGCTCTGCAGCTTTTTCGGTTTCTCCCAACACAATCAGTGAACGTTCCTTGTATTCAACGATGGGTTCCATCAGTCCAAAAGCATTCTCCCACCGATTGCACAGGCTAAGCAGGGAAGTCCATTCACCGCCTGAAAGGTATGACCGGGCAGCATCTTTGTAGGCTGTCCATGCGCGGGTGTGCTTTGTTGTATAGGCCGAATAGATGTCACCTGCTTTTTTGTATTCGCTTTTGCGGTGGTATAATTCTGCATCCAGCCACAACCAGTCCTCAACGGAAGTGTCCGTATTGCGGGCTTTGGCGTTCAGGAAAAGTGCTTCATCGTATTTTCCGTTTTTGGCGGCTATGCAGGCCAAACGGTGGTATGCGGGTCCCGGCGGCATGTTACTTCTGATATAATGCCTGTAGAGGGAGTCTGATTGCTTCCAGTTTGCCTGTAGGTAATGCAGTTCAGCGGCGTAGTAAATTTCACGCAGCGAGGCGGTATCAATGTCTTTGGAAGATGCGGCCGGTGAAGGTTTGCGGGTACCGCAACCCCAGGCTACCCAAAGTAACGGCAGCAGAAAACTGCCGTACCGCATCATGATTGTGTGGAATAATCTCCGATACTCAGTTCGCAGCTTTCACCGTTGAGATTTACATGGTTACCAATCATACTGTTGGTGAAATTCAGGTTGATTATATGGCTGTTTTTCTGAATGATGCTGTTGGAGACAACGCAGTTTTCCAGTTTTGTATTTGCTCCAATGCTCACGTATGGTCCAACAGCACAGCCTTTCAGCTCTACATTTTCGCCAATGAAGCAGGGTTGAATGATTTGCGTACTGCCATTAAATCTTTCAGGGGCAACGTGAAACAGTTCACGACGGGTTTCCAGCATGCGCCTGTTGGTGTTTACGATGGCATCCTTGTTCCCGCAATCCCACCATTCATCTACTGTTCCGGGCTTGAAACGCATGCCCTTGTTTTTCATGTTTTCCAGGGCACTGGTAAGCTGGTATTCTCCTTTTTCGCGAATATCGTTATCAATGAGGTATTGCAATTCCCTGCGAAGGGTTTCGCCACTTTTGAAGTAGTAAATACCAATAATGGCCAGATCTGAGACAAACTCGGCAGGTTTCTCCACAAAATTGGTGATAAAATTTTCATTATCCAGTTTAACCACACCGAAGCTGGAAGGGTTGTCTACCTTGTGCACCCATACAACGCCATCGGGGTTGGTGTCGAGGTGAAATTCTGCCCTGAAGAGGGTGTCGGCAAAGGCCACAATCACTTCGCCCTGTAGGTTTTCTTTTGCACAAAGTATGGCGTGTGCTGTTCCCAGCGGCTCATCCTGATAACATAAGTGGCCCCGTGCGCCAACGCTTTGGGCAATTTGCAGCAGGTGGGTTTCTGTTTCTGCACCAAAATCACCAATTACGAAGGCAATTTCATCTATGGGCTGATCGCAAACAGCGGCGATGTCTTCTATGAGCCAGTGAACGATGGGCTTTCCGGCCACGGGCAACAGGGGCTTGGGAACGGTGAGGGTATGGGGCCGCATGCGTTTACCTATGCCGGCCATGGGAATAATTAACTTCATGAATTTGTCTGTTGTTTTGGTTTTACCAAAAACTACCGCAAATTAAATACAAAGGGATGAATAATGCTGTTTTGTTATTATTAAGTTGGATGATTGACATGTAAAAGTACCTTGAATGGGTTGTGGCTCGCGGTGTTGGTTGCAAATTTTAAGTAATGATGAGGCAGTTTCCTAAGAAATAATGCGAAGAAAGATTAAAAATGTCTAAAGCTGTATATAAAATGCAGTATAAAAACCAAACAATTATCAAATAAATTATTTGGTAAACATGTATAAAGTATACACTAGGTTCAATCCTAATATCAATAGGGTTATACCATAAATTAAATGATATCCTGTTTTCATGAACATAATTGACATTTTTAATTTATTCACAATATTCTTGAACCCATCCATTTCTTCCAAGCTTTCTGCTAAATCATTTAATCTATGGAAAGATAAATATTTCAAAAAATATAATATAGCAACAAAAACTATTGATGCAATGTTTAGGATAAGAATCGAAAGTAAAGCATGATTTACGGTTGAAGTCATTTGTGTTTCCATGCTGCGAATATCAAAAAAATTGAATATAAATTCAAAAAAAGTTCCTTGGTAGCCACGCTGCGTGCAAGCACGGCACCCAGTGAACAGGAATGGCTCGCATCGCTCGCCGGACCTTGAGGGGGAGGCTTAACAAAGCCCCAAAAAACCTCGCTTCGCTCGTTTTTTTATGCCCCTTCAGTCTGCCTCGTACAAGCACGGCATCCTTTCGGCGCATTAAAAAAACCCACCTTGTCAGGTGGGCTTTTTTGGCTTTGTAGCGGGAACAGGACTCGAACCTGTGACCTTCGGGTTATGAGCCCGACGAGCTACCACTGCTCCATCCCGCGATGTATCTTTTTCAGTCGATTGTTTGGATTAAAAACCTAAAAACTACTGACTTGTAACTCCTAACTATCAACTAAATCGTAGCCCGTAGGGGAATCGAACCCCTCTTTCATCCGTGAAAGGGACGTGTCCTGAACCGATAGACGAACGGGCCAAATGTGATAAGAACGCTTTCCCTGAAAGGGCTTGCGAAGGTAATGTAAAAAATTGGAAGAGGCAACCCTTTTACAAAGGGTTATCAAATTTTTTGAGTTCAGCATCGCCCCAAAGGTCCTCAATGCCGTAAAAACGCCGCTTTTCTTCCTGAAACACGTGCACCACCAAATTCACATAGTCCAGCAAAATCCATTTGGCACGCTCACCGCCCTCGCGGTGCAAGGGTTTTTCGCCGATGGCCATTTTAATCTCTTCTTCCACGCCGTCGGCAATAGCCTCTACCTGCCTGTCACTGTTGCCATGGCAAACCACCATCATATCGGCAAAAGCACCCTTTAATTTGCGTAAATCCAGCAGCACAATTTCGTGTGCTTTCTTTCCCTGCATGCCCTTCACTGCCACCATGGCCAGGGCTTCCGTTTCATTTTCTGTTTTTTTTGCCATTCTTTGGCTTTTCTTTGTGCAAAGAACGCAATAAACCTGGAAGAATTTTTTTTCATAGACCAAGTTGGTAAAATAATGCTGTTTTACGCACCCTCCTGCGGAAGTACCCAGGATCTTGTGCCGTTGTGCGCCCGGCAGGCCGGAGGTAAACATCCCATAGCCCTGCTTACTTTTCACCAGACCAGCGGTCGCGGACAACTTTCCCGCACCTGGGAGGCCGAACCGGGTCAAAATCTGGCCATGTCGGTATGGCTTCCTCTGAAAAAGCCACGGCTCGAAACCTGCCCCCTGCTGAATATGGCATTGACTGTGGCTTGTATTAATGCTTTCAGACAGCATGAAATTGCAGCGGAAATTAAATGGCCCAACGACCTTCGATACAAAGGAGCCAAACTTGCCGGCCTTCTCATGGAAATTCAGGGAGATTCTGGAAGCGGAAAAGCTTTGTGCCTGGGCATTGGCATAAATGTGAACCAGACAGATTTTGACAGCCTGCCACAGCCAGCTACATCCCTGAAAAACATCACCGGTAAGGAACACAACCTTATGGATTTGGCAAGTAGCCTTCTCAAACGCATGCAAACTGCCTTTTCTGATTGGAAAAAGCAACCTGATAATGTTATATTTCTGCAAAATTATAATGATGAAATAGAGGGCCGAAATAGCTTTTGGGAAGCTGAAAACACAGCAGGAAAAATTTTGAAGGGATTTTTAAACGGCGTGGATGCGCAGGGGAGACTCTTATTTGAGACAGGCGGGGAAATAACCGCATATCATCATGGTGTGATAAGGCTTAAACGACCTATTTAAATTTTTTTTAAAAAAATTAAACCTATCTTTGTTTTTGTCGTCTTATTACCAAAACCATGATACCATGGACCGCAAGGAATTTTTAACGTTTAAAAGAGCAGCCGCTCCCACCGAAGTAAAAAAGGTGGAACGTCGCACTACCACAGGTTTAGCTGTCTACTCCGGCACCTTTGGCAAGAAAGAAGCCATGCACCTGCTCCGCCGCACGCTTTTTGGCGTGAAAGTTCAGGACATGAAGGATTTTTCTGCCAAATCCATGTCGGCTGCCGTAGATGCCCTGCTGAATACATCTACCGCAGTGCCCAATGAGCCACTGAATCATTACGGAAAAACCATGCCTGATCCCAATGTAGCTTATGGTGCTACCTGGGTGAATTCCGCCCTTGATTTCAACTTTAATTTTCAGCGCACCATGTCTATGAAATCCTGGTGGTGGGAAATGGCTGCCAAACAACAGTCCACCATCATGGAGAAAATGGTGATGTTCTGGCACAACCTTATTCCAATTTCTGCCCTAGAACAGGTGGACCCCAGAATGACGCATATTTACCTGAAAACCCTGCGAAATAATGCCATGGGCAATTTCAAATCACTGGTAAGGGCACTTTCTGTGGATCCTGCTATGCTGGTGTATCTGAACGGTCGTTACAATACCAAACGTGCCCCAGATGAAAACTATGCCCGTGAATTGATGGAGCTGTTTACCCTGGGCAAAGGTCCCGACAGCAAATACACCGAGGACGATGTAAAGGCGGCAGCCCGGGTGCTTACTGGCTGGAACATTAATTTTCTGACTACGCCGCCCACAGCTACCTTTACCCTCAATAACCACGATACCACTAACAAGCAGTTTTCAGCTTTTTTTAACAATACCTTAATCACGGGCAGAAGCACGGCCACCGCAGGAACCGATGAGCTTGACGACATGCTGAACATGATTTTTGCCCAAACCGAGGTAGCCAAATTTATTTGCAGAAAACTGTACAAATATTTTGTCTATTATGACATCACCCCCGATGTTGAAACCAATATCATCACGCCGCTGGCAGATCATTTTCGCAACAACAATTACAACATAAAACCCCTGCTGGATAAACTGCTTAAAAGCGAACATTTCTTTGATCCTTTGAATATGGGTTGCGTAATTAAAGATCCCACAACTCATATTGCGGGCTTCTGCCGACAGTGGGAAACGGATTTCCCCACCGATACTGAGCAGCTGTACAATATTACCGGTTACGGCCGTGCATTTGGTCAGGCTATTTTGCAGGATATATTGGATCCGCCAAGCGTATCGGGATGGCCTGCATGGCATCAGTCGCCGCAATTTCTGCGCAGCTGGATCAGCAGCGATTCCCTGCCGAAAAGAAACCAGTTTACTGATTTGATGCTCTTCACAGGTTACAGACGCGGAGGATACACTTTCATTGCTGATGTTTTTAAAGTTACCAGACAGTTTTCAAACCCCGCAGATGCCGATACACTGATTGCCGATGCTGTGGCGTTTGTTTTACCACTGGAACTGAACATTACAGAAATTGCTACCCTGCGCAACAACCTGCTTCCGGGCGGCATTCCAGCCTACAACTGGTCCGATGAGTGGACCCAGGCCAATGATCCGGGGCATTCAAGTCATGCCACCGCACTGGCTTCGGCAAAACTCAAATTGCAATTGCTCTACAAATCCATCATGAACCTGTCTGAATATCAGCTATCATAAACCTGCCCAATGAAACGCAGATTATTTCTCAAAGCCGCCACCGCCGCCGGGTCCATGCTTCCGGTAACCCTGAACGGACTGTCGGTGCGCGCATACGCAAACTCACCGCTTATGCATTTGCTGGGCCGCAGAACTGGCAACAATGGCAATGTGCTGGTGCTCATACAGCTTAACGGGGGTAATGATGGTTTGAATACCGTAATCCCGCTGGATCAGTATACCAACCTGACCAAAGCCCGCAGCAATGTGCTTATACAGGATACCAAAGTGCTGAAGCTGAACGGAGTGACTGGAACAGGGCTACACCCTGCCATGACCGGCTTACAGGGCCTATACAACAACGGTTTGGTGAACATTGTTCAGGATGTGGGTTATCCAAACCCTAACTTTTCACATTTCCGTTCTACTGATATCTGGATGAGCGGCAGCGATGCCAAAGAAAGCTGGTCATCAGGATGGATGGGGCGCTACCTCGATGCGGAGTTCCCCGGTTTCCCTGACGGATTTCCAAATACAGGCGCACCCGACCCGCCTGCCATACAGATTGGCGGCATGGTATCTCTTGCTACAATGGGTACCTCGGTAAATATGGCCATGGCTATAACCGATCCTTCAAATTTTTACGGCCTGGTAAATGGTACAACCGATCCTGTTCCCGATACGCCGGCAGGCCGCGAACTGGAATTTTTACGTATCATGGCAAACCAGACCAACCAATATGGTACTTCCATCAAAAATGCAGCCGGCAAAGCCACTACACTCAGTACCAAGTATCCTACCGGAAACACCCTGGCAGATCAGTTGAAAATTGTAGCACGTCTCATCAAAGGCGGCCTAAAAACCCAGGTTTACATGGTAAGCATCGGAGGATTTGACACCCACAGTCAGCAGGTTGACAACAGCGACCACAGCCTGGGAGCGCATGCTACCCTGTTGCAGCGCGTGAGTGATGCCATCAATGCTTTCCAGGATGACCTAACCCTGATGGGCATTCAAGATAAGGTTGCAGGTCTCACATTCTCTGAATTTGGTCGCCGCATCATGAGCAACGGAAGTGTGGGTACAGACCACGGTGCCGCCGCACCCATGATTGCATTTGGTACCGGAGTACAGAAAGGCATTATTGGCCGTAATCCGGTGATACCCGATACCGTTACCGTGGCCGACAACGTGCCCATGCAGTATGATTTCAGGCAGATATATGTCAGTGCGCTCCAGGACTGGTTTGGCTTGAGCAAAACCGAAGTAAAAGCAGCCATGGGTGGCAGGGACTTCAATACATTGCCGGTATTCAAAGCCAGTCGGATGGGCATTGAGGATTTTGCCGATCTGGTAAGCAGGCTGCATTTGTATGATGTGTATCCGAACCCTGTAAGCGGCGAGGCTACCTTCAAATTCTTCACCGATGGTGGCAATGTGGAATTGTATCTGTTTGATCCGCTGGGCAACCGCACACATACCATGGCCTCTGGCAAACACAGTATGGGCGAGCACGAAGTTCGGGTTGATTTGTACGGTTTAAGGCCGGGAAATTACTTCTATCAGCTGTCGCAGGGCAACCGCAAATACACCAAGGTGGTAGTAGTGGCGAACTAACTTTTTTTGTTGACAGTGTAAAGTTTGTCCATGCCGGAATAACGTTGACCGTATATTGGTTTAATTGTTTAATGTTCTGGCTTATGGGCTATGAGGGGGTTTGTTTTCACAAACCGTTTTATCCCTTGGTCGGCGACGCAATGATTTCCAATAAACAAATAAACCGTGAGACCATTAAACCATAATCCTTTATCTTTGCAGCGGCGGTACGGCCAGCTCCCCGTTCAATTCCCCAGGGCCGGAAGGCAGCAAGGACAGCGGGTTGTAGCGGCGCGATACCGCCTTTTTTTATTCAACTGAACACATCCTCACCCTGCAATATGCTCAGGTATGTATAAAAACGCTGCATCGGTATTTGTCCCGCTTCCACGGCAGTTTTGATGGCACAGTCTGGTTCGTTTGTGTGGCTGCAGTCGTTAAACTTACATTGGTTTAAATAAGGCCTGAACTCCGGGAAGTACTGACCGCTTTCTTTGGGCAGGATGTCTACCAACCCGAAATCGCGGATGCCGGGGGTGTCGATGATGCCCGTGTGGCCGGCAAACATATGCATCTCGGCAAACGTGGTAGTGTGTCTGCCCTTTTCATGTGCCTCTGAAATGATGCCAACGCGGGCTTCGGCTTCGGGGAACATACAATTCAGCAGGGTGCTTTTGCCTACGCCGCTGTGTCCGGCAAACAACACCGTTTTTCCGGAAATTTCTTTTTTAAGTTCATCCACACCCTGCCCCGTTGCCGCCGATCCGGAAATGACAGTATACCCGGCATTGCTGTATATTTCACCAACCTCATTCACCAATTCCAGCCCTTCTGCGGGCAGTAAATCGGTTTTGTTAAAGAATATAATGGCGGGAATATGAAACGCTTCACAGCAGACCAGAAAACGGTCTATAAAGCCAAAAGAGGTGCGGGGAGCTGTCAGTCCGGCTAGCATTACGGCCACATCAATGTTGGCGGCAATAATTTGCCTTCGGCTGCTAAGTTTGTTGCTTTTGCGGATTACCCAGTTGCTGCGGGGTTCAATATCTGTGATAGTGCAGGTGTCAGGATATTGCGGGTCGGGTTGCAGCAGCACGTTATCGCCAACGGCGATGGGGTTGCTTGTGTCTGCCTCTTGCAGGCGTATTTTGCCGCGAACCCGGGCTTTCCATGCCTTTCCTTCTTCGTCGAGTACGTTGTACCAGCTGCCTGTGCTTTTTACAACGGTTCCCTTCATCAGAAAATGGCCCTGCAAATGGCCGAGGTTTGTTCGCTTTTTCCCATGGTGTAGAAATGCATTGCTGGTGCGCCTTTTTTTATCAGCTCCTTACACTGCATGGTGCCCCATTCTGTGCCAATTTGCTTGATGGCATCATCATCGGTGATGCCATCGGTGGCTTTGCGCAGGTCTTCGGGCATTTCTATGTGGAAGATACGGGGCAGCAATTCCATTTGCTTCGCAGTGCTGAGGGGTTTGATACCGGGAATGATGGGCACTCGAATGCCATTTTCCCTACATTTGGCCACAAAGTCGAAGTAGTGGCGGTTGTCGAAGAACATTTGGGTTACAAGAAAATCAGCACCGGCTTCTACCTTGCGTTTCAGGTATTTTATGTCCACCTCCATGCTTGGTGCGTCAATGTGTTTTTCGGGGTAGGCGGCGGCACCAATACAAAAATGCGTGTCGCGGGCATTGGTGAGCTCTTCATCCAGGTAGATACCGGCGTTCATGTTGCGTATCTGGTGGATCAAATCCAGGGCGTTTTTATGTCCGTCAGCTTCGGGTATAAAGTGGGTATCGCCTTTGCGGGCATCGCCGCGCAGGGCAAGGATATTGTCAATACCCAGGAAGTCGAGGTCAATAAGGGCGTTTTCGGTGTCTTCGCGCGAAAACCCGCCACAGATAAGATGTGGAACCGCATCAATTTTGTATTTGTGCTGCAAAGCCGCGCAAATGGCCACAGTGCCGGGACGCTTGCGGGTACTTACCTTGTCGAAACTGCCATCGGGTTGGTTGCGAATGATAAAATCCTCGCGGTGGTAGGTAACATTGATGAAAGAAGGGTTAAACTCAATGAGCGGATCTATGCCTTTCCACAGCATGGCAATGTCCGCGCCTTTCAACGGGGGCAGAATCTCGAAGGAAAAAAGGGTTTTTCCGGCAGCGCCGCGAATGTGGTCAATGATTTTCATGGGTAGAACTCAACGGTGGTGGTAAGGGTTTTGCCATCGCGAAGGTAGGATACCTCGGCTTTCTGGCCTTTTTCAAATTTTGACAGGGCATTCATGTAATCCGATACGCTGCCAATATTGATTTCACCCACACGGGTGATGATATCACCGCGTTGCAGGCCGCTTTTCATGGCTGGTCGGCCATCGGTAACCCCATCCAGTTTCATGCCATTGCCGGTGAAGGTATAATCTGGCATCACGCCCAGGGTTACTTTAAAATTGCTGCGTCCGGGGGTCACATCTTTGGTTTTGGTGAAGGCAGGCTTTTTCTTACCGGTGTTAGCAGCAATCATTTGCTCAATTACCTCCAAAGCAGCGCCCATTCCTGCAAAGTTTATTTTATCGACGTCGTCGGAAGGTTTGTGGTAATCTTCATGCTGCCCGCTAAAGAAGTGCAGTACCGGAATACCTTCCAGATAAAACGATGCGTGATCACTGGGTCCCAGGCCACTTTCTGCAGTAGCAATGCGGATGCGGTTGCTGTCGGTTTTGATGGATGATAAGGTGGTTTTCCAAACGGGGCTGGTTCCCACGCCATTCACCATCAGGGTTTTACTCTTTTCATTCAGTCGACCCAGCATGTCGATGTTAATGACATAACTGATTTTTTGTTTGGGTAAGGGGCACTGTTGCACAAAGTGCTTAGATCCCAGCAATCCCAGTTCTTCACCGCTGAATGCAACAAAAATCAGGTTATTTTTCTTATATTTTAATCCTTTCAGACTGCGCGAAAGTTCCAGCATGGCGGCCACGCCACTGGCGTTGTCGTCGGCGCCGTTGTGAATGGCCTGCGGACCTATATAACGGCTGCCCCCGTATTCATTGAAGCCCAGGTGGTCATGATGGGCGCAAACGATGATGTTGTTTTTGCTGCGCTTGTATTTACCCGCAACCCCTACCACATTATGCGCGGTAGCCTTGAATACCGCAATATGACTTTTCATCTGCATGCGCACACCTCGGGGAAATTCACCCTTGAAAGGTTTTTTAAGATAGAAAATGGGAATGTTCAGGGTTTTGGCGTAGCGTTCCAGGTCGCCTTTTGGAACTTGCGCAGCACTGCTGCCGGGTAAAAACAGTATGCCGGCTGCGCCATGCGCAATGGCTTCTCTAATTTTGGTGTTGATGTCAGCAACGGCAGCCAACGGGCTGTTGGGGTTGTCAGAATCGCCTGCAAAACCCAGTCTTATAGCGGCTATATTGCCTTTCAGGTCGCCGGAGGCAGCAAAATCATCGCGGCTGCTGCTGTCGCGCAGCACAATTCCATAACCGCAGTCTACGACAGCACCCTCGGCACTGTCTGCATTTCCCGATTGGCTGATGGGATAAAAATCCTCGTTCAGTTTAAGTTGCATGGCTTCACCCGTAGGGCTCACAAAAGCAAGAAGACATACTGATTTGGCAATGCGAAGTTTGATAATCTCGAAGGTTTGAAACCACTCATTTTTAAGCGGTTTTAGACCGGCTTCTTTCATCTGTCCTGTAATGTACTCGGCCGACAATTTTTCACCGGGCGAACCGGTTTGTCTGCCTTCCAGCGCATCAGATGCGAGATAAGTAATATCATTGGTGAGGCGGGTAATACGTTTTTCATCAACGGGCTTTTGGGCCTGCAGGGCAGTAAAAAAAACCGCTGAGGTTGTCAACAGAAGTGTCTTTGGGTTGTTAAGAAAAAATGTCATACAGGGTTTTAAAAATTACTATGAAAGAAAGGATTGCAAAGATAATCCGCAAAGTGGTTTCAGAGATGTGTTTGGCCGCTTTCACACCCAGGGTGGCAAATACCGCCACGCCAACAGCCATGGGCAAGGCATAGGGCCATGCAATGTAGCCGGTATGTAAAAATGGCAATGCAGTGGCATTTTGTACCAGCAAATAACCGCATAATGGCGCGATACCCAAAATGGGGATGATGCTGAGGGAAAGTGCAGTGGCCTGCCGCATTGGCATTTTCAGCAGCATGCGAAACAATGGAACCATTATCACTCCGCCGCCCAGCCCGCTGAGGGCAACCACAGCTCCGGCCAGAATGCCTACCAGTATTGACAGAGCGGAATTATCATCTGAAGATTGTGTATCGCTGTCCTGTTTCTTGCCAAAAATCATATTGGCCGTCGAAATACCCAGAAGACACAGAAATACTAGGTTGAAATGCGGTTTGCCGTACCAGTTGCCGTGCTGTATGACATAAGTAATTGCATAGGATACCAAGGCACCAGGCACGCCGATACTTAGCACTTTGCGCCATTGCCATTCACCCAGCCTGTATTGCTTCCATGTGCCTGTCAGTCCGCTCACTACCACTAGCAGTATACTGTTGGCCAGAGTAAACCGCACAATTTCCTCCGGCGGCAATTCCAATGTGCCGAACAGCCATGTTAGCAGGGGAATGAAAATAATTCCGCCACCCACGCCCAGCATGCCGGCCAGAAATCCGCCCCCAGCGCCCACCAGGGGCAGTAGAAACCATTGTACTGCGCTCATTTATTTTTTGAGAATGCGGTTATACGCATCGGGGTTGTTCAGGGTTTTGAGTGCTGCAGCCAGATCTGGGTCACCGACAAACATGTGTCTGTACTCACGTTCTGCATCGGGATAGCGGGCAATGATTTCCGATTCCATGCGGAACATCAGGGTTTCGCCACAGTGGTTGATGTGGTCGAGTACGGCTTTTTCCAGTTTTGCATTGCTCACATCGTTCATAATCATTTTCACCAGTTCTTCGTCTTTCAAGTTGTTTTGCAGGGCTTCTTCCATCTTTTTCCGCAGCTGAATTTTCAGTTTTGCGGCGCATTGTTTGCCAAAAACATCAAACTGAGCCGGGGAGATGAATCGTTCTTCGGCAGGCAGGGACTCATTGCTGTTGCGAAACTCATTAGCGAAATCAAAAACATAGCGCTCTTCCAGCAGGTATTTGGTGAGGGGTTCACCGCTGAAGGGGTCTACCGCCACATCCGGACGAATGCCACCGCCGTCATACACCGTGCGGCCCGAAGAGGTTTTAAACGCCTTTCGCAGACTGTCGGGGATGCTTCCGGCGCTTCCATCGGGGTTGCGTTTGCTGTAGTCCAGCAGTTGTATACAGCGTCCGCTGGGGGTGTAGTATTTGGCGGTAGTTATTTTCATTTGGGTGCGGTAGGGCAGCGGATAAAAATTCTGCACCAGCCCTTTGCCAAAGCTGTTTTGTCCGATGATTACGGCGCGGTCCATGTCCTGCAGGCTGCCGCTCACCACTTCGCTGGCGCTGGCGCTTTGGGCGTCTACCAGCACCACCAGGGGTAAATCAGGGGATACGGCAGGTTTGCGTGTCAACCATTTGCGATTGCTTTCGGTGGTACGTCCTTTCATGTTCACCACCATTTTGTTTTCGCCAACAAACAGACCCACAATATCTACCGCTTCGGCCAGGAGACCGCCGCCATTGCCGCGCAAATCCAGCACCAGCTTGTTCATACCGGGATTTTTTTGCAGCGTCAACAAGGCTGTTTCTATTTCCTGGGCACAGTTTTGTCCAAACTCGTCGAGTTTGATGTAGCCGGTTTGTTCGTTAATCATACCCGTCCAGGGCACGTTTTTGGTGCGCACGGAAACACGGGTAATTTTTTTCTCCATGGTTTTTCCGTTTCGCTCAATGATGAGGGTAAGGGAGTTATTGGGTGCGCCGCGCAGCATGGCACCCACATCGTTGGTGGATTTATTGGCCATATCCTGCCCCGATACGAACTTTATAATGTCGCCGCAGCGTATATCGGCATTGGCAAAGGCATAGCCTCGAAAAACCTCACTTACCACCGGGTATCGGTTGCGCAGAAATATGCGGCAGCCCACGCCACCGTATTCGCCCTGTCGCTCAATCATGGCTTCTTCGGTCTGTGCTTCGCTGTAGAAGTTGGTGTAGGGATCCAGGGAGGCCAGCATGGCATCGAGGCCCTTGCGCACAAGGGTGCCGGGGTTTACGTCATCCACATAGTGGGTGCCAACGTTTTTATAGGCACTAGCGAATATTTCCAGATTTTTGCTGTATTCAAAGAGTTCATCATAAGTTTTATAGCCGGTGCTCAGAAA